>DASYSA010000020.1:0-14616 GCA_036003885.1 Blastocatellia bacterium | reverse complement strand
CCCGACGGCGCCTCCTACGCTATTATTGGCAGCGCCGCCGCTCACCACGACACCAGTCGCGTTAGCCAGAGCGGCATTGCCGAGGAGGGTCGTGCCGATGAAGTTGCCCTGAACTCTGTTGCCGGTAGACAGCGGCCCATCGATGTGCACACCCAGTCCATTGGCGGAGATGATGTTTCCGGCGGCGGCGCTTGCACCGCCAATAGTGTTGCCAGGCGAATCGCTGACAGACACTCCGTCGGCCGGATTCGGAAAGCCCGCGGTCCCGCCGGCATTTGCTCCAATGATGCAACCCTCGATCGTGTTGCCGCCATTGTTCGTCAACAGGATCTCTCCACCGGCGAAGCGATTGATCACCAGTCCCCGAACCGTAGCGCCGCCGGACGAGATAGATAGTCCGGTAGCCGCCGGGCCCGCGACAGTTCCGTTGAGCTCGATCCTCGTGGCGCCACCGCTGTTGCCCTGGATAGTGACTGCCTCGGTGATCAGCGGAAGAGGACCGAAACCGCCACCGCCTACGATGATCGACGGAGTCCCGCTCCCGAGGCTGAAACTGATAGTGTCGAGTCCCGCACTCGCGTTGGCTTCCTGAATGGCTGCACGAAGGGTGCAGATGCTCGTGCCGATGTCGCAGACTCCATCCCCCGGGCTGGCATCAGGCAGGTCAGCGACCGATGTTACCGTGAAGTTAAACGCTGCAGGAGTAATCAGCAAGGAGGGTGCTCGGTGACCTCTTCTGAGAACTACGAGGTCGCTGATTGCATCGGCATTCAGCCTCATTGGCAAGACCGCGACCGGTTCCTCATCCGCGTCGATAGATACCATGACTGGTTGCTTCGGCGACGCGAGTGGGACGACTCCCCGGTTCCTGCTCACCCCGTCGAAGGCAACGATTTGCATCTGAAGCCGAGACTGATCCAGCACCACCAGATTATCCTTGGGAAGGGATGAGAGGCGAGCGCGAACCAGCAGGCTTGCAGACCCAGTCGAGTTGTCGACAACTTCGGCAAGAGCGCTGATCTGGCGCCACCGCGCGCTCTCTGGCCGAGCTAAAGCCGTTCCGCCAATTGCCTCTTTGCGGCCAAACAGTCTGACCCTTCCGTCGCCACTCATCAAAGCGATTTCAAGCCGGCTATCGCCACTGAAGTCTCCCAACACAAGGGACTCAACGGTGAACGAAAGAGACTGCCGGTGGATTATGGCGGGATGAACCTCGGCCCACTGATCACGATCGATGGACAGTTGACGATCGCGGCCGTTCACGATGAGCAACTCACGTCCCGCCCCAACTGCCAGGTCGATCAAGGGATCGTCGTCGAGCCTGCCCAACGCCAGGGCTCGCGCTTCGGATGGGAGATCTAACACCTCGGGCGCGGCCCTCGCCGCGCCCTCAGGCCCTTCGAAGACGATTACTTTCGGACCATCCGCTCCGGATATGGCGACTACAATGTCGGTCAAACCATCAGGACGATTTATCTCCCCCGACGTTAGCGCAGTGATCTTTCCCGGTAACTCGATCGGCTCTGCATTGCCGAGCCCTCCCTTGCCGTCTCCTCGGAGCAGAAACATTCTGCTCCGATCCCGCGCGGCTGCGATCAGATCGCAGTGGCCGTCGGCGTCGAAGTCTCCCGCCGCAAGAAACTCTGCCGGGTCCGGCAGCTCAATGAGACGAGGTGAGTCGAGGAACGGCGAATCGGAGGCGCCGAGCGAGGCGTCAGAGCTGGATGGGTAGACCGAAGCAATGTTGCCGCGATGAAGTATGATGATTCCCAGACCACCGTCGGACATATAACCGACGACGAGATCGGGTGATCCGTCCTCATTAAAATCCCCTGTTGCCAGGCCTGTCGGATCGGCTTCCTCTAGTAGCGACGCACCCGAGAGGGTGCGATTTGTCTCCAGGTCTCGCCCATCGCTGAGATTGATCCATGGATTACCGCGCCCAGCCGCTCGCACGGTAACTTCTGCGCTCAGGGTCGCTTTGAGTTGTTGGGGTTGAGCAGCTTCCAGTCGATGGGCAGAAGCCGGTTCGAAGAGCAGTATTGATTGCGCCTGCACCGCGACCAATCCAAACAACGATATGATCAAGAGGATTCTTTTTGTCATCGCGCCTTCCTCCCGTCGAACCTGTGGCGGCGGTCAGGCATAATCGGAATTGGAATGGTGAGCCACCTTGCGAAGGCGTGCTTCAATCTCAGGGCAAAGAGGACGCGATTGCTGCGCGGAGAGAAACGCCTCTGCGCTAACTCTGCTGTGAAGTGGCCCAGGGGAGAGAGGAATCTGATCAAGCCACCCCACGAATCGGGCCTTTCTTTCGTCTTGGCGGCGTCTGCACGACGCCGGCATTTCTTCAGCATACTGCTCAAAACGGCGCAGCTCGCGGTCACTCGCGCCGCCCGCGCTTGAACTTAACCACCGGCAGGACCAGTGTCGCCTGTCTCCCGGGTCCGTCGCTTCTTATGCTGATCGTGCTGGACGATGTGCTGCTCGAGGTCACTGTTCCCGACGTCGCCGATTCGCTCGTTTCTCCGTCGAACACGGTCACCTGGACGCTGTCGATCTGCAGCGCGCTGACTCCGCCCGTGAAGGACTGACTGACCGTGACGCTTTGGCCTCTTACAAGGTTTCGGTCTCGAATCGATTGAGTCAGATCGATGTCGAATACTTGATCTATGGTAGCGCCCGCGCGATTGAGGAACCTATAGGTCGCGTGGTTGATGCTCAGGTTGGAGTCGAACGCCGAGAACTGAACGGTGAACTGGTCACCCGATCTGGTGAGTGTTACCAGCGGCGGCTGGTTCGGGCTGCACGGATCGATCAACTGCACGCCGGTGGAGACATGGCCGACGAGATTCACGGTAAGCGCCCCGCCGTTACTCGTGATGTTCAGCTGCGACAGTACTTCATCGGGCAGGACCTCATTCGCAGACAGTCCGCTGGGATTGCCCGGGCAATCGATCACAACCGGGATCACTGGCCTGATTCGCACGCGGAAAGTCACGGTTTGAAGCCCGCCCACACTGGCAGTGCCATTGGGCCCAATCGAGATGGGCGTTTCGGTTCCGGTTGCGCTGAGCAGACTGACTGAGAAGAAAGCGCTATCGTCCTTGTTGACGATCCTGCTGGCGTTGCCAGTGCGAACGATCGACGCAAACGTCAGATTGAGCGTGGCACAGCCCTGGTTCTGGATGGTGAAGGTTCGGGCGTTCTTGGCCTTCGCTTTTCTCGGCTTGCCGCGGGGAGTTACTGCTGCAAAGTCGAGTGCCGCTGCCCCACCCTGCAGGGTCAGTTTTGCCTGCGCCGGGCCGCCGACGTTTGCCGTGAGAGGCACCTGAAGGATCGGCTGGCGCGGAATGTTGGTCGTCAGATTCAAACATGCATGAAGGACACCGCATGCGTTCGCACTCACCGTGATTGTGATTGTCACATGCTCGCCCGGATTGATTGGCCCGGTTGGGCAGCCGGTGATGGTGAAGCGCGCGGTGTCATCTCTGTCCGCGCTGTTGCACTTGACTATCGAACAGAGGGTGACGATGAGCGGCGCATTGCCGGTATTTGTGACTTCAACCGTCTTTCCTGGCGGAGTGGTATTCACCGGCACGTCGCCGAAATCCACGGCGGCTGTCAGCGTGGCATCGGGCCGTCCGGGTTTCACGTTGCCTGTCTCGGACATTAACTCGGATGTGTTCCCGGCGCGATCGGTCACCGTAGCGGTGTAGATGCCTGTAGCCGACGTGCCCACGCCCGTCAGGCTAAAGGAGCCATTCTCCGCTGTGGTTGTCTGCGCAAGGAAACTGGCGCCTTGAATCACAAGCTTCCCTGAGACAATGGTAAAGTTGGTGACCGCGAACACTTCGACCGTAGCTCCGGCTTTTGTGGGCCCGTTAACCTGGCCGGTTATATTCACGGCCCCGGCTGCTGACACCACGTTGATCGAGTCGGGGAAGTTGAGCAGCGTATTTGGCCCCAGGTCCGGATCGCCGTCGTCGTTAGCGGTCGGCCCATCGCCATTGAGGTCAATAGGCGCGGCGCTATTCGAAATCGTGTTGCGGCTGATGGTGTTTCGGATGTTGAAACTCTCCTTGCCTTCGGAGAGAGTGTCGGCTGCCAGGACGCCGGCTCGCGTGTTGCTTTCGAGTACGTTCCTCTCTATGCGGTTGTGGCCGACGTTGTCGAACGGACAGATCCGATCGATCGCGATACCTGCTCCGGTGAAGTTGATTATCCTCAAACCGCGAACGACGTTGCGGCCGGAGCGAATCAACAATCCGTTAGGGTGAGCTTCTCCCTTCTCTGAATCGGTCGCTGCGCCATTGATGGTCAACCAGGGATCGCAGTTTTCTCCGTCGCATCCGTTTATCGTAATGTCGGACGCGGTCAGCGCAGGAAGCGGAACGAGCGGTCGAAGGGTCTTGCCTTTGACCCCGTCCGCGAATGTGATGGTCGCTTTGCCGCCGTTGCAATTGGCGAGTTCTATGGCCTGTCTGAGCGAGAGCGGGCCGCTGGGCGCCGCTCCAGTTTGAGGCGCGGTATCGGCCTCGGTTGTGACCACCATGCTCAGGGGTGCAACGTCGCTTCGAATAATGCTGCGAGCGAGATCACTGAAGTCGTTGGCCTGCCGATCGCAATCAGCGGAGTTGGGAATGGCGCCGGGCCGGTTGCACTCGCCGCCCTGAAGCAGAAGTGTCGCGCCGGGCAGATTGGTTGCAGGCTGTGGAAACACAATCTGATCGACCTTCGCCTTGTTAGCGGCGATCTGAGCGGCAGATTCGAGGCCGAGGAGTATCACATCGAGCTCAGAAGTAATTCCGCTCAGCAGGGCCGCGACGCGTGCGTTGTTAGCGGCGCCAACACCCAGATCCGGGTCATCGGGCTCGCCGTCACTAGACATGAGCAGCACCCTGCGGGCGCCCTCGCGTCGATTCTGATTAAGATGAGCATCGGCGGTAATGATGGCGGCGGTATAGCTGGTCCCGCCGAATGGACACTTGCCGGTCTGGCTTGTGGTGTCCGCGCACAGGAGGGCTTCAACCTTTGCGGCTACGCTCTCGGCAACCGCGGTTGAGTTAATCTCGGTTAGCGGCGCGACGACGGTTGCGTCTTCGGCGAAAGTTATCACCGCCACCGCCACTGAGCCATCGCGCGGAATCGCTGTCGGATCGCGCAGCGCACGAAGGACACCCTGAATTTCGACGTTGTATGTCTCCCCCTTTTGCGCAATGCTGGTTGAGCGGTCGAGGATAAAGCCGATGTCCCGCTTTACGGGAGTAAAGCAGCCCTTGGGAAGGTCGGTCGAACACGGTTGTTGCTGAGCGATCTGACGTGGAGCGTTGATCATTGCTCCCGCGGCCGCCAGGACAACCAGGGCCATTCGCAGCAGCACTCGATGAGCTCCAGGAAATTGATCACCTGGAGATCGCAAACCCTTCGAGGCTTGCCTGCGCGCCGTTCTGTCAATCAAGGCTTTCATTCGGAACCTTCCTCCAATCTCGCATCCGGTTTACCTGGGACCTTGCTGCCGTTGATGAGTTCGGTAGGACTATAGCATGTAATGTGCCACCGAACGGGCCAGCTACTTGATCAGCGGGGAGGAATTATAACTTATCTATCCTGATGGTACGCAAACTCTCATTGACGTTTCAGAACGGTCGCACTGCCGCGCTAAGCCTTTCGGGCTGGATACAAAGTGCCCGAATTCCGTATCCATGGCGGTATGGACTATCCGGTACTTCAGTCATGGCGAGGAAAGGGGGGCATCCGCGAATCACACGGATTCTCGAGTTTGCTGCACGAATCATTCGTGATTCATTCGTTTAATGCGTGAGATTCATAACTGCACCTTCTCTCATTTTGGCTGCGATGGTTTGAGCTCGATTACAAGCTTCAATCCATTCTCGTCAATCTTAATCTCTCGCTCGCTTGCGTCGTAACCCAAGGCCTTCGTTTTAAGCGTATACGACCCGGGCGGTACCGGTTTGTTTAGAATGAACTCTCCGTCGGCATTGGCAGTGCCCCATGTGAGCAAGGTACTCTCGGTGATCTGCCTTGCGCCGCTCGAAAGCAACCCGACGAGCGCTCCCGCTACCGGTTTTCCGTCAGCCGCTGATTTCACGATTCCTCGAATGTTTACCGTGGGAGCCGCGGCCATCGTCGGTGTAGGAGTCGCGGGTTCCACTTGAAGCTGGCGCGTGACTTGTGAGTCAAGTTCAGCAAGCATCGCCGAGATAAGATGCGATGGACGCAGGAACCCGACCGCCCCGAAGACGCGCACGTCTTCGGGGAAGCCGTCGCCATCTCGGTCGATCGGTTGGCTGTCGGCCACGACCTTTGTGGGAATGCCTATCAACTCGCCCCGGGCGTTGACCGCAGCGCCCCCGCTGTTGCCGTGGATCATTCGGCCGTCGGTCTTGATCCAGTTTCCGAGGATATCTCTGCCTTCGACCGTGCCGCGATTGACAGTCACGGTCAGGCCGCCTTTTTCAGGAAAGCCAATGATGAACAGGTCGTCGAGCAAGCGAACAGCTTTTGAGTCTCCGATCGCTACGGCCTGAAACACTGTCGACGCCTGCGCCGCCCTCGAGCCGGCCTCGGGCTCGATTCTCAAAAGGGCCAGATCATACTCCTTGTTCAGCAAGACCGGCTTGAGGCGATAGTGCAGGGAGGTTGAGGAGGCGTTCCCATCCGGTGACAGGGTGAACAGAAGATCACCGAAGATGCGACCCGACCGACTGTCGAAGATGACGTGCCAGTTGGTCGCGACGATTCCATCTTTACGCACTATGACGGCCGAGCCTCGAGGCCTTGGGGGTTGATTCGGATCGCCCGAGGCACGAACGAAAATGAGACCTACCGCGGATACGGCTTGACGAACGTGGGCTCGAATCTCGGGTGTGAGGCCGGCTTGCTTCTTCGACTGAGGCGGCTTCCCTCCCTGCGTCTGCCTGGGAGAAGTTTCCTGGTATGCGGCCGAGGCGTAGGCTGCAAAAAGAGCGACGACTACCGCCGCAGCGGGCGTCTTGATCTTGAGTCTACTTTGCGCACCAGCCATATGGTCGTCCCGGGTACAGGAAGATCGAGTTGAGTTGGAGGGGATATGCCTGTGCTAACGCCCCTCTTCATTCGACTGTTCGACGTATCTAATGGCGAATACGGGGGAGTCCACAAGGGACTCCCCCATTGAGACGGCCTCTCGCAATCAAATCAAAAACGAGATCCGATCACTTATGTTTCAATCTCATCTCGAAGACCATCGCCTGGCGCGGTTGAAGTTGGCCCCCGTCCTTGTCGTCAATCGCAACGAAGGCTTCACCCTTCCTTTGATCCCTGCCTGAAGCCAACTTGATGCCACGGCTGCGCACGCCGTTCGGGTCGTTCTTAGGCAGGACAGCGACAAGATTCTCGACGGCAAATGGTGTCTTCTGCTGTTTGGTGATGCTGGCAAGCTCGGCCGCTGCGCTGGCAGCCGACCCGCTCAACTCGCAGCTACACGGGTTCTTGTCGTCACAGCAGCTCTTGTCCTTGAGCGCCGCGTCCAGGAATTCCACGCGCTCCGGCGACACGATCACCTGAAAAACTTCGGTGCCCGCTTTGTCGTCGAAGCCGATCACCTGCTGATCGGGAGGCAGGAGTGTGACGACGTTCGAATTGATCTGATTGTCGATCTTGCGCGAGCAGGGATAGATGATGCAGCGCTTGCCTCCGGGTTCGACATTGATGAAATAGACGTAGCCTTTGAAGTTGCTCTTGAGTTTCACCTTGAGCTCATCGTCCTCGGTGAACACCTGTTCTGCATCGATGGGTGACCCGTCTTTGAGGATGGTCACGCGTATTCCGTCGGCGCGGTTCTTAATGACCAGCGCGCGAGAAGTGAGTTGTTCGGCCGGGTCGGCAGCTTTGTGGTTGATCTCGATGGTCTCGAAAATCTCTTCGTTATCATCCCGATTGGGGTTCTGCACAAAATTGCCATCTTCGTCGATCCTACCGGAGGCAGTCCTGGCTTTTTTACCCCTGTTGAGTTTCTTTTCCGAGCCGGCTCTTATCTTGTCGAGCAAGCCCAGGTCGACCTCACTTCCCGGGGCTGGAAGCGAAGAGATCTTGTCGCGGCTGAAGATCACGTTGAAGATCTCGCGGCCGGCTGGGGGAGTCAATTCCCACCAGCAATCCTCGGGGTCGTCGAGATCGCGGCAGTCGGCGGGCACTTTGTACTTCTGATTCTTCGTTACGAGGTTCTCGCCACCCTTTATGCGGGGGTCGGGAAAAGCCATGCGCGGCTTGTCTATGATCTCACCGCTGGTGTTGACGGTTCGATGGATTACGTAGAGGTAACCGGGCTGATTGGTGGTAATCGCAAGCTTTATCTGATCTCCGGTCAGTAGCTCCCTGGCTGGGTCTATACTGACTTCTTTGTCGCCTTTATGCTCGAGCACTTGATACTTAAGTGTTAGCAGAGGAGCGAGTTCGACCCCTTTATTGATATGTTTTGCGCGCTCCGGCGGCCGCTGGCGGTCCGCTTTCGGTTTGGCGGGAGCTTTGACGCTGACCGGGACGTCCCAGGCGAACGCGCTGTCGCTGTCTTTGGCGGTCGCTTCGCTGCTGACAAACGATTGAGTCAGTAATCCACCGATCACAATAGTGATCAGGAGACCGCTGAGCGATGATCGGGATGTCATGACTGTTCCTCCCATCGTCACCTAGTACGCGCGCGCAGCGCTTCTTGGATTTTGTCCTGGATTTTGCGGTCGTCGGCGGAAACCACGCATCGGACCCCAATCGCCCTTACGACCGCCTTGTCTTCCGGCTTTTCCGGATGCCTGCGACTTGCGCGAGCCTCGGCAAGTCCCTTGTTCCCTACGTAACCACCCTTCACAACCCGATATTCCTGACCAAACTTAGGGTCGGCCACCTTGTTCCCATCGTAGGCTTTGTAGTAGGCGTCCACCCACTCACCAGCATTACCAGCCATTCCGATTACACCGTAGGCGCTGATGTCGCGGCTGTATTGATCGACCCGGCTGGGCCCGGGCGAGTTAAGTCCCAGGTTCGCGCGACCGGCGTCTTCCGTATTACCCCAGGGCCACAGGCGTTTACTCTTGGCGACAGGATCCCAGGACGCGGCCTTTTCCCATTCCTCTTCGGTGGGAAGTCGTTTTCCGAGCGAGCCGGCAAATGCGGTTGCCTCGGTCCAGGTCATTCCAACGACCGGCGATTCGGGATTCTTCTGGAAGTAGTCTGGAAAGCGACTAGGGTTCGGAGGATAGGGACGCAGGCTGCCACCATCACAGTATTCCTTGTATTGCTTATTCGTGACCTCGAACTTGTCAATATAAAAAGCTTTAAGCGGTATTGTGTGAGCCGGCCTCTCATCAGCTTCGCCGTCATCAGATCCCATTATGAACTCGCCGGCCGGCACGAGAACCATTGGCCCATGATAGTCGATCTCGACCGGCAACATCTGCGCGACAACCGATTCCTCTTTGCCCTTCACCCATGTGAGCGTGTCTTCGAAATCACCGAAACCCGAGTGTGAGATGCGCAACGCTACATCGCTGGCGTCCAGGCCGCTGAGGGTGAAGCTTCCGTCGGCCGAAGTGGTGCCTCGGGACTTATCATTCAGAAACACCTGACTCCCTGGCGGCGCGCCTTTGACGGTCAAGGTGTAACCCGACGGGCGCATCGCAAAGAAGGCGGCGCTCCCAATCCCGAGCACGAGCAAAAGACCTAAAGCGATCCAGAGTTTAGTCCGGCTAGGGCGAGGCTGGACCCCTTCAATCTGCAGCTGTGCGTCCGACCACCCTTTCGCCGGGGCTTGTTCGGAGATCCCGACCAGAGCTGCGCCGGTGGCGGAACGCTCGACGGTTCCCCTCGGCTGTTGGGCTGCCGCACCTCCTGAAGTCGACTGAAACGGCATCGTCTGCCCGCGCACTCCAGCGCGATCGATCGCCGTCTCAGGCCGGGTCTGGTAGCTGGACGGGGGCGCGGTGGGAATCGCCGGTGCTTCGTCGTTGAGCCTGCTGGTTGGGCGGCTGCCCATTACTTTCGTGCCGGTCAGAACCGCGTCGCTCAACTCCCTCGCAAACTGTTCGGCCGTAGGGGTGCGAGCGTCGCGGTCGCGGGTAAGCCCTGCCATCACCGCTCGTTCCACCGAATCGAGGATCTTCGGTTCCGCGACGCTGAGCGGTATCGGGTCGGACATCAACCTCTTCACCATTATTGCCTGAGGATTAGCACCTTCGAATGGCAGCCGCCCGCTCAGCATTTGATAGACGATCAGAGCGAGGCTGTAGACGTCGGACCTTGCGTCGAGCCGGTCGCCCGACAACTGCTCAGGCGACATGTACACCGGCGTGCCGAGAATGAAGCCTGTCTTGGTCAGATTGTCGGCGCTGTCGTCGGCGACCGTCTTTGCTATGCCGAAGTCGAGTACCTTGACCTGTTCGGCGTCTGCTCCTCGATTGCAGACCATGATGTTGTCGGGCTTCAGATCTCGGTGGACTATCTCCATTGCGTGGGCAGCACGCAGGGCGTCGGCTATCTGATTTACGATCGTTACGACACGGCCTGCAGGGAGCTTCTTCTCTTCTTCGAGTATCGCCGACAGAGACTTTCCATCGATCAACTCCATCGCCAGGTAGAGTATGCCGCCTTCGGCCGCGCCGAAGTCGTAGATGGTCACGGCGTGAGGATTGTTGATGCGGCTGGCCATCTTCGCCTCGCGGTTGAAGCGTGCCAGCGCGGACTCGTCGTTGGTGGAGAGATTGGTGAGAAGCTTGATGGCACAGGTGCGGTCCATCATCGTATGAACTGCTTTATAGATGGCACCCATGCCGCCCTCGCCAATCTTTTCGATTATTCGGTAGCGGCCGGCTAGCAGAGTGCCGCTAGTGGGCGCGAAGCTGGTGGTCGAGCTCGTTATCAGAGCGGCGGCGTCGTCCGGGCAGATGTCGGCGTTGTTGTCGTAAATCTTGCCGCATTGAGGGCATGTCTTCATGGCTAGGACCGAACCTTAATGAGTGAGTCTCTTGCGTCGGGAGCTTACGCGTAGGTCTAAAGGCAGCGTTATGACATATCGACTACCGTGCATGATGGCGCGTGGCCCGTCGTCTCCCGCCAGTGGATAGAGTAACCCGCGAGGAAGCTCTCGCACCCTCGAAAACTATCTCAGTGCATGTGCTTTGTCAAGACAAGCCCCCTTCTTGCGCGCAGTTGAAAGCCGGAGAGTGGGAGTGTGGGAGAGTGGGAGAGTGGGGGAGTGGGAGAGTGGGGGAATGGGGGAATGGGGGAATGGGAGAGCGGCAGAGCGGTCGCCTCCTGCCTCCCATTCTCCCATTCTCCCACTCCCACTCTCAGTTTACCTGGTCTCTGGACGTTACAGGCTTCTTCGTCGACACTGCTTTGTCAATCATCCGGTAGAGCGTTTTGCGATCGACTGCCAGGACGTGGGCGGCCTTCGACTTGTTGCCCTTGACTGCGCTCAGAACATGGAGGACGTAGGCAGCCTCCAGTTGAGCCATCGTAGGCAGCTCGCCTTCGGGAAGACAGTGATCCATAACCGACGCGACGGTGGGCTCACACAACAGTTCGCTGGGAAGATCCTCGACACTGATGACGCCGACGCTGAGCGCAGCAAGACGCTGCATCAGGTGTTTCAGTTCGCGCACGTTGCCGGGCCAGTCGTAATGCTCCAGGGCAGTCATTGCGCTCTTGGTGATCGAGAGATTGCGACCATTCAGGCCGTAGCTGGAGAGCAGGGACAGGGCCATCGTCGGGATGTCTTCGCGGCGCTCCCGGAGCGGAGGCACGGTGATGCTGACGCCCTGCAAGCGGTAGAGCAGATCCTCTCGAAACAGTCCTGCCTCGATCAACGCCTGGGGCTGTCGATTGGTCGCCGATACGACCCGCACATCGACTCTTCGCCTCACGTTCGACCCGAGCGACCGAAGCTCACCTTCCTGAAGAGTGCGCAGGAGCTTTACTTGAAAGGCCGGCGTCGTCTCGGTCACTTCATCCAGCAGGAGTGTGCCGCCGTTCGCCTCTTCGAACAATCCTCGCCGAGCCGCGTCCGCGCCGGTGAAGGCGCCGCGGGTGTGCCCGAATAGCTCGGACTCCAAAAGCGTATCGGGCATCGCACCGCAGTTGACCGGCACAAATGGACCATTGGCGCGTGCGCTGCTGCGATGGATGAGCCGGGCGATCAGTTCCTTGCCTGTACCCGACTCGCCGCAGATCAGAACCGGCAGCTCGGTGGCGGCGACTCGAGTAGCGGTCTTGACCACCTCGATCATAATGCGACTGTTGCCGAGTATGGCGTCTGCCGGCGCGGCGGACGCGGCGCTTTCCACCAGGTCGTGGGGATGTCGGCGTTCCCTGGCTGCCGCGGCAATGGTCTGAAGCTGGGAAACGGAGAAGGGTTTGCACACATAATCGTTCGCACCCCGATGCACCGCGTCTATGGCGGCCTCGACCGACGCCATACCTGTCATGAGCACAACCTCTGCATGCGACTGAAGTATCCCACGAAGTCGCTTCATCACCTCGAAGCCGGTGATCCCCGGAGGCATCATCACGTCGCAAAAAACGAGATCGAACTCCCGCTCACCCGCCAGCGACAGAGCCTCCTCGCCGCTCGACGCAGCCCAGACTTGATAACCTTGCATATCCATCGCCGCAGAGACCAATTTGCGAATCTTTTCGTCGTCGTCTACAACCAGGACCTTCATCGTTACCTCCCACTAGACTTCACTGGACAGGAGACAGCACCTGGCAGGCCTCGATTCCTCGACTCCTCTCACTCGATCGACTTGGCGGATGGGAGTCTTCTTGTAAACCGGGCCCGTATTGTCAGCAGGAGCCATCGGATGGCGCGGCGTTGATGACGCCCCAGAAGAGACCGACCTCTTTCACTGCTCGCAGGAATTCACCGTAGTCCACCGGCTTCACGACATAAGCGTTGACTCCGAGGCTGTAGCTCTCGACGATGTCGCGCTCCTCGAGAGACGATGTCAGCACCACAATCGGAATTGTCTTGAGCTTCGGGTCGGACTTGATCCGCTTAACCACCTCGAGTCCGTCTACCTTCGGCATCTTCAGGTCGAGGAGCACAACGGCCGGATTCCCCTCTTCTCGTGACTCGAAGCCGCCGTTCCGATAAAGATAATCAAGCACTTCGGCGCCATCGCGCGCCACAACCACCGACTCGGTCAGGTCGTGCTCGGCCAGTGCAGCCAACGTCAGTTCGAGGTCGTTGGCGTCGTCGTCGGCCAGCAAGATGCGCTTCGCCCCATTGTTCATGCTCTCTTCCTCACTATCCGGTTGCCGAGATGATGGGAGAACACCTGGTACCTATAGGATCCTTTATGCGTTGTCTTCCCGGGAAAAACTACCGGCTTGTGGCTGGCGAGCTGCGGCGTCCCTGGTCCAACACCTGTCGAATCTTTCGCCCCAGCGTATCGACGCTATAAGGCTTGTGCAGCAACTCCGCGCCTGTCTCCTCCAGGTACGGCGGCCCCGCCGTCTCGCCGGCGTAACCAGTGACAAATATGACCGGTACGTCTCGTTGGAACTGGCGAATCCGCTCATAAGCTTCTCTACCACTCAACCGGGGCATGACCATGTCCAGCGTTACAAGATCGATCTGGTCCCGGTATTGCGCGAAGATTTCGACCGCCTCGAGCCCGTCTCGCGCCAACATCACGCGATAGCCCAAACCTCCGAGCACTTGTTGCACCAGCCTCCGAAGCGACTCTTCGTCTTCGGCCACCAGGATGGTCTCGGCGCCTCCTCGCAGCTCCGGATCGAGATTCTCGCGAACCAGCGCGGCGTCCCCCGGTTCGACCACCGGCACAAAGAGCGCGAAGGTGGTTCCGCGCCCCAGGACGCTGTCGACCTCGATGAAACCGTCGTGTTGCTTGATGACCCCGTACACGACCGACAGTCCCAGCCCCGTTCCCTTGCCCGGCTCTTTAGTCGTGAAGAAGGGCTCAAAGATGCGCTTCCTCGTCGCGGCATCGATGCCGGTTCCGTTGTCCGAAACTTCGATCCGAATGTAACGCCCGGGTTTCGCCAGGGGATCCTGCTGACAATAGGCCTCATCCAGCGTGACCTCTCTTGCCTTGATGGTTATGCGGCCGCCGCTGGGCATCGCGTCACGCGCGTTCACGGCCAGGTTCATCACGGCTTGCTCGATCTGGGCAGGGTCGGCAGTCAATAAAGGCAAGTTGGACGCGCTCTCGAACTGCACCTCGATGTTCACTCCGATGATTCGCTCCAGCATCTTCATGAAGTCGGGGAGTGAGTCGTTGAGATTTACAGTCCTCGGGTCGAGTTTCTGGCGCCGGCTGAAGACCAGCAACTGGCCGGTGAGGTCGGCGGCTCGCCTCCCGACCTTTTCGATCTCAACCAGGCTGTCGTACGTCGGGTCTCCCGCGTTGACCTTGGCAAGCGCCAGTTGGGCATTACCGATTATTACGGTCAACAGGTTGTTGAAGTCGTGTGCGACGCCGCCGGCCAGCGTACCAATCGACTCCATCTTGTGCGCCTGCCGAAGCTGGTCCTCAAGCGACCTCCGTTTCTCCCGTTGCTCAACTTCTTCAAGGGCGCGGTTGACCGAAGGAATCAGCC
>DASYSA010000019.1:0-4520 GCA_036003885.1 Blastocatellia bacterium | reverse complement strand
CAGTGAGAGAAAGATCTTGCTCCCGTGTGCGCCGGCGGGTCATCAAACTTGTGGATTCAGGCTTCAATCTCATAGGTGGCCGAGGTTGATGGTGTCTCCCAGACACGCACCTTATAGACCTTCACCCGTTCGTTGTTGATCTGCGAGGCCACTTCGTGAAGTATGAAACCGGCAAGGTGCTCCGATGATGGATTCATCTCGTTGTCGAATGGCTGGAGCTCGTTCAGATTTCGGTGGTCGAGGTGATGCATGACTCGGCGGGTGGCGGCCTTCAGCTCGCGGAAGTCCACCAGCATGCCTATCTCATCCAGCCGCTCGCCACGAACATACACTTCTACTTTCCAGTTGTGGCCGTGCAGGTTTTCACACTTGCCCTTGTAGCCACGCAACGCGTGAGCGGCGGAAAACTCTTCATCTATTCTCACTTCATACATTCCGGTGACCTCAATCCCTCGCCATCGAACTTGTCCTTAAGACTAAGAGAGGTGATGGCCTTTGTCAATTTAGCAGGTACGCGCCGTCCTCTGACGTGAAGAGCCCATACGCCACGCAAGAAGCAAGATCCCGCCGGCTGAGCTGGTGGCCACGCCGTGCCCTCCCTTCCTTTGGAACCTTGATTGCCCCTTACCATGCCTTCCTGTATCATTCTCGGCGCCTGCGTTGATCTGATGAAGCACAAGCTTACACTGATACCCGGCGATGGCATCGGACCCGAAGTGACTGGCGCGGCACTATCGGTCCTGCGAGCAGCCGGATTTCAGGCAGAGTGGGACTCATTCGTCGTGGGCGCCGAGGCCCTGACCAAGTATGGCGATCCGCTGCCGCGAGATTTGATCGATTCAATCCGGCGAAACAAGATCGCCCTCAAAGGGCCGGTCATCACTCCTGTCGGGACCGGTTTCGTCAGCTCAAACGTACGTTTGCGTAAGGAGCTGGACCTCTATGCCAACCTTCGGCCGGTGAAATCCCTGGCGGGCGTGAAATCGCGCTACGAGAATGTTGATCTTATCGTTGTCCGCGAGAACACCGAAGACCTTTACTCCGGGCTGGAACACGAGGTCGTGCCTGGAGTCGTCGAAAGCCTGAAGATAATTACCGACCGCGCTTCCCGCCGCATAGCAAAGTTCGCCTGTGAGTACTCAAGGCAGGAGGGACGGAGGAAAATCACCGCCATTCACAAAGCCAACATCATGAAGTTGAGCGACGGTCTGTTCCTCAGGTGCTTTCGCGAAGTTGCCAGCGAATACCCGGAGATAGCCGCCAACGACCTAATCGTCGACAACGCCTGCATGCAACTGGTGATTGACCCGACCCAGTTCGACGTTCTGCTCCTTGAGAATCTGTACGGGGACATCGTCTCGGATCTGGGAGCCGGGTTGATCGGAGGACTCGGGGTCGCCCCCGGCGCGAACATAGGTGAGGAACTGGCCGTATTCGAAGCGGTCCACGGGGCTGCGCCAAGCATAGCCGGTCGCGGAATCGCGAATCCCACCGCCATGATTCAAACTTCGGTCTTGATGCTGAAACACCTGGGAGAGCGGGACATCGCGCTCAAAGTCCAATCCGCCCTGGAGGGGGTGCTAGCCTCCGGTACAGTCCTTACCCGCGACCTTGGCGGGCAGGCGACCACTAGTGAGTTTACCAATGCAGTGATAAGCTTCCTGACCTGAGACGCAACGATCTGACCTCATCTGAGGTCGGTCTTAAGGCTTGCAACCTGGATATATAGACGTTAAGTAGAAAGCAATTGAGGTTGTTACGACCTGCTGAGATAGAACCGAAGAAACGTCCTTCTGCCCGAATCCCCAGGGTCGGGATTCAGGCTGCGTCTCAGCACCTCAATTGCCGGCCATCATTAATTTTCTTTTCGCCGATTTCGGATTAAACCACACCTCAGGATCCGGATCGGACCCTCCTCGGCTTCGCGAACTGGAGGCGCTCAGCATTCATGAAGATTACTGCCTGCCGGACCAATCTGAACGAAATCAAAGAAGACGTCTTAATCGTACCCGTGTTTGCGGGAGAAACCCCTCGCGACGGAGCGCTCGCGCTTTTGGACACCCTCAGCGGAGGTAGCGTGTCGCGTGCTTACGACGTAGGTGATATCGACGGTAAGAAGGATCGCTGGACGCTTCTGTACAACGGCGCCGAAACTGGGGCACAGCGACTGCTGTTCTATGGCGCTGGAAAGCTCAACGACGCAAGGCCTATCGATGTCCAACGAATGGCCGGCGCAGCGATCCGCCTGCTTGGCGAACGTCGTGTGGTATCCGTCGCCTTCCTTGTGCGCGACAAGCTTAATGGTGAGAGCGCGAGGGCAATTGTCGAAGGGGCCGCGCTGGGTCTTATGGATGGAGACCTCCTCAAATCCAAAGAGGAAGATACTCGGCGGATCGAAGCGCTAACTATTGTGAGCGAGTCGCCAACGGCTGACATTGAGTCAGCCGTTGCGGTGGGGGCCATCATGGCCGAAGCAACGAACTTCGCGCGCGCGCTGGCCTACGAACCGGGAAACACGATGACCCCAACCGCACTGGCACGGAGTGCTCAAGAGATGGCCGCCCGTGAAGGACTTCAAGTTGAAACACTTGGCGAAGAACAGATGAAAGAGTTGGGTATGGGTGCCCTGCTGGCGGTTTCCCGCGGCAGCGCCGAGCCGGCCACCCTCACCATGTTGACCTACAACCCGGATGGCGATCCTCCGGTTAACGGGGACATAATCGCCCTCGTTGGAAAAGGGATTACCTTCGATTCCGGTGGAATATCGATCAAGCCAGCGCTCAACATGGAAGAGATGAAGTACGACATGGGCGGCGGCGCCGCTGTCATCGGCGCCATGCAGGTGATTGCACGGCTCAAGCCTTCGGTTCGCGTGATGGGGATCGTCCCCGCTTCTGAAAACCTGCCTTCGGGTCGAGCCGTGAAACCGGGCGACGTGGTCAGAAGCTTGAGCGGCAAGACTATTGAGGTAGTCAACACGGACGCCGAAGGCCGGTTGATTCTCGCCGATGCAATCACTTATGCGATCAACCACGGAGCCACGCACATCGTAGACGTGGCAACTCTGACCGGAGCCTGCGCGATTGCGCTGGGCGAAGTCCGGGCGGGCGTCGTCGGGTCCGATCAGGCGCTAATTGATGAACTCGTCAAAGCGGGAGAAGAATGTGGCGAGCGGCTCTGGCAATTGCCGCTTGATAAAGAGTACAGTACGTTGATTAAGAGCGACATCGCCGATGTGAAGAACGTAGGCAATCGCAGCGCCGGGGCGATAACAGCGGCCGCGTTTTTGAAGCATTTTACAGGCTCGTTGCCGTGGGCGCACCTCGACATTGCAGGAACGGCCTGGCTGGAGCACGCGAAGCCTTACATGGCCAAAGGCGCGACCGGCTTCGGAGTCCGGGTGATGGCAAACTTTGTCTTGAATCGAGGGACACATTGAATCCGCGAAAGGACTGTCTCAGTTGGTTCTGTCGCGTGGAATCATCACCAGTCTGTAGTCCTGGTTTTGATAGAGGGTTTCAAAGTCAACCTGCGATGAAGCCTGTAATACAGCGCAGCCCGCGCCATATTTCTCGGCTAAGGCGCTGAGTTGGTCCGAATTCAGCGAGCCATATGCGTCCCTCAGCCGCGGGTAATTCTCATAGCCCCTGGCCTCTGGCAGCGTCGTCCCACAGACGTCCCGCAGTCGTTCATACCACTCCGCGAGGTAGAGTCCGCCATCCGGATTAATCTTGTATTCCACGACCGTCGAGCGATTCGTCAGGTAGGTGAATCCTCCCTTGTCTGGCGGCGTAACATAAGTCGTACCGGTCGGTCCGTGGTCCCGGATCCAGAGACACATATCCACCCAGGAAGTTTTTTGGTCGGCGTACCTGTTAACCGCGAACTTATACGCAGAGGGCGAACGGACCAGGGAATAGCCCGACCGCAGCAACGCGACAGCAATTAGACAAACGGCTGCGGGGCGCAGAATCACCGTCCTTCGCTCCTCGCTCTGACGCTCCTTCTCCCATACTGTGAGCGCAGTAACCAGAGAAAGCGTTCCAAACAGCGTGATCACGGGACTCAGCCTCAGAAGTTGAATCTTTGAGATCGCTCCGATCTGAAGAACGTAGTAGTCCAGGAAGTGCAGGAGCGACAAGGCCGCAATCATCAAGCTCATTTTCATTAGCACGCCTGTCGCGCGCGCTTCCCGCAGGCCGTTGTTTCTGAGCCAGTAGTAAGCAGCGCATTGAACCGCCAGGTGAGCGACTACCCAGGCGGCTGCGGAGGCCGACAGCAACGCGAAGTGATGTGGGTGCCTGAAGTTGATATAGTCGAGCGTGAAGGACGAGTTCGACAAACCGGAGGCTAACATCCCATAGAAGTGCATAAGCGCAGGCGAGGCAGGCACCAGGAAGAGCACCAACGTCGCGGCGAGCACTCGTGGCCCGATCGCTTTCAGTCTCGCTGCGAAGAACGGAAACAAAACAACCGCGAAGATCAGACCAATTTGAATGTGCAACAGCAAGACAATGCCG
>DASYSA010000018.1:0-4476 GCA_036003885.1 Blastocatellia bacterium | reverse complement strand
GTTCAGATGGCGTTGCGCACGGGAGAGATGGCGGCCGACGGCGTGATCGCCGCGTTCGCGGGCGAGCGTGGAGATGGGAGGACCGAAGCGCTCGCGGCCCATCCCGAGCCCCTCTTGCCGGCAAATTCAAATCGAGCGGTGATGCTCAGCCGTGCCCTAACTACCTACCGCAGGTTCTACGATCAGGAATTCCGAAGGCGGATGACCGCATCGGGTCTACTAAGGAGCGCCGCCTTTTCTCCGTTGGTTGCGAATGCGCTGAGCATCATACTGGCACACATGCCCAGGTTGGCGGGCCGTATCCTTCGAGCGACCCGGAGCGGGAACAGGCCGCAAAGATGAGCCGCGATTCGAGTTCCAGGTGCGCTGGACTAGCAATCGGCTGCAAACATTCGGCCGTAGATTTTGGAACTTTTCCCTGTCCCTGGCGTGCTGGAACCTGAAGGCAACCGGATCTCACCTATCAGGAGGACAGGCATGTTAAAACGCAGCTATCTGGGTCTCTCTCTCGTCGGCATCCTGAGCATCGTCACCGCCCTGGCGCTCGGTTCGGCAAGTCTTGCTGATGACCAGAAGGACAAAGACAAGGACAAGTCCGAACAGACCGACAAGCAGAAAGAGGACAAGCAGAAAGAGAAGGAGCTTGAGAAGGCCTCCCAGCGGGTTTTTGATCTCTCGCAGGTCATAGGGTCGGAAAGCTATCTGGGGGTCTATCTGGAAGAGGTCACTTCCGATCGAGCCAGGGAACTCAAGCTGTCAGATGAGCGCGGCGCGATCGTGATGAAGGTTGTCGAAGGGAGTCCAGCCGAAAAGGCAGGGCTCAAGGAGAACGATGTTATCGTCTCGTTCAACGGCCGCCGAGTGGACACGGTTCGCGAGTTGCAGCGCCTGTTGGCTGAAACACCGGCAGGGCGGAACGTGCAGTTCGAGACAATTCGCGGCGGGGGTCATCATACCATTCAGGCGACTCTAACGAAGCGTTCTCCTGAGGTTGGCTGGGCACACGGTGGTGATGATAGCTTGTTCAGGCAAAACCTGGCGCAGTCTGAAGAAGCGATGAAGCGCAGTCAGGATGCGTTGAAACTCTATCAGAAGAATTTTGAGAGGGCGGGAAAGAACCTCCAGGGCTACCCCGACTTCAACTTCGTCGCTCCGGGCAGGTTCCTGTACTATCGCGGCAGCCGGCTGGGAATCGGGGTCGAGTCATTGACCGATCAACTCGCCGAATTCTTCGGAGTTAAGAGCGGACACGCGGTGCTGGTGACCGAGGTGACCGAGAATAGCGCAGCCGCCAAAGCAGGACTCAAGGCGGGCGACGTGATCACCGCGGTCGATGGGCAGACGATCGATGGGGTGTCAGCGCTTCTCCAGGCGATCTCCAAGAAGCAAGAGGGCACTATCGCACTTACGGTAGTTCGCAATCGAAGCGAGCAAACAATCACGGTGACGGTTGAGAAATCAGAGTCTCGTCCTTTCAAACTACTGCGGCCGGGCACCAGAGTGCTGACTGGAGGACGTGCCGTCTCCCTTCCGTCTTAGCGAGCGCTTCGCAGCTCTATAGCATTTAACCTTTTCATTCTTCAAAAAGAGGGGCGCAGGTCGGCCCCTTTTATTTTTGTATCTGATGAAGTCAGGTCAATCCGCCAGCGATCCACTACCTCCCGAAGGTCTTCTCTCGGCGTTCTGGATCCTCCCTCTCGCGATTCTTGCCCCTTCAGCCTTCCTCCGATAACATCCTCTCTCGAAACATGTCGCCCAAGAGAAAATTCCAACTAGCGATCAGCGCCATTCTTGCACTGATCGCATTCGGTACAGTGGGACTCAAGCTCATCCTCGATCTCCCCTGGTTCGACAGTTTCTATTTCACTCTGATCACGATCACAACCGTCGGGTTCAGCGAGCCTCCAGGCATAACAGAAGGGGCCCGCTACTTCATGGCCGTGTTGATAGTGACCGGGGTGACCACGATTGGCTACGCGCTTTCTGCTGCCGCGCAGGCCGTGGTACAGTTCGAGCTGGTTTCAACCTTCGGAAAACGGAAGATGTTCAAGGACATAAACAAGCTCAACGGACACTTCATCGTTTGTGGAGCCGGGCGCATCGGCTCCAGGGTGATTGACGAGATCTCAAGGAGAAGCCACGACTTCGTGGTCATCGAAAATGACGAAACGATTGCCGACCGCCTGCTATCGCGAGGGCACCTGGTCTTAATGGGCGACGCCACAAGCGATGACGTACTGCGCGCGGCCGGCATCGAGCGAGCACGCGGGTTGGTTTGCGCTGTGTCTTCCGACCCGGACAACCTGTATGTCACCCTTACTGCTCGCGACGTCAACAAAGAGATCTTCATTGTCTGCCGCGCCAATGACGAAAGCGCTGTCCAGCGCCTTCTGAAGGCGGGAGCGAACAAGGTTGTTTCACCTACCATCACCGGCTCGCATCAGATGGCTCAAATGCTCCTCAGGCCGGCGGTAGCCGATTTCATGGAACTGGCGACGATGACCGAACATCTCGGACTGGAGATCGAACAGGTCGAGATCAGGGCTGGATCGCCGATGATCAACCGAGCGTTAAAGGACACCGGAATTCGCTCGGACCATGACGTGATCGTCATTGCCATCAAGAGGGGCGGCCAGATGCTCTTCAATCCCTCGGCCGACACAGCAATCGAGGAGAGGGATTTCCTGGTCGCAATTGGAAGCCACGACAGCCTGCAAGACCTGGAGCGAAAGGCAAACCCCACTAGCGCCACCTTTCATCGACATAGTTGACCGCAAGCGGCCAAAGAATGAAACCCGGTGTAAGCATCGTGGTCCCTACATGGAACGGCGTTGCTCTGCTCGCTCGCTTCCTCCCATCGGTGCTGGCCGCCGGGAACCGCTACCACGAGATCTCGGGCGCATCGGTTGAAGTCATCGTCGTGGACGACGGCAGCACCGACCAGACTCCGGGATGGCTAATGGACAGCGGCTTCAGAGAGTCGGCGCGCCGCCACTCTGAGAAGCCTGAGGACCCGGCTCGAGAGCCAGCGAACCCCCAATCGGCGCCCGCCCTCAAGCTTGTGCTTGTTAGAAACGAGGTCAACCTCGGCTTCGGCGAAAGCTGTAACCGCGGGTTCGCCGTGGCGACTCAGCCTCTGGTCTTCCTGGTTAACAATGATGTGGAAGTCGGCGACGACGCAATCGCGCCACTCGCTGAGAACTTCGCGGAGCCGTCGGTCTTTGCCGTGCACTGCCGAGTCTTTGACATGTCCACGGGCAAAGAATGCGGAGCCGGCAAGGTGGGTGGCTTTTCGCGGGGCTTCATTCGGGTTCATCAAAGCTATGCCCCAACAGGCAGCGACCTCCAGGGCGGTCCGCTCTATTCGATGTTCGCAGGGGGCGGCTCCGCTATGTTCGACTGCCGGAAGTTCCGCGAGTTAGGCGGGTTCGAACCCTTGCTCTCACCCTTCTATTGGGAGGACGTCGAGTTGAGTTATCGCGCGTGGAAGCGCGGCTTCACCGTTCTTTACGAGCCTCGATCCACAACGCGCCACAGCCTTTCATCCACGATCGGCAAACTCAAACGCCGTTCGGTGCACATGGTCGAGCAGCGAAATCGATTGGTCTATCACTGGATCCATCTGCAGGACCGCGTGATGATGGCTTCACACATCGCCTGGGTGCTGCTGTTGGCAGTGACGGCCCCGCTCAGATTCAACCCTGGTTTCATTGCCTCAGCCTTCGCGGCGCTGAAGCGATTGCCTGCGATACGGAAGCGGCGACTCGAGGAGAGAGACTCGGCAAGACGAACCGATCGAGAGATCTTCAGGATCTTCGAATTGCTGAGCGCGCGGGAGGATGTTGTGGTGTACAACGGTAAGCAAAGCCTCGGCGGAGACGAATCTCCCGACTAACGGACCATGCGGAACAATCCCCCAACCGGGAGGTTGGGGATTCTTCACTTCAACCTACATCGGCTGCGCTGCGCTCACATTCGCGGGACCTGCCGCCCGATTTCCAGTACGCCGAAGTGAAGGCACACCAACCTTCCGGTTGGGGGATTTGTGCACCCCACACTCTCGCGCAGTCACCCACCGCCTCTGCTCTTCTTCCCTCGGGCTGCAATCGTCATTGTTGCTCCCCGACCGAGGGCGCTCATAACAAAATCCACAGGCTTGATGAACGGGATAGCCAGGTAGAACAGCGCTCGAGTAGAAGGGTTGGGCCATAGCATGGCCTTAAGGCTTTGTCGAAGAGAATGCGCGTTGTGCGCTTTCGAGAAGAACGTCATGTGATAGGAAGAGAACCCAATTCCGGATAGCAGCCATTCCAGCGTCTTTGGAGTGAAGTGATAGCGGTGACGAGGCACATCGAGCGCAAACCAATGCCCTGAAAAGAGGCGCAATTGATAGCTATCCGCATTGGGAAGCTGAACGATCAAAGACCCTCCGGGCTTCAGTATGCGCGCGGCTTCAACCAGCGTAGATCTTGGTTG
>DASYSA010000017.1:0-5111 GCA_036003885.1 Blastocatellia bacterium | reverse complement strand
ATGCAAGATCAGGACATTGCCCGCCTGCCCGAGCGTGTCGCCTCGCAGGGCTGATTTCTGCCGTCGAGGTCTGGTTCAAGACTGACTGTGGTCGGGTCGCACTCTGTCGTGGCCTCATTATTGGGCCGCCAGCTTTCCGCGTGCAGCTTCAAACTTGAATGGCAACACGTCAGGCACGACACTCACTTCGGTCGTGAATTTAAATGGATACTTGCCCCCGCTGTCGTAGACCAACTCCACAAAGAACGCCGTGAAGCCTGTAGGCGGCTTGCTCACCTGGCCGATGTAAACACCTGGTTTGTTCTCGTTCAACCGGGTGCTCGTGTATGCATTGCCGATGGTGTCCACTCGGAAGTCCCGCGCTTTCGGATTGGTCGCCTGCCAAAGATTCACCTCTCGCGGCTTGTCCTTGACCGTGACCACGAGCGAACCATCCTTCTCTTTCTTCCATGAAAACTGCGGACGGGATTTGCCTGTGAGAACTGCTTGATAGAAAGCCAGCAAGCTCTCCCGCGCATCGCTCCCAGCCAGGTTGTGCTTCGCGTTCGGAACATATCGCAGGTATTTCTCACCCTGAAGATCGCTGAAATAGAACTGCGAGTTGTCCGGCAGAAAGAACTGATCCCCCGAGGCATTGACCAGGTATTTCGGGATCTTCAGCCGCTCGCGATTGCGGTAGTTGTACGGGTCTTCGATATCGAGTATGTGCTTGTATTCGGGCGTTCCTATCTTGTCGGGAAAGATCTTGTGATTGACGTAGTCCTGGAGCGCCGGTGAAAAAAAGCCATAAGCCTCAAAGTGATGGCGCGTGATGACCTGGGAATTCAGCGCATCTATGACGGTCGGCATGATTGCTATCACGCGCTTGTCCGCCGCGCCAACGAGCCATGTCGTCCAGCCGCGTTTCGATCCGCCCGACACGACGAATTGATCGACCTTGAGCTTGCCTCCCGCTTCGCTTGCAAGGAACTCCTGAACAGCATCCAACGCGCGAACGCCGCTCTTCACCATCGCCAGGCGGACTAACCACGTATCGTCGCCGGTTTGCATCTGCTTAACCCGGCTGTAGGCGATGAGGTCATCTTCGGAGCGGCCCTTGTCCCTGGAATCCGAAAAGAAGAGCGGCTGGTTGGGGACCATCCCCAACTCGGCGATGACGGTATTCGTCTCGACCGCAAAGCTTGATAGCCGCTGTGAGATCGTAGTGGGAGCCGCATCGCGGTTGCTGCCTCCGCCAATGAACAGCAGCGCTTTGGTGCTATTGGTCTTGTCGGGTTTGACGATGGTAAGCCAGTGCTTCCAGGCCGGCCGGTCTACTTCAGCCGCGGTTCGCCAGGTCTGCGAAGTCAGGTCAAGAACATATCCCTTATAGCCGTCGCCGACAATCGTGCTGGCCAGCTTCCAGGAGTAGCTCGGATCCGGCTTCGCGATGTAGCGGTCGAGCGCGGTCTCCTGCGCGAAGGCAGCGCCAATGGTCGCGGTGAATACCGCGGCACAAAGGACGAAATACATACGCCGTATTGATCTCATTGTCTCTGTCCTCCTTGAGAACGATGCAGCGGCGAATCACACTAATTGCGCGAATGTACACGAATCATTCGTGATGATTCGTGGAATTCGTGTGATTCGTGGCTGCGCATTTTCAGGACTGGCCTTTGGGATAGACCATAGTCAATGGATCAGGAAGTGGGAGTCGCTGAATCTGGTTTCCCTTCCCCAGCTTCCCAATCGAATACTCAGGCTTGTCAGGGTTGCCCTTTGTGATGTCATCGATGTTTCCGACGATGAGGATCACCATCTTGTCCGGATGCAGATATTGCTTCGCCACTCGGAGCACATCAGCAGCAGTGACCGCCTTGATGCGCTCGCGATACCTGGCCCAGTAATCAGCCGGCCGCCTGGTATATTCGTCACTCGCGAAGGTGTTGGCAATCTGACCTGCGCTCGCGAAGAAACGAGGGAAAACCTCGATGGCCTGGTTGACCGCCGTCTCAAGCTCCTCCTTCGAAACCGGCGTGGTTCGAATGCGCTCGATCTCCTCCATTACTATCCCTGCGGCCTGCACCACGCTCGCGCTCTTGGACTGAAACGAGGCTCGAAAAATTCCGGGGAAATATACTCCAAGGCCGTAGCCGGACCCGGCGCTGTAGGCCAGTCCTTCATCAGACCGGACTCTCGACATTATGCGCGAAGTGAATCCTCCCCCACCGAGAATGTCGTTCATGATATCAAGAGCATAGGCGTCGGGATTATCACGAGTCGTCGAGATCTCGCCTATCGATACGCGGCCCTGGTTGACATCCGCCTTATGCACCGCGTACATGCCCGGCACCGGAGTATGAGTCGGCTTTGGAACCTCCGGAACCGCCTCTTTGCCTGCTTCCCATCCGCGCATTGCGGCTTCCAGCTTTGCAATCATCTCAGTGGTCTTGAAATCACCCGAGACCGCAAAGATGAATCCGCCAGGGTGGTAGTACTTCTTGTGGAACGCGATCATGTCGTCGCGGGTGATCCCCTCGATCGAAGCTTTCGTCGAGACTCTGCTCGCATAAAAATCGTCGCCTCGAATGAGCCGAGTCCACTCGCGGTTCTCGATAGCATCAGTGCGGTCATTTCGCCGCTCCATCTGCTGCAGGATCTGACTCTTGGCGAGGGCCAGCCGGTCGGCCTGAAAGCCTGGATTCCTCAGCATCTCGAAGTAGAGCGCGAGGCCCTTGTCGATCTCCTTTGCAAGACAGTTGAGGCTGGCGTTAGCGCTCGTGTCGCCCATAAAGCTGTTCATCGAGGCCGCAAGAAAATCCGCCGCCTCGTCGAACTGCTCGGAGGTCTTGCTCGTCGTGCCGCCTGCCCTGATCTGGCTTGCTGTAGCCGAAGCCAGCCCTTCTTTTCCTCGCGGGTCAAGATAAGTCCCGGTGCGGACCTGAACCACCACGTTCACCAGCGGAAAGTCGTGGTCCTCCACGAGGTAGGCAACTACGCCATTGGAGAGTACGTGACGGTACTGGTCGCGTTTGGGCGGCGTGTAACTGAGCGTCGTATACTTCAGCTCCTCCGGCCGCGCCGGTATCTGCGACTGTTGAAGGCCGTTGATAGCTCCAACCGAAGGCGCGACCCTCTTCGCGGCCTGGCCCATTGAAACCGAGGTCGACATTGTCGCCATCAAAACAGCTAACAAAGGTGAGGTCGTTCTTAGAAGTCTGATTCTCATTATCTTCCTCCTTCAAGCTGTTTGAGCCGCTCTTCGAGCAGTTTCTTAATCGCCTTAAAGACATTCTGCTTTTCCGGCGGAGCTGCGGCCGCCTGTTGTTCCATCATCGATAGTACGCCTTTGATCTGGTCCGCCTTCATCTGAGGCAGAGCCCCTTTCAGACGGCGAACCTGTTGCTTCTCCTCGTCGCTGAGTCCCGCAAGCGCCGCATCCTCTTCACCGGCGCCGCCGCTCTTCTTTGTGTAATAGATCGCGACGGCCCGATTCTCAGGGGCGAAGTAGCCATTCGCCACTCGCATGATGTCCTGGGCAGTCACCGCTTGAGTTCGAGGCGGGTCGGTATTGATGGTCTGCCACCCTCGGTCCGCGTCAGCGACCAGGAGTTGAACCATTAGATTGAAATTCGACTGGAGGCGCCTGAATGCGCCGGCGGCATTCTGGTTCTTGACCTTCTGCAGCTCTTCATCCGGAACAGCTTCCTTCTGGAGTCGCTCTATCTCTTTGTAGAGCGCCTGCTCTACTTCTTCAGGCGTGTGACCCGGCTTGGCGACTCCGCGAAGTTGGAAGTAGCCTTCATATTTCTGCCCATTCTGTCCGGCAAACGAGCTGTTGGCGACGTTCTGCTTGAGCACGAGCGATTTGTACAGCCTGCCAGTCCTGCCATTGAGCAGGTCGGCCATCACGTTCAGCGCGAACTCATCCTTATGGCCATCGGCAACTGTGTGGTATCTGCAGACCACTTCCGGATTCGTGTCTGCGTAAGCGATCATCCGTTTCTCGGCAAGCTGCTTCACTTCACCGGTGCGCACTGGTTCGGGATCCCGAGGGCCGCGGGGAATCCGGCCGAAATACTTGCGAGCCAGCGTCGCCGCATTGGCCGGATCGAAGTCTCCAACCAGACAGGCCGTCAGGTTGTTGGGCGCGTAATTCACGGCAAAATAGTCGAGCGCCTCCTGACGTGTTATGCCTTCCAGATCGGTTGGCCAGCCAACCACGGGCCACGAATAGGGAGAGGCATCCCAGAACATCGCCTCGAACTCTTCGTCGAACTTTCCAGTCGGCGTGCTGTCCGTGCGCAAGCGGCGCTCTTCGTGGACGACGTCGCGCTCTGTGTAGAACTCCCGAAATACCGGTTTCAAGAGACGATCTGATTCCATCCAGAACCAGAGTTCCAGCTTGTTGGCGGGGACGTTGATAAAATACACCGTGAAGTCGTTAGTAGTTCCGGCATTCATCCCCGAACCGCCGGCCGTTGTGTAGATTCGATCGAACTCATCTTTTACCATCAGGTCTTTCTGCTGCTTCTCCAGTTTGTCCATCTGCTGAAGGAGCTCCTGATGTTTCTGACTGCGGTATTTGGGATCCTTTGCGTCCGGAATCTCGCCAAGCCGCTGCTTCTTGATCAGCGCCTGCCGCTCACGTTCGATATCGCCTCTCACACGATCCATTTCGGCCATTATGCGCGAGTCTTCGGCGTCGTTCCTGGTTCCGATATTGTGTGTTCCTTTGAACATCATATGTTCAAAGAGGTGCGAGATACCTGTAATGCCGGGCCGTTCGTTGACCGAACCGACCCGGGCGATCCATCCCGCTGCGATGTTAGGATCACCTCTGCGCGGCACCATTAATACCTTCATGCCATTGTCCAGGAGGACCTCCTGGACCTGTACGTTCTGCGCCGTGGCGAGGGATACACATCCCAGGAGGAAGAGAGCGGCGGACAACATTTTTTTCATAGAGATGCTTCCTCTTTCGTGGTTTTTTGTTTGCGGTTAATTGGTGACTGATAACGATACTTACACGCAGGTTGAAGTGTCAACGCCAAAGGAATTGCGAATTTCGAATTGCGAATTTCGAATTTTTGCATGTTCGAATCAGGTCTAAATTCGCAATTCGAAATTCG
>DASYSA010000016.1:0-7896 GCA_036003885.1 Blastocatellia bacterium | reverse complement strand
CCAATGACGATCGAGATCAGCAACGGAGCGAGCCAGGTCGGTTTGCGATTGATGTCCACAAAAGTCTCGCCAGGCGAGAAGAGTATGCCGATCAGTCGCTGTAGTGGACCTAATCGCGCCGCCTCCGGTTGCGTAGTGTGAAGTTCAATGTGAGACGTCCCATAATCGGGTATCTCGGGTTGTACTTGGCTCTCTGGGTGGCTCATTCTACTTGCCCTCCTGATACTCGATGAATCTGTGTTTAAGGTGCCCGGCGTGATGACAGCGTCACGGTTGATGCTGACGCCGAGAGACTACTACTGTTTCGCGCTCGGCGCAACGACCATACAGGCCACAAAGTGTCCGGGTGCTACCTCCACCATCTCAGGCTCGGATTCGGCGCAGCGCGGCTCGGCAAGCGGACACCTTGTGCGAAAGCGGCAACCCGACGGCGGACGGGTTGGCGTCGGCATCTCGCCGGCCAGAGGCAGGCGCTCGCGCCTCGAATCGGGATCCGGAACGGGAATGGCAGACAGTAGCGCGCGCGTGTAGGGATGCTGCGCGTTCTTGAATATCTCTTCGCTCGATGCGACCTCAACCAGCTTGCCGAGATACATTATGCCGACTCGACTCGAGATGTGTTCGACCACCGAGAGACCATGCGATATGAACAGGTAGGTCAACCCCAGCTTCTCCTGTAAGTCCTGAAGCAGATTGACCACCTGGGCCTGCACCGATACGTCGAGAGCGGAGACCGGCTCGTCACACACGATGAAGCTTGGGTTGAGCGCCAGCGCCCGTGCTATTCCGATCCGTTGGCGCTGGCCGCCGGAAAACTCGTGCGGATATCGCGCCGCGTGCGCAGGCTCGAGGCCGACCAGTCGCAGGAGTTCCGCTACCCGCTCGCGCCTCTCCGTTCGGGCACCCGTGCGGTGGATGATCAGCGGCTCTTCGATGATCTCTCCGACCTTCATTCGCGGATTGAGTGACGAGTAAGGATCTTGAAATATTATCTGCAGGTCGCGGCGGCGGCGCCGGAGTTCTTCGGAACCGAGCGTTAGCAAGTCGGTACCCTGAAAGTTCACCTGACCGGCGCTTGGCTCGATCAGTCTCAGAATGCAGCGGCCAATAGTCGACTTCCCACAACCCGATTCGCCTACGAGGCCGAACGTCTCACCTCTGCGGATGCCGAAGCTCACGCCGTCCACAGCTTTGATCGTTTCGTTCCTGGCTCCCAACAGGCCCGAACCGGCAGGGAAGTACTTTTTCAGATTTCGGACTTCGAGCATGTATCCGTTGTTATCGGTCATTGATTTGGAGAGTGATGCGTGGTCCGTGATGCGTGATGCGTGATACGTGATTCACTTGTCACGCATCACGCATCACTTGTCACGCATCACGCATCACTCTTCACTCTTCACTCTTCACTTCCGCGCCAACGCGATCGAAGCGAATGCAGCGCGAGGACCGCCCTTCGTCAATGGCGATGAGCGGAATCTCGTCAGCGGAGCACTCGGGGATTGCATACTGACACCGCGGGGCGAAGCTGCAACCCGGTGGCAGTGCGAGTAGATTGGGAACATTTCCCTCTATTGTGTCGAGCCTGTGCAGCTTCAGTCCTTCCACCGTCAACCGGGGCACCGATCGCAGCAGTCCTTCGGTGTACGGGTGCTTTGGCGCGCGAAAGAGTCTGCGGACGGGTGCATCTTCGACTATTCTTCCTGCGTACATGACAGCCACGCGATCAGCGGTCTCAGCTACCACGCCCAGGTCGTGGGTTATGAGCAGCATCGAGAGTTCAAACTCGTTCTTGAGAGATCGCAACAAGTCGAGTATCTCTGCCTGAATTGTCACATCGAGCGCCGTCGTCGGCTCGTCAGCGATCAGCAACTCTGGTTTACAACACAGCGCCATCGCGATCATCACACGTTGTCGCATTCCTCCCGATAGTTGATGCGGGTAGTCGCCGGCGCGGCGCTCGGCATCGGGGATCTTGACCTGTTGCATCATCTCAACTGCCTTCGCCCATGCCCGCCGTCGTCCGATTCTCGCGTGCAGCTGAACTGCTTCTGCTATCTGCTCGCCGACGGTGTAGACAGGGTTGAGCGAGGTCATCGGGTCCTGGAAGACCATCGCGATTTTGCTGCCGCGCAACCGGCGCATCTCTTCCGCGTCGAGCTTGAGCAGGTCGCGTCCATTGAAGATGATCTCGCCTGCCGCGATCGCGCCGGGCTGCTGAATGAGGCGCATGATTGACAGGCTCGTGACTGACTTTCCGCTGCCCGACTCGCCGACCAGAGCCAGCGTGCTCCCGCGCTCGATTGTTAAGTTGACGTCGTTGACCGCTTTGACCGTGCCGGCCGGGCCTGGGAAATGCGTGCTGAGTCTCTTGATCTCGAGGATGTTGTCGCTCATTAAGCTCGCGGAATGAAGCTCTCCATGACTGGCCTCGTTTGCACAACGTTTGCTCTCTGCCACCCGAGTCTGGCGACGGAAACCCGGAACGCGGAACGCGAAACGCGAAACCCGCAACGCACCCTAATCGTAGTTGGCCCCGGTGTACTCACCGAATACTGAGCGCAGACAATCAGATATCTCGCCGAGAGTCGCGTAATGCTCCACAGCGCTTATAATGTGTGGCATCAGATTCTCATCCGAGCGAGCCGCGCCCTCGACCATCTTCAAAGCTTCAAGGGCGGCAGCTTCATCCCTTCGGGCGCGGACGCCCTTGACCCGCTCAACCTGTTGTCGCTCAAGTTCGGAATCGATCTGCAGCAGCGGCACCGCCGCCTCCTCGTCCACCGTGAAGCGATTCACGCCGACAACCGTCTGTTCTCCGGATTCGACTCTGCACTGATACTCGTAAGCGGCCCGACCGATCTCGCGCTGTACGTACCCGGTCTCAATCGCCAGAAGCATTCCCCCCATCTCGTCGATCTTGCGAATGTAGTCCGTTGCCAGCCGCTCGATCTCATTGGTGAGGTGCTCGATCGCGTAAGATCCCGCGAGCGGATCGGCCGTATCCGCCGCCCCCGACTCGCAAGCGATCACCTGTTGAGTCCTCAACGCGATTCGAGCAGCGCGCTCAGTCGGAAGACCCAGGGCTTCATCCATTGAGTTGGTGTGGAGCGACTGCGCGCCGCCCAGGACTGCTGCCAGGGCCTGAATGGTCGTCCGCGAGATATTCACCTCCGGTTGTTGAGCCGTAAGCGTCGAGCCCGCTGTCTGGGTGTGGAAACGAAGCGTCTGCGACCTGGGATCGCGAGCGTTGAAGCGCTCTCGCATAATGTGGGCCCACATGCGGCGGGCCGCTCGGAACTTGGCGACCTCTTCCAAAAACTGATTGTGAGAATTGAAGAAGAAGGCTATGCGCGGCGCGAACCGGTCGACCTCGAGTCCTCGCTCAATCGCCGCCTGCACATAGGCTATCGCGTCTGCGAGCGTGAAGGCCACTTCTTGCGCGGCGGTGGAACCTGCCTCGCGGATGTGATAGCCCGAAATCGAAATCGTGTTCCACCGCGGCACTTCACGGCCGCAGAAGTCGAATATGTCCGTGACGAGCCTGAGGCTTGGACGTGGCGGATAGATGTAGGTCCCGCGCGCGATGTATTCCTTTAGAATGTCGTTCTGAACGGTGCCGGAGATCTCGGTTAGTGATACGCCTTGCTTCTTCGCGACGGCGATATACATCGCCAGCAGGATCGCCGCCGTCGAGTTTATAGTCATCGAGGTCGACACTCGACCGAGCGGTATTCCCCCCAGGAGCTGCTCCATGTCGTCGAGGGTGTCGATCGCCACGCCGACCTTGCCGATTTCGCCCATCGCCATCGGATGGTCGGAATCATAGCCCATCTGAGTGGGGAGATCGAAAGCGACCGACAAGCCGGTCTGTCCCTGCTCGAGCAGGTACCGATATCGAGCATTCGACTCCGCGGCGGACGCATAGCCCGCGTACTGCCGCATAGTCCAAAGCTTGCCCCTGTACATTGTCGGGTGCGGGCCCCGAGTGAAAGGGAACTGTCCGGGATCAGCGAGGTCTCGCTCATATTCGACGGCGGCATCCTCAGGCCGGAAGACCTCCTTCATCGGAATTCCCGAACTGGTCTCGGCCTTTCGCTCGGCGCGCCCTTTTGTGCTCATTATGACCTCTCCGCTTACTTCAGCAGATTAACAAACCCCGGGAGGGTTGTCATTGGATTGCGGATTGCGGCAAGGGGCGGCCACGAATTACACGAATTGCACGAATGACCACGAATGATTCGTGTAGCTTCGTGTCATTCGTGTAATTCGTGGCTCCCGCCCCCTTGTTGTCTCGATCCAGGTTCTGATCGCACGCTCGGCGTGGAGGAACAGATTGTAGCCAGATAGATCAGCAGCGCGCCCGCACAGATCAGCGAATGCCGGTCGACCCATTCGGATGCCGCCAGCCCGATGATCCTGGGGCTTGAGAGATTGAAGAGAGCAAACGCTGCAATCAGAACGGCGATGAACCCGTAACTGAGTTTGGTTCTCGGCCTCGAAGCGACATCTGATATTAGAAGTGCAGCGGGAAAGAGCAGCGCTACAAAATGGCCCTTCCATGCCAGCGGCGATAGCAGCGGGATGCAACAGAACAGTGAGGCAAGTGAACTGAAGGACTCTGGTTTCCGCATCGCCGTGAGCGCTGAGCCTGCCAACATCGCCAGAGAGATTGCCAGCGTAATTGGGTCGCCAGGGATGCGTGCTGATTCCTCGTCATCTCCGCGCAGTCGAGCGACGGCCCCCCTCAACGATTGATTACCGGAATAGGCTAGGTCGAACCCCTGTTCGTTCTTCACAGTCCTGTGAAAGAACGTCTGGAAAGCGGAGGGCGCGCGAGAGCCGAAAGGCGCGAAGCTCAAAGCTGTTATTGATATGAACAGAAGGATGCAGCCCGCAACAAACTTCGTTCTTCGCTTTGCGACATGATAGACCAGCAGAATGAGAGGCGTCAGTTTGATCGAGGCTGCAAGCGCGAGGGCGAGTGCCGACGACAATTTCCGGTTCTTCTCGTAAAGAAAGACGTGCGCGACCGACAATACGGCGACAAGTGTATTTACCTGGCCGTAGTCGAAGTTGTCGAGAGCGAACCTGATCACGACTACAACGGCGAGCGCCGATACCATGAAACGCTGTGAGCCTGAGTTGTTCGCGTCTTTGAGCGCCAGAGCGGCCGATATCCAGGCTGCGACGATCAGCGATGCAGCGCCGAGCAGAAACCAAAAGTAAGCGGCGGCCTGCAGCGGCATCAGGGCGAGCGGGATGATCAACTCGGCAAGCAGAGGCAGGTACAGGTAGGGCGTCCACTCTCCAAGTGAGTTCTGGTAAGGGTCACGTCCTTCTATCACCTCGTGGGATGCGAGGTAATAGACATTGAAGTCATTCTGATAGCGATGCAGATCGGTGCCGGACCTGCGAGCGAAGTAGAACCCGCCCGCTATCAGCAGGAACAGCAACGCGACCGCAGTCAACACCGCGAGCGGCGAAGTGCGGACGCGAATGTTCTTTGATCTGGCCATAGCCTCCCGTTGAGTTGACCTTTGGTCCACTTAGAGAAAAGACGCACTACATCCGAAGGTTGCTACAACCTAACCGAACTCGAGGGACTACTCGGCGGTTTTGGTTTCCTCGATGCGAAACCGTTGCGAAGACGCCCTTCACCGCAGAGGCGCAAAGAACGCAAAGGCTGCGCAGAGTCTCGAATCAGATCTCTGCGCTTCCTTTGCGTTCTTTGAAGCACCCAATAACTCGAACTTCTGGTAGCTGCTACGCCGATGCCGAGTCAGCGGAGGGGCCGTAGATCGCCGGCACCTTGGCGCCCATCGGCCGCAGATATGCTGAAAGTTGTCCCCGATGGTGAATCGCGTCGAAAAGAATGAACCAGAGAAATGTTCCCACCGGCTGCTCCGACACGACCTTGCCCTCGTAGTAAAACTTTGCGGACCGGTCCCAGGATGCCTCGTCCATCTTTGAAACGACATCCGTCAACTCGTTCGACCAGCGTTCGAACATCTCCAGCATCTCGTCAAGGGGCGGGGGTGGAAGGGACTTCCACTCGGCCTGATTCGTTTTGACTACATCGAGACACGCGTTAAGTTCCCATGTGAGCGTCCAGACGAGCTGTTCTGCCGACGGCGAGCGGTCATCAGGTTTATAGCTGAGCCGATCTTTTGGAAGCGCCTTGAGTACATTCATGAAGACTGGGATTTCTGCCTGTTGCCGCTGCAAATAGAACTCTCGAAGTGTCATATCAAACCTCCTACGATGATGTTGGGCCAACCGACGAGGGATTATATGGGCATTGAATCAGGTTTACAATCCCGGTAAAAGAGAGGGATCAATCAAAACTGGAACCGTCGGTCCTGATTATCCTGGTCTCGTTGATTCGCGCCTATTAGCGAGATTAGCCGATAATGTTGGAGGACTTCGTGAATGACTTGATGGTCTGGGCGGCGCGCGCCACACCTCCCGCTCTCTGAAAAGACTCGCGTACCAACGCGGCCTGCTCACGGAAGCGATCCTCCGCCAGAAGTCGCCGGACAGAGTCGCGGAGCTTTTCCGCCGTCACTTCCGCCCTGGCAAGATACAGACCGGCCCCGAGGTCTTCAACCCTGCGTCCCACGATTTCCTGCTCGCCCATTTGCGGGATGACCACGACGGGCACGCCGTGAGAGAGACTCTCGCTGACACTGTTCATGCCGCCGTGCGTCACAAAGGCCGAGGCGCGCGCCAGCACCTCGAGTTGCGGGACGTAGCTTTGCACGATGAAGTTCGGCGCTCCCGGACCCAGGCTTTCCGGCGATACATTATTCCCAACCGACATGATCACCTGGAGATCCTCGCCCCGGAATGCCTCGAAGCAATTCCGATAGAACGATGTGTCGGTGTTGAACAGTGTACCGAGCGAGACATAGACAATCACGGGATGCCTGACCTGGTCCCAGGGGAAGGGGATAGTCTCGGTCCGGGGAGTAATTGACGGTCCGACGAATTGGAAGCTATCGTCGAACGTTTCGACGCGAGGCTGAAAGTGACGAGAGGTATATACGATGTTCAAGTTCGAGTGGCCGAACATCAAGCCCATCATGCCCGGGCCGCGTACACCGTAGCGATGTCGCAGCCGCTTCCTGAGCATGAGCGCCTTGCTCAGGTGTCGCATTTTGGCTAGAAGGCTCCGGCCACTGCGGGGGCGCACCCCGTGCGCAAATCCGAAAGCCAGTACGCGCCGGTTGAAGGCGAAGGTTGGGACCGATGTTACCACCGGCACGCCGAGCACTTCGGCGACCCACTGACCCCAGGGCGCGACCGAATCCGTGATGAGGTAGTCAGGCCTCTCGGCGCGAAAGTCATCAAGTTCGTTGTCGAGCACTTCCGAGGTTGTGCGCATGAGCAGCCAGGAGAGCTGATCCATTCTCTCGGGCACCTGTGTCAGATCGGAAAGGAACGCGTTTCTATAGGGTCGATAGTGGGCGCCTCTCTGTTCGATCTTCGCGGCGAAGTGCTCGGAGGAATAGAAGACGATCTCGTCGCCCTGTGTAACGAGCTCTCGGACGAGGGGCAGTGAAGGATTGATATGGCCGTGCAGCGGCAGGCTGAAGAACAGTGCCTTTGACATGTGATCAGTGAACCATTCAGGGAATCAAGGCGCGGAATTTTACCATAGGGGCGACAGATAGGCAGAGAGCAGGTTTAAGGCGGCGATCGACACCTGGGGGAGCCACACGGGATTGTCTGGATATCGTGGAGGCTTCTAATGATTTATATTGCTAAACGAATAGTAGATGGTAAGATCGCAAACAGTGCGAGACTCGCACTGCCCTCATACAACATACGGACTACCTTACCAGGAGTACAATCCCAAGATGGTTAGAAAAAATTCCAAGAGAATCATTCTGCTCA
>DASYSA010000015.1:0-15629 GCA_036003885.1 Blastocatellia bacterium | reverse complement strand
GATCTCACCCTGGTGGTTGGCCTGGCCGCTCATTCGATCCAGCCCAGCCCGAGGCTCACGACGAACCGGGATATTGAGCCGGCGGGCCGCTTCGATCACCTCACGGAGGCGTTCGTGCCGCGCGCCGTCGGCTATGACGATTCGCTCGATCCGGCGGCCTCCGGAGCGGAGCGCTTCAAGGACCGGGAGAACTCCATAGACGTTTGGCATTGCTCAGTTGTAATCCAACGTCATCGCTAACTCAACACGATTCGCGGAGAATTGCGAAATTCGAAATTCGAGAGCCTCTTGCATGACTTGAGCAGCAGACGAACTGAAAACCGTCGCCAAGAATGAAGGACTTCGGAATAATACCTTTTTTCTGGTCCAACGACTAATGCAAGAATTTAACGCAAAGACGCAAAGGCGCTTTCTCCCACCACAGAGGACGCGGAGAAGCGCATAGGTGCAGCATTGAGCCGACAGGTGTCCGCCAAACCCGCAGTACCGTCTTAGGAATCCACCAACTAACACGCCTGTTTTAACTCCATATTCTGTGGCACGCGGCTCGCTCCCTCATTCTCTTGCCGCACGCTTCAAGGATTTCACCGGAGGACAATTTGGCAGCCAGGGTACTAATCACAAGACGAGTAGAAGTCTGGCAGGTGACCGTATGCGCCGTTATCTCGGCTTATCTGGCTCTTGGCGTGGCGACTCACAGCCTCCGGCCCTACCACTGGGCGATCCTCGCGGCGGCGCCAATGGCGTTTGTCGCCTCCAATCGAGGGCGCCAGTTCTTTCTCGACTGGTTGCCGCTGTTCGCGTTCTGGATGGTGTATGACAGGCTGCGTCTGCTCCAGCCCTTGCTCTATGAGCGGGTCTCGGTCAAATGGCCGTACATTGCGGAGTGCGGATTGTTCGGTTGGATTTCCAGCGGCGAAGCGCCGGCCCACGCGGCGCACGCGTGGCTCGCAGCTCACAGCGCAACATCCTATGGAGCTGTCATTGGCTGGGCAGCGCAACTCGTGTACTTCTCCTATCTGTTCATCTTGCCGGCGCACCTGGCTGTCTGGTGGTGGCGCGGCGGAAGACGCGCAGAAGACCGCCGGAGATTCGTCCGCCACTTGAGCGCCTTCACGGTGCTGCACGCGGTGGCCTTATTACTCTACGTCAGCCTGCCGGTCGCTCCGCCGTGGTGGGTGAGCTTGCATGGGATGGCTCAACCGACTGCGGATCTTGTCGCCAGGACCAACATGGCTGATGCGATGGACGGGGTAATCGTTCAAAGAATGATCAAGAACGCGGCGCAATGGTTCGGCGCCGTGCCTTCATTGCACGCCGCTTATCCAATGTTGCTGTTCGCTCTCTCAATAGCGCGGCGTTCGCGAATTGCGGTTGTGACGCTGGGCGTCTATAGCGCCGCGATGTGCATCACAACGGTCATTCTGAATCAGCACTACATCATAGATCTGGTTGCCGCAGCGATGGTGGTGGCGATTGCGTGGATGCTCGCAAAACGTGTAAGCAGGTCCCTGTTTCAGAGTTCGGAGGAGTCGGATGACGCCGAGTGCACGCTCATCGAGCCACTGCTGGAATGATCCCTGCTAGACTACTGCGAACTCACGCGGCGACGCGCCGGCTGCGAAGCGTTCGAATGAGAACGGCGCCGCCTCGCTCTCCGGTATCCGTCGCGCCGCAATAATATCCGCCAGCAATCGGCCCGCTGCCGGAGAGTGTTGAAAGCCGTGTCCGCTGAAGCCGTTGATCATAAAGAAGCCCTCGACCTCGCGAGCCGGTCCGATGATCGGCATTCCGTCGGGAGACATTTCGTATAAGCCCGCCCAGGCATGCGCGATTCCAGCGTCACCCAGGGCGGGAAGCCTCCGCACGGCTACACGAGTCACCTGTTCGAGAAAGTCCCAACTCACCGTCGTGTCGAAGCCCGGTTGTTCATCCAGGTCGCCCATCCCAAACAGAACTCCAGCGCCTTCCCTGTGAAAATAGAAGGTCGTCTCGAAGTCGATGACCATAATGCGGGTAGAGGGAGCCGCGGTGCCCAGCGCTCCAGCCATCGGCTCGGTTATGAATATGTGCCGTCGCAGCGGTGATACCGGGATGTCGAGGCCGACCATCTGCCCGATCCGCCGGGCATAGGGCCCGGCCGCGTTCACCACATTCGGAGTTGAGATAAGACCCCGGGTAGTTTCAATGGCGGTGATTCGGCCGGCCGTTCGCTGAACACCGGTCACTTCGGTTTCGCGATAGATTTCAGCGCCGGCCCTCTGGGCTGCGCTCGCGAATCCCATCGTTACTCCGTTAGGATCGGCGATTCCATCTCGCCCGCAAAATGAAGCCGCGAGAATTCCATCGACTTCGAGGCCTGGCGCGAGCCTTCGCGCCTCTGCGGGACTGAGCAGATCAACCTCGACGCCGAGCCGTTGCTGCATTTCGATGGCGGCTTGAAACGAAGTCACGGACTCCTGAGTTGCCAGCAGGAAGAGATAACCGTCCTGATGAAAGTCGATCTCGGCCCCCACCTCGTCATTGAAGCGTTCCAACAAGCGGATAGACTCGATCGAGAGTTTCACATTCGCTTCGCTTGAGAACTGGTGGCGGACTCCGCCGGCGTTGCGGCCGGTCGATCCCATTCCGAGGAGCGACTCGCGCTCGACGATGACGACGTCGGGTATGCCTCGCCTGGTGAGATGATAAGCGACGCTGGCTCCCATGCATCCGCCTCCGATTATTACTACGTCTGCGGTCCTCTTCACATCAGACAGCTTACAGGTGTCAGGTGTCAGGTGCGAGGTGTCAGGTGTCAGTTGCGAGGGCCAGGTATGAGGTGCCAGGTGCCGGGGCAAGGGGTGCCAGGCGCCACGGACAGTGTCACGGTGGACTCGGATCTTTGGGACCTGCCCCAACTGACCCTGCCACCTATTCCCTGGCACCTGGCACCTGACACCTGACACCTATTGCTGCGTGTGAAACAGCATTACCGCTTCGAGCGTCTCGATCGACTCGATCGACAGCATGTTATCTATCTTGAGTTGCGAAGCTTTTCTGGGAATGAGGTCGATCAGGGCGGGATCGCAAATGGGTGATATGTAGACGTACCGCGCGTTGATGAGAGCGGTCTGCACACCGGCCAGGTCTTTGTCGTCGACCGAGTAAATGCGTTCGAGCAGAGCAGCAGGAGTTCCGAGGCTTATCAGATGCCGACGAAAGGCCGGGAAGAAGCTGGTGTTCGACACGATCATCAAAACGCGTCCTCGACTGGCTGCCCCAACCAGCTGAGGCACGAAATCAGGATCCAGCCGGAGTTGGAGTATCTTCTTCCCATAAGAGCCCAGGAGGCTCTCGACCTGTCTGAAGTGATAGTCGGTTGTCACAAAATAGTCTACTCCTTCAAGCAACCTCGAAGGTCGCGGGCCGTCACTCTCGATCTGAGTCAACAGCAGCGGGATAGCGCGCACTCCTAGTCGGCTCGAGATCTCTCCGGCGAAGAGACGGACCTGTTCCTCGTTGCATTCGATCACCGCAACCTGCTTTGACTTTATCGCGGACCTGTCGACGAAACTCTTCACCAGTTGAGTGTACAGAGTCGGGTCGAGCTTCAGTTGACTGGCCTGCGAGAGGTTCGATTTGATCAACTGGAAGATCGAGAGGCAATACGCCTGGTCCAGGTCGGTTAGCTCCATCTCCGATACGTAAGCCCCTGAACCGGTCCTCAGCGCAACGTAGCCCTCATCCCTGAGCCGCTGATAGATCGAGAAGGCGGTCTTCAGATTGATGGTGTTTCGATGGGCTACCTGCCGCACGCTCGGCAGGCGGTCACCAGGGCGAAGCTTGCCCGTGTGTAGCGCCGTGAGCAACTGCTCGCGGGCCTGCTCGAACAACGGGGTCCGTTGCTTCTTGTCCAGGAGGAATTGCACGTTAGTCAGTTTTCAGTTTTCAGTTCCCAGTTTTCAGTTTTCAGTTTCAGTTTTCAGTTTGCGGTAGGCAGTAGGCGGTACGCAAGGCAGAACATCAGTCAGTTTTCAGTTTTCAGTTCTAAGCTTTCAGTGGGCGGTAGGCAGTAGAGAACGGTAGAATCCTGATTCAGTTTTCAGTAGGCGTCACTGAAAACTCAAAACTGAAAACTTTTGGTGGGCGTGAGAAAAAGAATCGGTCCCGAGTGACTCTTCGTCTCCATCTCCCTAGCCTTTTGTGCGTCACAAAATCCTTGCGGACTCTGCCCGCCGAAACCCTAGGACTCCGGCGCCTGGAGCCCTTTCGAGCTCCAACCATCACACTCAAGCTTCACCCGTTCGTTGGTTCCTCTTGCGAGGTACCAGACTCACGCGTAAGAAAGGAAGACTTCAACTCGAACCTCTCGGGACCGCACCCGATTGTTGCCAACCGAGCGGGCGCTATATTAGCACAGGAGGATTCTTTGTCAATCAAAAAGTGACCATCATCGGAAAGTTTTTTTGCAGAAATTTGAACCTCGCTCCGAACCGCGTAAAGATCGACAGCATGCGCCTCTCGCTTCCCTGAAACAGGCTCCGAGAGCCGATTTCGGTGTGCGAGATGGACCCCTGCATGGGCCGTTCGTGGTTCCCGGACGCCAGATTGGGCGCAATTCTTGTAACCGGGATGGCGCGGGCCGCGTTCTTGCCTCAGTGAGCTCGTCCACGCGCGACGGTGGGCGTCTCGCTGAGGGTGTTCTATCAATTTCTCAAAGTTTTAAGAGGAGCAGAATAACTATGAAGAGGCTTTTAATGATCTGTCTGTCTTTGTGCGTCGCAGCGCTCATAGCAAGTGCAATGAGCGCCGCGCCTGCTGATTTCTCGGGTACCTGGGAACTGGACAAGAGTAAGAGCGAAATGGCGGGCGGCGGCGGCCAGCAGGGAACGCCTGACAGCATAACCTGGAAGGTCACTCAGGGTAAGGACACCATCACGATCGAAAGCAAGACAGTGGTGGGCGGTCAGGAAAGACCGGCTCAGACGCTTACCTACAAGTTGGATGGCAGCGAGACAACGGGTGAGATTCCGGGGCGCCAGGGCGCGATGCAAAAAGTGGCGCTCAAGGCGAAGTGGCAGGGGGATGGAAAGATCCTCGAATTGAGCAGGGTGCGCAACATGAGCGTGCAGGGTCAGGACATTACAGTCACGACCATAGAGCATCTGGAGTTAGCCGAAGGCGGCAAGGTGCTCAAGGCTCACAACAGCACTGAGACTCCGCAGGGTAAGCGCGAGTCCAAGCTTACTTTCAATAAGAAGTAAGGCGCGGTTGAGAGATACGGTTAGAAGGGTCGCCGAGTTTTGTCGGCGATCCTTCGCCGCGTGTTGCTGCCTAAAGCCATCCTCAGAATCGAGCGCCAGCTGTTAGCAGGCCGCGGGTGCAGCTTGATCAATTCATTGCTGTACCCCGGTTGACTGCGCCCCATCATCTGATCCCTGCCCGCCGACCACATCTCAGGCTTGCCTGTTAGCTCGAACATCGCTTTAATTCTATAACCAGATCGACCGCTGTATCGAGGAGCTGCTGAAGGACGACAATCAGGTCCATCGGTCTTCTGTTCCGCGGAAGGAGAGGGCAGGAAATGAAGAGAAATGATCGATAGTTTTCGCTAGCACCTCGAAGGCGGCGGCAAAGCTCACAATCGGACTACCACCAGTCGGCGGACCCGGTCCGAAAGGAATCCACCGGCGCTCCGTTCGTGTCCTTGTATCCAATAACTCGATCGAGTCGATCGACTTAGGGGCTGATAACCTCTGTTGCAGTCCCGACAACGAGGAATCTTATGGGAACTGCCGGACTGGATGTTAGGCGATTATCGGGGCTACTCGAAATCCGCAAAGTTGCCTGCGCTCTGATTGAGGGTGACAATGCTCTCGACCACTGCATTCTGCGACTTTCCAGCGACAAGCGTCCCGGGGTCGTTGCGTTTCTCGAATATGCAAACCCGGGCAGCGAAACCCGGTCGGTGCGCATACTGGTCCAACCGGCCGGAGTCGAGCTTCAAGCGGGACGAGGCCGCTACTTTGATCCCCAGAATACGCTCTATCTCCGTGGGCCACGCCGAGATGATCCCCAGAGGATCCTGCGCTGGGTCGAGAAGGAGTTCCTGATTTCAAAAGCCGCACGAGCAGGGGCATAAAGAGTTGTCGTCCCGAGGATAAACAGGTGCACGCCTCAACGTTCTAACCTCCTGATCGCTTCCTACCCTGAAGTATCGCGAAGCGATTCTCAATCGCACAAACTTGCCGGCGCATCAAGGAGCGCCTGGCCGGGAGCACTATGAACGACCCGTTAGAGATTGAGTCGACGGCCGTAGTCACTGACCGGAGCGGCATGGGCCGGATTGCCCGTTTGCGGACCGCATTGCGCGATTCCGTTGTCGGCACTCGGCACGACTTCACCGAAGGCAGCATCGGCCGAGCCATAATGCTGCTGGCAATTCCGATGGTGTTGGAGATGTCGATGGAATCCCTTTTCGGCATCGTAAACGTCTTCTGGGTGTCGCATCTGGGCACGGACTCAATCGCCGCAGTGGGCCTGACTGAATCGCTTCTCACGCTGGTATTCGCGGTAGCGATGGGCCTGAGCATGGCGACGACCGCTATGGTGGCTCGTCGGATTGGCGAGAAGGACCCGGCCGGAGCTGCCGTGGCCGCCGTGCAGTCAATAATCATAGGGTTTGTCTTCTCGCTGCCAATTGCGATCGCGGCCATCACCTACATGCCTGTGTTGTTGCGGCTGATGAACGCGAGCCCTTCTATCATCGAAGTTGGCACAGGGTATGGCACGATCATACTCGGCGGCAATATGGTAATAATGCTCCTCTTCCTGAACAACGCCATCTTCCGGGGGGCTGGAGACGCGTCGATTGCGATGCGTTCGCTTTGGGTCGCGAACGCCGTCAACCTCGTGCTCGACCCCTGCTTCATCTTTGGCGTAGGACCTTTCCCGAAGCTGGGAGTAACCGGGTCCGCAGTGGCGACCACGATTGGGCGGGGACTGGGAGTGTGCTTTCAGCTCTACGTCCTGATGCGCGGCGGCGGCCGTGTGCAAATAGAACGCCGCCAGGTGAGGCTTGACCCGCAAGTGATGCTGCGCTTGCTTCGCGTATCGATTGGCGGAATGCTCCAGTTTCTTGTCGCGACCGCAAGCTGGCTCGGGTTGGTGCGAATAGTCGCGATCTTCGGCGGAGCGGCCCTCGCCGGATACACCATAGCGCTTCGCATAATCATATTTGCCATACTGCCGTCGTGGGGGATGAGCAACGCCGCCGCGACGCTTGTGGGGCAGAACCTTGGCGCGGGCAAACCGGAGCGCGCGGAACGCTCGGTGTGGGTCACCGGCTTCTGCAATATGGTCTTTTTGGGACTCGTCACGATAGTGTTTGTTGTGTTTGCGCGGCCCCTGATCAACATCTTCACAACCGATCCCGACGTTGTGCCCTACGGCATCGACGCTCTGCGTTACATAAGCTACGGGTACGTGTTCTACGCTTATGGAATGGTGATGGTCGCGTCGTTCAATGGAGCCGGCGATACTACGACGCCGACACTCATCAACCTGGGTTGCTACTGGCTATTTCAGATTCCGCTCGCGTACACGCTGGCGCTGCCGCTAGGGATGGGCGCTCGAGGAGTCTTTCTGGCCATTTGCATTGCGGAGTCGACTATCGCGGTTGTCGGAATGCTGATTTTCCGCCGCGGGAAGTGGAAGACACGCAAAATCTGAGTCGGAGGCCAACCTGGCGCCGCTTGTCGCCGCGAGCAGATGGCTCTGCAAGCGAGTTTGGTCTATGCTTCGAGATCCAAACTCCAATAAAGTTGAAAGGCCAAGTAATGTCTGGACTAATTCTTCGAGTTGCCGTAGTGCTTTTGCTTTCAAGTCTCTGTTGGTCGTGTTCGGACGCACCAGTTCCAATCAAGAACAGTCAGCCGGCACCTCCTCAATCCGACGCGTCCCAGTCGCGTCCGGCCTCTTCAGGTCAGTCAAGCGCAGCATCGGGCGGTCTCCGTCTTCGGGCGCCGGACGGGTGGACCAGTGAGACTGTCGCTTCGAACATGCGGGTCTCGCAGTACAGACTCCCGCACGTGGAAGGAGACGCCGAAGACGCGTCGCTGGTCGTTTACTACTTCGGCCAGGGGCAGGGCGGTTCAGTGGACGCGAACCTCGAACGCTGGGCCGGTCAGATGGGTCAAACCCTGGACAAGGCGCAGAAGCAAGCCATGACTGTCAACGGGTTGAGTGTCACGCTTCTGGATGTCACCGGTCACTACTCGGCCGAAATGACACCGGGTTCCGCTGAGAAAGTGGATAAGCCAAATTCGCGTTTGCGTGCCGCAGTCATTGAGACACCAAAGGGACCTTACTTCGTTAAACTGATCGGGTCGGTCAAGACCATCGGCCGCTGGGACCAGGAGTTCCTGTCATACATCAAGTCAGCCGAGTTCAAATGAGTCGACCAGGCTTTGAACCTCCGGTAGACTTTCAGAATGTGACAATGTAGCATCACCGATCAACCGCAAGAGGGATGCAGCCATACGTTCACGAAGACCCAGGGGCCCTTCGAAAATCTGCTTCTTCGCGACATTATGCTGCAAGGGGACACCGCAATGATCAAGCCTAAGCATTCAGAATCTCAGGACTCGCCACTCAAGACTCACTCAGAATCAACAACGCCAGGTAAGCTCTCTCGGCGCAGCATGCTTCAGTTGACTGCGGGAGCGGCCAGCCTGACCTTCCTACAGCGAAAGTCCGATGCACTCGCACTGCCGGCGACACGCTTCATCGACCCCGTTGTCGCGGAGCGGTCGGCGGATCGCGATGCGACCCTGCGTCCGCCAATCCTCATCGACCTGCAGACTCATGTCTGGTGGCGCGCCGGTGGAATCAAGCAACTGACTCCGCGCGGCGAGAGTTTCCTTAAGACACTGGCCGGAGCGCGAGCAATGGTCATTGGCCGGCCGGTTCCCATCGCCGACATGGGCCGGGTGATGTTTTTCGAAGACATCTTCATGGAGAGCGAAACCGACCTCGCTTTTCTCAACTCATTCGGTATGCGCGCCGCTTTTGACGGCGTGGATCTGTTCCCGCCGCGCGAAGCGGCGATGATCCGGTCGATGGCGCCCTCTCGTATCCGCGTACTCGGCTGTATCGACCCTCCCGATGGCAGGTCGGCGATTGATTCGCTCATCTATCAATGCGAGACGCTCAAGATCGATGGCCTCAAGCTCTATCCGCCCGGCCCCGATACCCGCGGCTGGAAGATGGACGATGAGAAACAGACCTATCCCATCTACGAGGTGCTGCGCAAACACGGCGTGAAGAACGTCTGCGTGCATAAGGGGCTGCCCGGTCTCTTCCTTGAGGAGTTCTGTCATACCGCGGACATGACGAGGGCCGCCGCAGACTTCCCGGATTTGAACTTCATCGCGTTTCACAGCGCGTTTCCCTGGGATGCCGAGCTTGCCGAGCAGGCGAAGAAGGCGAAGGTGAGGAATATCTACGCCGAGCTTGGCGGACTGGCGCGCATTATGTCGCAGGACCCGAACCGCTTCGCGCACCTGATGGGTACCCTGCTGGATGGGCTTGGCGCGGATCACATTTTGTGGGGGACCGACACGCCGGTGATCGGCCCGCCCCACTGGCAGATTCAGGGCTTTCAGGCGTTTAAGATTCCCGATGAGATTATCGAGAGCAAAAAGTATCCTCAACTCACTGCAGAGGCCAGACAGAAGATATTCGGCGAGAACGTTGCGCGGTTGTTCAAGATCGATATCGCCGGGGCGCGCAAAGCCGTTGAGAGCGACTTGTTGTACAAACTCAGACAGGATGGAAATCCCCTGCCGGTGACGGTGAATGGGGATAAGCTGCGGAATCCGTAGGAACGTTTTACGTTTTACGTTTTACGTTTTGCGTTTGTTCGTCCAGAATCCGAGACGGCGTGAAATGAGAAACGACCACTTAAAACGTAAAACGTAAAACGCAAAACGTAAAACGTTTTTGTAAGGGGGCTCTCCGAATGAAGATCAGTTCCACGCTCAGCAGAACGCCAATCTTCCTCCTCTTATTGCTTACGATGCTTTCATCCCAGTCCGGCGCGCAGGTGCCGCAGGAGATGACCGGAGAACGACTGGCCAAAGCGCGCAAGGAACCGCAAAACTGGCCGACATATTTCGGCGCCTACGATGCGTGGCGATACAGCCCCCTCGACCAGATTCGCGCTGACAATGTGAAGAACCTCGTCCCGGTCTGGGCCTTTCAGACTGGAAAGATAGAGGGCGGCCTCAATGCAACGCCCATCGTAATCGATGGGATCATGTACCTTATCGCGAGTGAGGATAGAGTCTTCGCTTTGAACGCGGAAACCGGGGAACGCCTCTGGACCTACAACTACAACATGCCTCGGGGCCAACCCTCGCCGTACGGCAAGTTCAATCGCGGGGTGGCAGTAGGCTATGGCATGGTCTTCTTCGGCACGATGGACAATCACGTTGTCGCTCTGGATGCGAAGACAGGTAAGGGAGTCTGGAATGTTGAGGTCGAGGACGTCAAGAAGTGCGGTTGCAATATCAACGGCGCCCCGTTTCTGGTCAAAGACAAGTTGATCGTCGGAGGCACCGGCGGCGACAGCGCCCATCGCGGCTACATCAGCGCATTCAACGCCAAAACCGGCAGACTCGCATGGCGCTTCTACACCATTCCCGGGCCCGGAGAGCCGGGCCATGAGAGTTGGGGCGGGTCCGAAATGTGGAAGATCGGCGGCGGCTCTACCTGGCTGACGGGGTCTTACGATCCCGACTTGAATCTCATCTACTGGGGCATCGGAAATCCGTCCTCCGATTTCCACAACGACGTTCGGCCCGGCACAAATCTCTATACAGACAGCATCGTCGCTCTGGATGCGGACACTGGAAAACTGAAATGGTACTACCAGGAGATTCCCGGCGATTCGTGGGACTTTGACTCATCCTACGAGAGTGTGCTGATCGATGTGACCCGTGACGGCAAGACTGAAAAGCTCCTCGTTCATCCTAATAAGGGCGGCTTCACCTGGGTCCTGGATCGGGTCACCGGTAAGTTCAAGAACGCCTGGCGCTACGTCGATACTATCAACTGGGTGAAGACGATTGATAAAGAGGGCAACCTGATCGAGCGCAACGAACCCGAAGTCGGCAAGACCAAGCTCATCTGTCCAAACTGGGGAGGCGCGCGCAGCTGGAACCACTCAGCTTACAGCCCGCGGACCGGGTGGTTCTACAACGACGGGATCGAGTATTGCGGCGATACGATATCATTTCCGCAACAACCGAATGAGGGACAGGGGTTCGTCGCCGGTAACGTGACGCAGAAGCCTCCGCCGGGCGGAAAGGTCACGGCTCATATTGACGCGTTCGATCCGGTTACGGGCGACAAGAAGTGGACTCTGCCAACCAAATACCCAATCCTCGCATCGCTCCTGGTAACCGGCGGGGATGTCCTGTTCACCGGTGACGTCGAGGGACATTTCCTGGCTCTTGATGCGAAGACGGGAAAGCAACTCTGGTCGTTCAGCACGGGCTCCGGCCATCGTGGCGGCCCGATCACGTATTCGGTTAAGGGCCGGCAGTACGTCGCAACGCCCTCGGGACTGGGGTCGCTATTCGTCAGCGGGATGCCCTCGTTGTGGCCCGAAGTCGCGGACTTCCCGGCGGGGTCGACCGTGTTCGTGTTTGCATTGCCTGAGAAGGGCAGGTAGCCGGCAGACACTCCTGGGTCGCCGGGTGCTCCGTCCTTATAAGAAACACATCGAGGGAGATCGGCGGAAGATGAAAAGCCACTCAGATCGATTCGTGTTTACGGTGCTATTGGCACTCGGATGCGTTGGCTCACTGCTTCCTTACTGCGAGAGTGTGGGGGCCGGCACCTTGCCCGCTCCTATCAGCCAGGCTGACAAGCTGAAAGACCCGCAATCAATCGCGGAGGGCGCGAGAATCTTCGCCCCGATTTGCGGCACCGGCTACTGCCACGGTACGGGAGGGTCAGGCGGCGGAGCCCCTCGGATCCGTGGCAAGGGACTTCCAGCGGACGAGATCTTCAAGGTTATCAAGAATGGGGTAGGCGGGACGGCAATGCCCGCATTCAAGTCAGCCTACTCCGAGGACCAGATCTGGAATCTCGTCGCGTTCGTGATGTCGCCGCCCGGAGCGGAAGGTAACGCAACAACACAGCCGGTTCTTTCGACTCCTCCTTCGACACCGGTCCCCCCACCAACAGTTGTGAACGCTCCGATTGTCGGGGACGGCCAGGCCGGAAAGAACATCTTCTTCGATGGGGCTCAGCCTAAGAGTTGTCAATCGTGTCACGCCTTTGACGGCATTGGAGCATCAATTGGACCCGACCTGTCCAAAGTGGGGACGAGAGCGCCAAAAGAACTCTTCCTGAGCATTGTGCTTCCGCACGACAAAGTCGAGGCTCGATACGCAAGCATGCGGCTCACGCTCGCGGATGGCGATAAGCTCGTTGGGATCGTCAAACGGGAGAACGAGAGCGAGATCGAATTGTACGATCTGACGGAGTTGCCGGCGGTACTCAGGACAGTCCAGAAGAAGAACATCGTGAAGACCGAGTTGCTCAACGAGTCCCCGATGCCCAGAGACTATGCAAGCATCTATACGATCAAGCAGCTTCTCGATCTTGTGACTTACTTGAAGTCCGCGGACACGAAGTCGCCTATCGCACTGAAGGACCTCTTCTGAAGGGACGGCCACGAATCACACGAATCACACGAATGATCACTAATAATTCGTGACAGATTCTGGAGATTCGTGTAATTCGTGGCTGTCCCTTGAGGTCTCACTTGAGCCGGCGCCAGTCGGCCAGAACCTCGCGGGCAGCGTTGAATCCTGGCGCTCCCATCACGCCGCCCCCTGGGTGAGTACCCGATCCGCAAAGATAAAGCCCGGCTATAGGAGTGCGGTATTGGGCCCAGCCCGCAACGGGTCTCATGAAGAACAATTGATCGGCCGTGAGATCGCCGTGAAACAGGCTGCCGCCTGTCAACGAATAGTCGCGCTCAAGATCGAGGGGTGAAATGACCTGGCGGTGGATGATCGCGTCGCGAATGTTGGGGGCATACTCAGCCAGCGCATCAATGCAGCTATCAGCTACCTGTTCCTTTATGGAATCCCAATCCGCATCGCGAAGCCCGTACGGAGCGTACTGCGCGAAGATCGACATTATGTGCTTGCCGGAAGGCGCAATCGAATCGTCGTAGGTTGTAGGTATGGTGACTTCGAGCAGCGGGTGATCGGAAGGCCGTCCTGCCGCCGCGTCTTCCCATCCCCGGTCCACGTAGTCCATCGACGGGCAGACGTGAATCGTCGCCCTGTGTTGAGGTCCGAGCGTCGATCCCGGAAGAGCTGTGAAGTCGGGGAGGGCGTCGAGCGCGAGGTTGATCTTCATCGTCGAGCCTTCCATGTGAATCTTCTCAACCTCGCGGCGAAATTCTTCGTCGAGGTCCGCCGGGTCAAGAAGCTTCAAGAAGGTGATCTTCGGGTCGGCGTTCGAAATGACGGCCCTGGCATGGATCTCCTCACCCTGGGCGAGCACCACACCGTATGCGCGGCCGTTGCGCGACAACACGCGCGAGATCTCGGCTCCGGTCCTTATCTGTGCTCCGTGAGCCTCAGCCGAGCGCGCCGTTGCCTGGCTGATCGCACCCATTCCGCCACGCACGAAGCCCCAGAGTCCCCTGATCCCGGTGGCGCCGCCCATGACGTGATGCAACATTATATAAGCGGTTCCCGGCGTTGAAGGGCCGCCGTTGGTGCCTATGACTCCGTCGGTCGCAAGCGTCGCCTTGATCTCGTCCGACTCGAATCGCTCGTCGAGATAGCCGCGAATGCTCTGGGTCATGATCTTGACCATGTGGATGGTGTCGGGGTCCCGAAACCGCATAGCTTGCAGTCCGAGCTTTCCAAGCCCGATGAGGTCGCTCCACTTGCGGCGCACGATGTTTGGAGGAGTGGTCATTAACAGGCCTTCGACCCACTCTCCGAGTCGGGCGAGACTGTGCTCGTAGGCAGGATAAGCAGCCGCATCGCGCTTCGAAAACTTCGCAAGCTCCTCTTGTGTGCGCTTCATTTCCTGCCAGAAGAAGAGGTGGCGCCCATCCGGGAAGGCGGTGAAGAAGGCCGGATCTTTTGGATAGAGCTGATAGCCGAAGCGCTCCAGCTCCAGCTCGCGGATTATTCTCGGTTGAAGCAGACTGCAGAGGTAAGAGAGCGTCGAGACCTTGTAGCCGGGCCACGGCTCTTCGGTCACGCATGCGCCGCCGATTACTTCACGGCGCTCGAGAACAGTTACGCTCAACCCGGCGCGGGCGAGATAGGCGGCTGTGATCAGGCCATTGTGTCCGCCGCCGATAATAACCGCATCAACCGGTCCGCGTTTCGCGTTTTTCGTTTCGGCTTTCGGGTTCATAGGACTAGGCTTTGTGCGCGCGGATCCAGAGCTCGTCCACCGAACCTTCCTTCAACATCTTCGTCGCGTAGACGATCTGGCCGGTGTGAGTCGCCAGATGCATCGTAATACCGAGGATCTGTTCGAACACGGTCCCGAAATAATTCGGCTCCTCTGTAGGTTCCGTGAAGCGGGAAGTCTCAAAGGCGTCGAGGACCGAAACGGCCTGGGCAATAGTTTCGTCGAAGATCGCGAGAAGCGTTATCTTCGCAACTGGACCGCGTTCAGAGAACTCGGCGGGTCGATCTCGCTCATATTTCATGTGTCCGATGCTGCGCGACAGATAGTGTCGGGTCGAGCCTGACACGTGCAGCACCAGGTTGCCGACCGAGTTGCTCTTGTCATTCGGCCGCCACCAGAGTTGTTCTTCGCTGAGGTCCTCGATGCAACTCCTGACCTGAGCTGGAAGGATTTTTGTTATACGGTTGCGAAATGCCGCAAGTGCCACCTGGTCGAGTGTTGTTGTGTCTGCCATCGGAGCCTCCTGTGAGTTTCGAGCTTAGAGACTGAAACGGGTGATTGTAGTGGTTGGGAGTCACGCTTTGCAAACTGGGTGATGCGTGATTCGTGATCCGTGATGCGTGATTCGTGCGGGAGAACCCAGACCTGCGATTGATGTCGGAGCATCACGCATCACGGATCACGAATCACGGATCACGAATCAGACTCAGCGCAGTTCGAGATGAACGACGGTTTCAACGTGGTAGGTTTGTGGAAACATGTCGAATGCGGTCACGCGTGTGAGTCCGTAGCCGGCAGATGCGAGTTCACGCAGGTCGCGAGCGAGCGTAGTGGGATCACAAGAGACATAGGTCACTCGTTGAGGCCGGAGCGTCGCGATTCGACTGATCGCCTGCACTGCCCCGACCCTGGGCGGGTCCAGCAACACGAGATCAGGCCTCGATGAGGCGGAAGCACAGCTTCGAATGAGATCCTTCAGCGCTGTCTCAACATGCCCCGTGTAGAACTCGGCGTTGCTGATGCCGTTCGAAGCAAGGTTCTGACGGGCGAAGTTCGCAGCCCGGACTTCGGATTCGACTCCCACGACTCGCTCGAATATGCGAGCCAGCGGGATGGTGAAGAGCCCGACGCCTGCGTAAAGGTCGATAGCCAGCTTGCCGCCCATGCTTCCCACGGCTTCTTCG
>DASYSA010000014.1:0-19634 GCA_036003885.1 Blastocatellia bacterium | reverse complement strand
TTAGGATTTAGGATTTAGGATCTAGGTTAGGATTTAGGATCTGGCCACATGCCCTCAAAGATCCCAGATCCTAGATCCCAGATCCTAAATCCTAACCTAGATCCCAGATCCTAGATCCTAAATCCCAGATCCCAGATCCTCTCCCCCCACTTCTATCTTCCCATGCTCACCCAAAACAAGCTAAGATATGATCATCACAGGCAAGCGCCGGATCCCGTTCAAGGTTTGAAAGCATAGCCACAACGCCGCGTTGAGAGGAAGACGATTCTCCGGCCCCCTGTGAATTCCTGTTTCCGTCACACGCCGATACGGGAGGGTATCCAGGGCCGGAAGAACGTCGGGAGGCGAATGAAGGGGGTCGGCACCGAAAACAAACTGGTTCTAAGAAGCATTGACTTGATGACCGCCGCACAAACCGTGGATTCTCTGCGGGGTGCTGATGGCGGGTCAGTAAGGTCTTGAGAAGAGGTTCATCGTGAAGAACTACGATAAGATGAGCGATTCTCAGCTGGACGAGGCACTAAGGTCGCTCCAGGCGGCCGACAGAACTGCGTTGTCGGAACAGCAGAATGACGACCTGGCGAGTGTCGTGCACAATCTCGAGGTGCATCAACTGGAGCTGGAAGTGCAGAATCGGGAATTGCTCGAGACCCGGCATGAGCTCGAAGAGTCACGCAATGGCTACCTGAATCTGTACGATTTTGCCCCAACCGGTTACATGACCCTGGACGAGAAGGGCTGCATCCGCGAGATGAACTTGACCGGCGCGGCGATGCTCGGCAGAGATCGGACTCGGCTGATCGGCAAGCCATTTGTCGTCTTTGTGACACCAAGCGATGCGGGTCGGTTTCGAGACCACATTAGTCGTTGTCAGAAAACCGTGGATAAGGTGGTAACGGATCTCAGTTTGGAGGTGCGGGGTGGACGTTCCACCTACGTTCAACTTCAGAGCATTCCGGTCGACGGAAACGAACGCCACGCGCACCGCCGGATCCTGTGCCGGACTGCTATTACCGACATTTCCGAACGAAAGGCCATGGAGCAGGCAGTGCGCGACAGCGAGGAGCGCGCCCGTGCGCTGCTCGATGCCATTCCCGACCTGATCTTTCGAACAAGCAGCGACGGGACTTGTCTCGATTTTCGGATCGATAAGAGCAGCCGCCAGAAGATCTCACCCGAGGAGATAATAGGCAGGAGCATCCTCGACGTCGGTCTCCCCCCCGGCGCGGCCGAAAAGTCCCTCGAGCATATTCAGTTGGCTCTTGAAACCGGACGGGCCCAGCTCTTTGAGTATTCGACCCCGGCGGCGGACGGAATACGCCATTACGAGGCTCGTGTAGTTGCCAGCGGCGAAGACGAAGTTGTGGTGATTGCTCGAGACATTACAAACTATAAGAGAGCCGAAGCGGCCCTGGTTGAAAGCAAGGAGCAGTTGGCAAGCGTCATCGGGGCCATCACAGACGGTATCATTACAACTAACGATGAGCTGCTAATCATTCTCTTCAACCGGGCTGCCGAGAAGCTCTTTCGCTGCTCAGCCGCCGAAGCAATAGGGCAACCCATCGAGCGGTTCATCCCCGGCTGCTTCAATGTTGCTCATCGAGACGACGGCCACGGATTGGACAAAACTGCAGTCAAGCACGACCCGACCAGCTCCTGGCGCTTAACCATCGGGCGTCGCGCCGACGGCGAGGAATTTCCCCTTGAGGCCTCGATCTCCCAAGTCGAGGTGGGCACCAAAAAGCTCTATACCATCATTCATCGGGAATCAACTGAAGCGCCGAAGCAGGCAAGCGAGTGAACGAACGGACGGCGCTGCCCTGGCCGGGCCCCTGCGGCGTTCCACGTGAAGCACCTGCTCGCAACGATGCAATCCGATATACACATGGCCCACGTAATGCCCCGGCTTGTGCGAGCTAGTTGTTATGGCAATGTTGAGAGAGATGGGGAGACGCGTCAGCATCTTTGTTACGGCTGTTATCCTCGTGGCGGCACTCGACCGGAGTTCGCCGCTTGATTTCTATGCTCAGGTTCCTGCTTCATCGCACGGTTGGAAAGCCGGCGTTGCCAGGATCGTCATAACGCCGCGGCATTCGCTCTGGATGGCAGGCTATGCCTCTCGATCCAGACCCTCTCAGGGCAAGCTTCAGGATCTTTACGCCAAAGCGCTCGCCCTGGAAGACGAACACGGCAAGCGAGTGGTCATCGTGACCACTGATCTAATCGGTCTATCCCACTCCATCGCCGAGCCTGTGGCGACCCGCGTACATCAGCTGCTCGGCCTGCCGCGGTCCCACCTTCTGCTGACTTCATCGCATACGCATTGCGGCCCGGCCCTTCACGGTTCGCTCGAAGGTATGATGAGCGGGACTAAACTGAGCGCGAAACAGAAGGCTGCTATCGCCGAATATAGCCGCCAGTTGGAAGACAAGCTCGTCGCTGTGATCGATGAGGCCCTCAAGGAACTGACGCCGGCGCGCCTCTCCTTCTCCAGGTCCGTGGCAATGTTTGGCGTGAACCGGCGCGTACGCGGGCCGGATGGTTTTCAATTCGGAAGCGATAAGGACGGCGCCGTAGACCACGATGTGCCGGTCCTGCGAATCGACTCCCCGCACGGCGGCGTGCGCGCGATCCTATTTGGGTACGCCTGCCATAACACGGCATTGCCGGGTGAGTTCTACAAATTCGCCGGTGATTATGCGGGCTTCGCCCAGGCAGCGCTCGAGAAGGCGCACCCCGGAGCGACTGCTCTCTTCGTCATGGGCTGCGGAGGCGATATCAATCCTCAGCCGAACGGCACGCCTGAACTGGCGCTCGCCCACGGCCAGAGTCTCGCAGCAGCGGTCGACCGCGCGATGAGCGGCTCTCCTTTGCCTGTTCACGGGCCGTTGAGGATTGCCTTCGACAGATTCATGCTGCCTCTGGCCCCTGCGCCCACCGAGAAGGAGCTGGTGAAGCAGCTCTCTGATCCCGACCGGTTCCGCCGCAGCCACGCCAGGCGCCTGCTGGCGCGGCTGAAACGGGACGGCAAGCTTCCATCCGAGCTTAAGTACACGGTGCAGGTCTTTCAGTTCGGTTCCGAGCTGACAATGGTCGCCCTGGCCGGGGAAGTCGTGAGCGATTACGCTCTGCGCTTGAAACGCGAGCTGGGTTCGAGCGGGCTATGGGTTGCCAGCTACAGTAATGACGTCTTCGGATACGTTCCTTCCGCCCGAGTTTTGAAAGAGGGGGGATATGAGGCGGACGGGTCGGTGGTCTTCTACGACTTGCCGGCTCCATTCGCTCCGGGAGTCGAAGAGAAGATAATCACAAAAGTTCACGAGATGGTGAGAGAATGCGGCCGGCGACCGCTGGCAGGCAGGTGAATAGACGATGCTCTCAACCTCCGCCACTCGCGCCTGCATCACCATTCCGCTTCGGATCCGGCGCTGACCGGCGGGGTGTAGTTCCTGAATTGAATCTCGTAGAGCTGCTTGTAGAGGCCATCCCTGGCCAGCAGTTCATCCTGAGTGCCATCCTCAATGATCCTGCCTTGATCGAGCACAACTATTCTATCGGCTCGTCGAACAGTCGATAGCCGATGGGCAATCACGAAGGTTGTGCGTCCCTCCATCAACGTTTCGAGCGCATCCTGAACCAGCCGCTCCGATTCCGAGTCAAGCGAGCTGGTGGCTTCATCCAGAATGAGTATCGCCGGGTTCTTGAGCAAGGCCCTCGCGATGGCGACGCGCTGGCGCTCTCCTCCCGAGAGCTTCACTCCGCGCTCACCCACGATCGTGTCGTAGCCTTGCGGGAACTCGCTGATGAACTCGTGTGCATGCGCCGCGCGAGCCGCTGCCTCAATCTCTTCGTCGGTTCCATCGAGTTTGCCGTAGGCGATGTTCTCGCGAATCGTCCCGCCGAACAGCGTTGTCTCCTGAGGGACGAGGCCTATTGCACTTCGCAGATCTTTGAGCCGGACGTCTCCAACTCTCTTGCCATCAACCAGAATCTCGCCCGAAGTCACATCGTAGAATCGAGGGATCAATGCGACGAGCGTCGACTTGCCCGCCCCGCTAGGTCCAACCAGGGCGATCACCTCTCCACTCCGAGCGTCAATGCTCACGCCCTTGAGCACAGGCAGTTCGCGCTCGTCCGGATAAGCGAAGTAGACGTCTCTGAACTCAACGCGGCCAGTCACGTCCTCAAGAGGAATAGGTGACTCGGGGTCGCGGATGTCGGGAGTCGTGTCCAGAAGCTCGAACACTCGCCGCGTCGCGCCGATTGCCTGTTGAAACTGGCCGTACAGCTCCGACATCCCGCCTATCCCCCCGCCGACTACGAAGGTGTACAACACGAAGGCTATCAATTCCCCTGGTGAGAGCCGTCCGGAGATAACCATACGGCTGCCGAACCAGAGCACAACTACAATGCCGCTGTAGACCACGAAAATGATGAAGGCGATGAAACCGCCCCCCGCCACTGAACGCTTGACCGCGAGCCGCAACGCTTCTCGAATCCTCTCGCCGTACCTCATTCGTTCGTACTCCTCCCTGACGAACGACTGGACGATTCGTATGGCTGAGAGAGTCTCCTGCAGAACTGAATTCGCTTCCGCGAGTTGGTCCTGGACTCGCGTGCTCATCCGGCGGACGTATCTGCCATAGTAATGCGCCGACAGGATCACCACAGGAACCACCGCGATCATTACCAGCGTCAGCCTTGCGTTGGTGATGGTGATCATAGCGATGCCTCCCACCAGCACAATGGCCAGCCGAAGAAGCTCAGTGAGGCTGCCTGTGGTAACTGTCTGGATCACGCTTACATCTGAGGCCAGGCGCGAGGTCAACTCCCCGACTCGGCGTTTGGCGAAGAATGAGAAGGGCAACTCGATGAGATGTGCGTAAACCTGAGTGCGCACATCGGCGACTATTCGTTCGCCTGTGTACGACAGGAGATATGAACGTAAGAAGCTGAAGGCGGCCTGACAGGCAAACACGCCGATCAGTAGCAACGCGTATCGATTGAGCCTCGCCGAGTCTTTTAATGTGAAGGCAGCATCTACGATCAACTGCACGATTTTGGGGAACGAAAGGCCAAACAGGCCCGCGATGAGAAGGCTGACCAGCGCGACCGTCAGTCTTGCTCGATAGGGTTTGGCGTAAGCGAGCAGCCTCAGCAGATCTCGCGGAGAGCCTTTCTTCTCGTTGTCCGCTTCACTCTTGTGTTTGCCGGTCAAGGGGTCGTCCGGTGGGCTCGTTCTCCTGCTCATCACCCGGTAACATGGACCGGATTGGGAAGGTTGGTCAAGTATGGTGATAAGATCGTGACGCGCACCCTGGACTGGTTTCGCCTTTGATCCGCGCCGCGAGTTTGTCTATCCTATCTATTTCCTTTATTAACGGGAGCCCGCATGTCACTGATCCGTAACTTGTCCCCCCTGGTTCGAACTGGAGTGCGGAGGAGGGCGATCGACCTGTACCACTATGGTCGCGTCACGATTACTGAAACTACAGAGAACCAGATCACGGCCACTGTGCACGGCGGTGACGATTACGCAGTGTGGCTGAGGAACGACGGAAAGGCTCTTCGCGTTTCCTGCACGTGCCCCTACTACGCGGGAAACGTTGCGATCTGCAAACACATCTGGGCGACAGTTCTTGCGGCGAACCAAAAAGGCTACTTGCGCGACTTCGTTTCCACGGGGAGGGTCGACTTCGACAGAGAAGGTGGCGTTCGGGGTCAGCCAAACTCATCCACGCGAGAGCATCAAGTTAAGCCAGCCCCACCTCCTGTCTGGATGGAACGCCTGAACGAGCTGACCCGGGCAACTCCGGAACGCCGAGAGTCAACCCGCTGGCCTGCTGAGCGAGAGATAGTCTACCTGGTAGATGTGCCGGTAACGCTAAGCGCTCAGTCACTGACCGTTCAGGTCTCTTACCGTGACAGGAAGAAGAACCTCGAGTGGACCAGAATCAAGCCGTTCGGCGTATCGGCCGAGCAGGTCGCGAGACTGCCAAACCCGCTCGACCGAGAGATACTCTCTCTGCTGGTGTGTACAGGAGGCGATCAGTACTACGGAATCTATGGCACGTCAGCTCGCAGTCGCTTTTGGCTCAAGCACCCGGCCGAGCAGACTCTGATTCCGATGATGTGTCGGACGGGCCGTTGTCGGCTCTCAGCGGAGGGCCAGGTCGACTATCCGGAGATCGTCTGGGACGACGGGCCGCCCTGGAAGTTCTCGGTGGACGTTCGACCCAATAATACCTCGCAACAGTACGTTGTCGTCGGCTCGCTGCGGCGTGGCGACGAGCAAATGGACTTGACCGAGCCGGCGCTGGTATTGAGCGGCGGCCTGGTGTTTACTCGCGAGCGGGCTGCCCGGTTTGACGACAGCGGAGCTTTTGATTTGATTTCACGCCTGCGACGGATGGGACCGCTCCATGTGCCGATGAGGAGCGGGCCCGACCTCATCGAGCGCATTCTCGCGATACCCGGCGCACTTTCGCTCCACCTGCCCGACGAATTGAAGGTCGAAGAGGTCGAAGTCGCACCGCAGCCAAGACTGAAGATTACCAGGAGAGATAACCTCAGTTACTGGGGCCCGCCCAAGCTGTATGCCGAGCTCTCATTCAGCTACGAAGGCGTGATCATACGTGCTGGCCAGACCAATCGTGGCACCTTGAGCAAAGAGAGCCGTCGCTTCATCCTGCGCGACCAGCCGGCCGAGCAAGCTGCGGACGACCTGTTGAGAAAGGTGGGCTTTCGCCAGGGATACTCGTATGAGACTCGCAAACAAGAGCTGACGCTGGCCGGGAGCAAATTGCCTCGGGCGACTCGAACCCTGCTCGAAGCCGGCTGGCACATAGAGGCTGACGGCAAGCTCTATCGCCAACCCGGAGCGGTTCGCATCGAGATAAGCTCCGGCATCGACTGGTTCGAACTGGGCGGCGAAGTGGACTTTGGTGGGGCCTCGGCCACCCTGCCTGCGCTGCTCGCGGCTTTGAAGCGCGGCGACGATACTGTGTTGCTCGGCGACGGCACCTTCGGCCTGCTGTCCGAAGAGTGGTTGGCCAGATACGGTTTGCTCATTGGGCTGGGAAAGGCCGATGAGGACCACCTGCGATTCACTCGGAGTCAGGTCGGATTGCTCGACGCGCTTCTTGCCGCACAGCCGGAAGTAACCTTTGATGCCAACTTCGCCCGGGCGCGCGACGAGCTGATGAGCTTCGAGGGTGTCCAGCCAACACTGCCTCCTGACGGGTTCACGGGAGAGCTCCGGCCTTATCAGTGTGAGGGTCTCGGCTGGCTCCACTTTCTCCAGCGCTTCGGCTTTGGCGGCTGCCTGGCAGACGATATGGGACTGGGCAAGACTGTTATGGTCCTGGCGCTGCTGGAGTCCCGGCGCAGACTGCGGGCAAACGGCAAAGGCCAACCGGGTGTATCGAAGAGACGCAAGAAGTCCGGCGCACCCGAAGGCAATGGCTCACTCAACCGGCCGGGACCGTCGCTGGTAGTCGTGCCCAGATCGATCGTCTTCAACTGGAAACAGGAAGCCGCGAGGTTCACGCCCGGCCTTAGAGTGCTCGACCACACCGGCGTCGAACGACTGAAGGCGACCGACCACTTCGATGACTATGACCTTGTCATCACGACCTATGGCACGCTCCGTCGCGACGCAATTCAGTTCAAGGACAAGAAGTTCGATTACGTGATTCTCGACGAATCCCAGGCTATCAAGAATGCGAGCACCGAATCGGCGAAGGCGGCAAGGCTGCTTCAGGGCGATCATCGGCTGGCGCTCAGCGGTACCCCGGTTGAAAACCACCTGGGTGAGTTGTGGAGTCTCTTTGAGTTTCTTAATCCCGGATTACTCGGTTCCGCGTCGGCCTTCAAGCTTGGCGGCGGGGCATTGCGCAATCCCGATGAGCAGACGCGAAGGTTGCTCTCCCGGGCGCTGCGGCCCTTCATTCTGCGACGCACCAAGGCGCAAGTGGCCACCGAGTTGCCGCCGAAGCTCGAACAGACGATCTACTGTGAGATGGAGCCGGTGCAGCGCAAACTCTACGACGAACTGCGCGATCACTATCGGGGCGTGTTGCTGGGCCGCATCGAGCGCGAGGGAATGAACAGGTCGAAGATGCAGATCCTCGAAGCGCTTCTGCGGCTGAGGCAGGCGGCCTGCCACCCGGGCCTGATCGACAAGACACGGACTCTTGAATCGAGCGCCAAGTTGGACGTGCTGTTGCCCCAGCTTGCCGAGGTAATTGAGGAGGGACATAAGGCGCTGGTCTTCTCGCAGTTCACCAGTTTGCTCGCAATTGTGCGCGAGAGGCTGGACCGGGAGAAGATCAACTACGAGTATCTGGACGGGCGCACGCGCGACCGCCAGGCCCGAGTGGAAATATTCCAGAACGACCCTGAGTGTAGACTGTTTCTGATCAGTCTGAAGGCGGGTGGGCTCGGCTTGAACCTGACTGCGGCGGAGTATGTTTTCCTGCTGGATCCCTGGTGGAACCCGGCCGTCGAAGCTCAGGCTATCGATCGCGCGTATCGCATAGGCCAGACACGGCACGTCTTTGCTTACAGACTCATCGCCCGTGACACGGTTGAAGAGAAGGTACTCGAACTGCAAAAGACCAAGCGTGAACTGGCTGATGCGATCATCAACGCCGATAACAGCCTGATTCGCAGCCTTGGCCGGGAGGACCTGGAGTTGCTGCTGTCGTGAACGGGCATAGACGCGATTCATCCGCAGATTGCGCCGATGCAGGACCGACTGAACGTGAGGAGAACAATCACTATTCATTCAATTCATTCATTAGATCTGCGGAATCTGCGATATCTGTGGATCCCGCTCGGAGAAGCCGTCAACCGGAGCCCGCGACTGGTTTACTCGACGATCGCGAACCTGCTCAGTTCGCTCTCCTTGATCGTAAGGCCCAGTCCCGGAACATCATCCTTCAAATCGATGTAGCCATTAACGGGGCTTGGCTCGCCGTCGAAGATATACCAGAAGAGCTCGTTGCCCACCTCCACGTCCACGACAGGAAAGAACTCGGCCATCGGGGAATTCAGGCTTGCCATTACTATGTGGTAGTTGTGCAGCTGTCCGGCATGTGGAATGACGGGAACCGAGTGAGCCTCGGCCATCGCTGCTATCTTGCGAGCCTGAGTGATGCCGCCCACACGATTAGTATCAAACTGAATGTAGTCAACTGCGCCCGCCTCGAGCAGCTCCCGAAATCCGTAGATAGTAAATTCATGCTCTCCTCCGGCGATCGGAACTCTTCCCATAGCTTTCAGCAAGGCGTACCCGCGTATGTCATCAGGAATCACGGGCTCTTCCAGCCATCGCAAACGATATGGTTCGACGAGCGGCACCATGCGACGCGCGTAATCAAGAGTCCAGCCCATGTAGGCGTCCGCCATCAGATCGATCTCATACCCGATCGCTTCACGCACGGTACGAAGTAACTCCAGGTTCAACTCCATTCCGGCGGCGCCGTCTACCGGTCCCCAGCCAAAGCGCAACTTCATGGCGCGATAACCCTCCTCTTTGTACCTGCTCGCTTCAGCGGCCAGATCTTCGAGGTTCTGGCAGTAGAGCCTGCTGGCATACACCGGGATCTTTGGTTTGGTTCTTCCACCGAGCAAGCGAAAAACGGGTTGTCCTGTTGACTTCCCAAGGATGTCCCACAGGGCGATGTCCACGGCGCTTATGGCGGCCATCACCAGGCCCTTTCGCCCGAAAGCCATCGTTTGACGATACATGTGTTGCCACAGGAACTCCGTGTCGAAGGGATCCTTCCCGATCAGCAATGGCTTCAGGTAGAGGTCTATCGCCTGTTTGGTGAGCCGGGGAGACAGCGCCGCGTTTCCTAATCCGACGTGTCCTGCATCGGTAAAGACTTCCACGATCAGCCAGCCATGGAACCGGAACCCCGCCATCGAGTCTGCCGGCAACGCCAGCAGGTCTATCGGGTTGGTGCAGAAGTGTGGCTGTGGGGGCACGGTCGGGCCTCGCCACTCCACAACACGAGTGCGCACATCAGTGATTCTCATTGCGTCGCTCCTTTGAAATCGAGGGGATTCACACTGCGGATGGTCAGCAAAATAAGCGCGAACGCCAGGACATGGAATGTGCTCACGAGCGCGAAAACGGAGCCGTAGCCAAGGCCGCTGTCGAGCATGCGGCCGGCCACCAGATTGAAAACGACGCCGCCCATGGCGCCGCCAAAGCCGACCAGTCCCGCTACCGACCCGACCACCCGTCCTGGGAAGAGGTCCGCAGGCAAGATCATCACTAGCGTAGACCAGGATTGCTGCCCGAAGAATGCAATGCTGAAAAGCACGATTGTCATTTCGACCGGCACGCGCGTGACAAACAGAATGAGAGGCATAACGGCGGCGCTCGCGCCAAGCACGGCTTTGCGGGAGAAGTTGAGAGAGTGGCCACGCCGAAGCAACCGGCTTGAGAGCCAACCGCCGGTCAGGCTGCCCAGTCCGGAAGCAGCATATGGAATCCAGGCGAAGTAACCGACCTGCTTTGTGTCGAAGCCGCGCATGTCGTAGAGATACTTTGGGAGCCAGAAGAGGTAGAAGTACCAGGCGGCATCGCTCAGGAATTTCCCGAGCACCAATCCCCACACCTGCGGAAAGGTAAACAATCTGAGCCAGGACTCCCTTGGCTCTTGCTTCCCCGGGGGGACGAATACTTCCTTGATCTCGGCTCGCTCAGCTTCAGAGAGTCTGGCGTGTTGCGCGGGCGGGAAGTAGTCGCGCAGCCACCAGAGAGTCCAAAGCAACCCCGCGGCGCCGCAAAGAGAGAAGACCCAGCGCCAGTTCGCGATCGCAATCACGGCGGCGATGGCCGGCGGGGCAACGACTGCCCCGATAGCGGTCCCCGCGTTGATGATACCCATAGCAGTCGAACGCTCGCGCGTTGGAAACCATTCAGCTACGGCCTTGGTCGCTGCAGGAAATCCGCCGCCTTCACCCATACCGAGGAGAAACCGGCTCGCTGCGAGCGTGACGAACCCCGCAGCGAGACTGTGGCTCGCGCAGGCCAACGACCACCACACCATGATCAACAGGAATCCTCGCCGTGTGCCTAACGCGTCGATCAGTCTTCCGCCCCCCGCATACATAACCGCATAGGCGAGCAGAAATGCCGCCTGCAACTGGGAGAATTGCGTGTTAGTGATCGGGATCTCGAGTTGGATTGCGGCGATAGCTACCGACAGCGTCTGGCGGTCCAGGTAGCTGATAGCGATAGCCAGACTGATGAGAAGCGCGATGCGCCAGCGAAATGAGCGTGTGCGAATAGAAGGCCTCCCTCCCAGGATCCAAATCGCGCTCGGTAGTCTTCAAATGGTCTTGAGTATTATCAGAGGTACTTCGTCAAAGTCAGGCCGGAATCCTACTACCATTCCGCCCAATCCTTCAAGAGTCGGCCGACTAATGTATGATTGACATTCACATAGGTCGGTCATAGAATCCATCTCGAAGATCACCCGAACGCCGTGAGGGTAGCCAAGCTTGACCGTTGACGAGCTAAAGCGAATCTACCAGGCGAAGCGCTCCCTGATTAAGAGGAAATTATCCGAGTTCCGCACAGTGGGGCGCGAAGCCTCCGACGACAGGCTCTTTGAAGAACTCACCTTTTGCATCTTCACTGCGGGGGCGAGCGCGCGAATGGGTTTAAACGCCGTGGAAGGCATTCGCGGGGTGCTGGCTGACAGCTCGATGACCGAGATTCAACAGGCGCTTCAGCACCGGCATCGATTCCCGAACGCCCGCGGCGCGCACGTTTACAGCACGCGCGAGTACCTGCGAGCGCATTGCGGCTTGAAGATGCGCGAGTTGCTCGACGGCTTTGACACTCCCGATGAGCGGCGCGATTTCTTTGCGCTCAGCCCGGGCGTGCGCGGCCTCTGGTACAAGGAAGCGAGCCATTTTCTGCGCAACGTCGGATACCGCGGTTACGCGATCCTCGACAAGCACATACTGGCGCGGCTTGCAGAGTTCGGCGTCATCGACAGCTCCAAACCGGCGTCGACGCGAGCCCAATACGTGGGCATGGAAGCGAGCATGAAGTCCTTCGCTGATTCGGTCGAGATCGATTTCGATGAACTCGATCTCTTGTTGTGGTACACAAAGACAGGGGAGATTTTGAAATGAAGCACGAAACCATCAAGATCTCCGAAAGAGTTCTTCGCCTCTGGGATCTGCTTTTTCGGGCCGGTTCATTTGCACTAACTGCTCGACCGCGGGAACGGGACAGGGCACCTTCAGCCGAAGGCCTTCTGATTCGGCTTGCAGTCACCATGCTGGCAACCCTTCTCACGCTCTTGCCCGGGATCTCCTTTCCTCTCCACGCCGCCGCTTTCGACGACCCCAGACAGAAGGACGCCGACGACCGCAAAGACAAGGACACAAAAGCGGCTGCCTATCGAGACGGCAAGAAAGCGGTGCGAGCCGGCAAGCTCGACAAAGCACTGGAGATCTATCGCAGCCTGCTCGACCGAGACGCCGGAGATGTCCAGGCTCACCTGGGAATCGCGTTGACCTATACCAAGAAACTGAATTACAAGCTCTCTTACGAACACGCCACGGAGGCGCTTAGACTGGACCCGGCCAGCGCGCGAGCGCACGCGCTCGCTGGCCTTTCATTGCTTCGCTCCGGCCTTATTCGCGATGCGACCCTCGAGCTTAATGACGCCTTTCGGCTGGATCCCAAGGAGGCGCTGGCGTGGGGGGCAGCTGCGGAGATCGATTACTATGAAGGGCGGTCCAAAGAGTCGCGCGAAAGATCACTGCGCGCATTTGCGCTCGACAGTGACGAACCCGATTACCTGATCACCTACGCTCGAGCCTCCTCACGAGTCGAGTCGTTCAAGGACGCCGCCGATGCCTACGAGCGGTTCCTCGATATCGCACCGGAAACCGACCGGGAACGCCGCGACAGAATAAAAGGGCTCATCGTGTTCTATCGACGGCTCGTCGGCGTGGAGGTGCACCAACTGGGTGGCGCCAGATCAACCGAACTTCCCTTTCAGCTTGGGAGTGATCGGCGGCCCTACATCCAGATACGCATCAACGGTCGGCCCGCGAACTTCGTGGTGGACACCGGATCCGGATTCACCGTTATTTCGAAAGAATCCGCCAAGCGGTTTGGCGTCACTGAGGTCGCCCGAGGCGGGACCTCGCAGGGAGTAGGAGGCGACGGAAAGTTCGAGATAGTGTACGGCTTGATCAAAACGATTCAACTGGGAGACGTCAGAATCAAGTCGGTCCCGTGTTTCATCAGACCGTTCCATAGCGTAAAAGATCGCCCGCCCGAAGAGCGGGCCGAAGGCTTCATTGGCCTTTCGGTGCTTTCACACTTCCTGACCGACATAGATTACAAGGACAGCACCATGCGTCTGGACCGGGATCCGGACAAGACGGTCAAGGTGGCAGACTCAGTGGACACCGTGGTGCCGTTCCGCACGACACAGAACGGGCTCATAAGCATCGAGACCGAACTGGATGGCGCTCATCGTATCAATGCGATCCTGGATTCCGGTGCAAGCTCGACGGTCATCTCCACTGCCGCAGTGAACAGATTGAACCTGCGTGACAGCATCATCAAGGGCCAGACGGTTCGAGTGGTCGGCGCGGCGGGAATCTCCGAGAATGTGGAGTTGTTGTTCCTCCGCCATTGCCGGGTCGCCGACCTCGAGCAGAACAACCTGCGGGCCCTCGTGCTGGACTTCAACGCAATTAATGAGACATCAGGATTCGAGCAGAGCGGAATTCTGGGTGGCGACTTCCTGCGCCACTTTCGCATCAGGATCGATTTCAACCGCGCGCAGGTTACGCTGCAGCCACATACTGGAGCCATCACCCGCCAATAGAACACCTGGTGAGATGCCGCTGGGTCCTTTGAGAACGAGTTGCCGGGAGATGATTCGGGATTGCTTGCCAGGATCAGCGGGCCTGGCTGCGTAGCCTGGTGATCATCTCTCGAACCGCATCGACATCTTTGGCGTTCGGCTCCGCCTTCAAGTAACTCTCGAGCTCTCGCGCGGCGGCCTCACGATCTCCACGCATCTCGCATATGCGAGCCCGTTGCCGATACACTCCGGTGAGCCGCTTCTCGCTCAGCTCCCAGGCGCGGGTCATCTCCTGCTCGGCCCGCGCCAGTTCGGCTGTCCTTTGCGTCTTGTCACCCATTTGCTTCGCCAGCTCGATCAACATCAATCCGTGATAGAAGTGCGAGGCCGTGTCGGTTGCATTCAGGCGGACTGCCTCACCAAAAGCGTATTCGGCTACACCAAACTTCTGCTGTTTGACCATCACCAGCCCAAACCAGTGAAATACCGCCCCATCGCGGTCGTTTATCTGGCGCGCGCGTTCCAGCGCATGCAGGGCGTCGTCCAGCTTACCCCTGCGGTAGAGCTCGGCGCCGAGTTGGAAGTGGGCATTGAAGTAGTCGTTAAAGAGAGATGTCGCTTCGCGAAGAAGAGCAATGGCTTCATCCGACTTGGCTTCCCGCAGCTTTGCAAGCCCTTTCTCGAATGCCGCGCGCGCCGGCTTCGGGACATCCTGAACGAAGTTGGTGCCGGGCGCAGCCAGCACTCCTACCTCCTGCTTCGCCCGGAGGATTACCTCGACATTGAGAACTTCGTGAAAGTCCATCCGGTCCCTTAGACTGAAGCGGGCGAGCTGAACGGCCGGCTCGTAACCTGCGATGGTCACCGCGATTTCATACTCAGCCGGCTCCAGGCCGGAGAAAGCAAAGTCTCCATCGTTACGGGTGACCGTCTGGCCCGTTGACCCGCCCCCGAGTTGCCTCAATTCCACTATGGCATTGTTGATAGTGATTCCGTTGGTGGAGCGGACCTTGCCTCTGATTGTGTTGTTCTGGGCGGCCGCCGCACCAGCGAACAGCAGCAGGATCGAAAGCGAGCTGAAGAGCGTTCTTCCTCTCACGAGCGACGAAACCTCCTCGGCCAGGGGATAGGCTCGCATTATAAACCAAAAGTGCAGAACGCAGGAAGTTGGTCACGCTTGTCGAATGTTATGCACACCCCTAAGAACCAACCTCATGGAAAGGTTAGGGCGGCAATTCATCGAGGGTGATTTCAACGGGGAGACCCTCTCCCCATCCGTACTTCTCGCGAGCAAGCTGCTCGGCGACCTCCCAGGCAGCCCGGTCAGTCTCGCGGTCGAGTATGCGAGCGGTTGCATCGCACTCCCGCTCGCCCAGTCGAACCCGTATGCGAGGATTGCGATCGATGTTCTGCACCCACTGCGTCTTGAAGAAGTGCTCGGCCAGTATGTAGAGCTTGTCGCCGGACTCTACAAACCATATCTCGATCTCGCGTGGCTTGCCGGTCACGCGCCCGGTCGTGGTCACGTAGATGAATTGAAGTTCTGAATGGTCCGCCGGCATTGTGAACGACCCGACTTTTGTCGAGCGACTTACACTGCGCCCTGGTTCGTACTCGAGACGAACCTCCAACAGTCCCGGAGCTCCTGAGATTACCGCACGCTGCGGCCGGGCGCCACTTGACGCGCGCGCGGGGGCACTCGTAACCTGACCAGAAGGATTCGGAACGATGAGTGAGCAGATCAAGCTTGATGCGCTGGCGATAGGAGCGCACCCCGATGATGTCGAACTGTCCTGCGGCGGCACGCTGCTGAAGCTGGGATCGATGGGTCATCGGGTCGGTATAGTCGACATGGCTCGGGGAGAGCTGGGCACTCGAGGGTCTGCCGAAATACGCGGCCAGGAGGCAGAATGCGCGGCTGGAGTGCTTGGGCTTGCGGTGCGCGACAATCTCGAGTTGCCGGACGGTCACATTTGGCTGACGGAGGATTCACGGGTTCGAATGGTCCGCAAGATACGCCAGTATCGTCCGCGCGTGATCTTTACTCACTACTGGGAAGACCCGCACCCCGATCACGTTCATACATGTCAGATCGTCCGGGAAGCCGCGCACCTTGCCGGATTGGCCAAGTACGACGGTGAGACAGGGCAGGAGCGCTTTCGACCTCAAGCCGTGGCGCACTTTATGTTCCCGCGGACGGCAGTGCCGAGCTTTGTAGTGGACGTCGGCGATTTCGCTGAGGCCAAGCTCCAGGCGATCCGTTGCTACAAGTCGCAGCTCTACGATCCAAGCAGCAAGGAGCTCGAAACCGGCCTGAGCACGGAAGCGTTTCTTCGCAGGATCGAGTCGAGGCAGCGATTCTTCGGTTCGCTGATCGGCGTAGAGCATGCCGAGGCGTTCATCGTGCGCGAAGCGTTGAACGTGCGCGATCCGGTGGAGCTGCTCACTCAGAGAATGAACATGTACTCGTGAGTTATGAACATCGGCATCACTTGTTATCCCTCGTACGGAGGCAGCGGCGTCGTGGGCGCCGAATTGGGACTCGAGCTCGCAAAGCGCGGGCACTCGATTCACTTCATCAGCTACGCTCCACCGATGAGGCTCGGCGACGGAGCGCGGGAGCGCATTCGATTTCACTCGGTAGACATGCTCAGCTATCCGCTGTTCGAGTATCCCCCTTACACTGACGCCCTCGCATCGAAGCTGCGCGAGGTGGCCGTCGAACACTCGCTGGATCTCGTCCACATGCATTACGCGATACCGCACTCGGTGAGCGCGTATCTTGCCCGCGAGATGCTTCGACCTCAGCGCTATCTGCCTGTGGTGACCACGCTGCACGGCACCGACATAACGCTGGTGGGCAGGGATCCCTCTTTTCTTCCGATCACCCGTTTTGGAATAGAGCAATCGGATGGGGTTACGGCAATTTCGCACTATCTCAAAGAAGCCACCCTCGAGACTTTCTGCACCGGCTGCAGCATAGAAGTGATCTACAACTTCATTGATGCTGAATACTATCAACGCCGGCCCAGTGAAGAAGTCAGGCGCAGTCTGGCGCCTCACGGCGAGAAGATAATCGTTCACGTCTCAACCTTCAGACCGATCAAACGAATCACGGATTGCATCGAGATAGTGGCGCAAATGCGCGGAAGCGACTACGGGGGAGTGACGCTGGTCATGTGCGGCGACGGTCCCGAGCGCGCGGAGGCTGAGGCATTGGCTGAGCGGCTGGGAGTCCGGAACTGCGTGCGGTTCGTCGGGAAGCAGCCGCAGCAACAGATCAGGGATTACCTGTCGGTCGCCGATCTGCTTCTGCTGCCAAGTCTGTCTGAGTCATTCGGCCTTACGGCACTGGAAGCGATGGCTTGCGAAGTGCCGGTAATCGCGACGCGGGTTGGGGGAATACCCGAAGTCGTCGAAGAGGGTGGCTGTGGCTATCTGTTCGCAGTCGGCGACACTCGAGGAATGTCGGAGGCCTCACTCCGCATCCTGAGCAACGATGTTGAGCGGGAGCGACTGGGCCGCCGCGGACGCGAGATAGCAGTCTCCAGATTCACGACTGACAGGATAATCCCGCAGTATGAAGAGCTGTACCGAAAGGTCATAGGGGCAGGATCTAGGATTTAGGATCTAGGATCTAGGACTCGGGCTACTTGCTAAATCCCAGATCCTAAATCCTAGATCCTAGATCCTTCCCCTGCTATTCCTGGTTCAAATTACTTGTCTTCTTCGTCGCTTGCTCCTCGGTCTGAGGCTCCTTCCCTTTACGCTGTCGCGCCCACTCCTCAATGCTTTCGCGAATATACTCTCCCAGGTCCTCTATATCGCGCGCGGACTTTTGCCAGAAGTCCTTGAATGTCTCAGCGTCGAAGCGCGCGGCGTGACCCCATCCGCTGTGGCGGCCAACTTCGTCTTCGTAGTATGCGGCTAGTTGGCGACATGCCATTGCTGCAACGGTCAGCGAACTGCCTTGCTCCAGAGGCGCGAAGACGCTCGCCAGGTCCGGGTCGATCTCTTTCAAACGCGCCAGGACCCGGTTGTACTGCTCCACGCAATACGTTGCCGCATCCTGCCCGCTTCCGGTCCATTCGGATTGCATAGCCATGCGGGACGTCCGACGCAGTACATTCACCAACTTAGCTATCTCTTGTTCTCGTTCCATAAGGTTCTCCTCTTACGAGCAGCGGCGTGACGCCGGATAATACCCAACCCAAACCCGGGCGCTGCCACATCTCCTCGCCCGCCGATGGCCTCTTGCCGATTGGGTCTCGTCTTCGAAGTAGGCCGCCAATTCACGGGCAGCCATCCGAGAGACCTCGGGAGATGCCTCCGGAGCGAGCGGGGCGAATGCCTGTCCAGCAGCAGGTTCGATTTCCGTTAGTCGCCCCAGCACGCCGTTGTACTGAGCGACACAGAACCTGGCCGCCTGAGGATCAACGCCCCCCGTCATCGCCACATAATTGGCGCCGCGGGCAATTCGATACAGGACGTTAACCAGCTTTGCTATCTCTTTCTCTCTTTCCATGTTTCACCTCACTTTCTCAAGAGTTCGATCTGTTGGCGGAGCAACTGTTTGCCGCGATGCACGCGCCATTTCACAGTCGAGAGCGCCACCCCCAGAAACGCCGCAATCCGCTTGAGCGGCATTTCGTCCAGGAATCGCAACCGCAGCACCAGCGCATAGTCATCGGGAACCGAGTCGAGAGCGCGCCTCAGTTCATCATCCGACTGACGATCGTCGACGAAGGGCCTGGTCAAAGCGCCGACCTGCTCAAGTAACACCTCATCCAGCTCCACCCGTCCGACCTGGTGCGGGCGCTCCCGTTTGCCGAAGCGCAGGGCCCGGTGGCGTGTAATTACGGAGAGCCAGGCGGCAAACTTCGCAGGCTCTTCGATCGACGGCAGGGCCTTAAAGGCAAGCAGCAGCGCCTCCTGCGCCACATCTTCAGCATCGTCGGGCCCGACGATGGCTTGAGCCGTGCGCACCACCGCCGCCCGGTAGCGGGACGCTAACTCGCCAAAAGCCTCGAGATCTCCGAGTATCGCCGCAACTACCAGCAACTGGTCTGGTGGCTCTGCGCTCACCTTGGCCATTCACACTCCAGCTTTATGCCCCCATTGATATAGAGACATGCTACGCGGAAAAGGTTAGAGGAGACAGAGCGTCCCAAGCTTGCAGCTTCGCGCGGGGTCATCTAGTCTGAGTCTGTAGATCCTGTACGCCCAGGGAGGTCGCCGATGTTTGGCGAAGGAGCCTTAACATTTCGGGAGTTCGTAATGCGTGAGCCATTGCCGCTTGCGATGATCCACGACGCGGTCTTGGCCTTCCTCCGCGGCCGGGACGACGCTGTGCTATTCGGCGCTCAGGCGGTCAACGCGTATGTCGAAGAGCCCCGGATGACTCAGGACGTAGACATCCTCTCAACAAGAGCCGAAGAACTGGCGGAAGAGATCAGAGAACACCTGAGCTCGCGATTTCACATTGCCGTGCGAATCCGCAAGGCTGGCGGAAGTGGCTTTCGTTTGTTTCAGGTTCAGAAGTCAAGGAACCGCCACCTTGTAGACGTAAGGCTGGTTGAAAACCTTCCGCCCTCTCAGCGGTTCGAGGAAGTATTGGTCGTGGAGCCGGCAGAGTTGATCGCCTCCAAGGTGATCGCCTTCCAGAGGCGGCGAGGCACGCCCAAATCCGGGACCGACTGGCGGGACCTGGCTTCGCTGCTGTTGACGTTTCCCGAGTTCAAATGCGAATCAGGTCCGGTGGCTGAACGTCTGAGG
>DASYSA010000013.1:0-10255 GCA_036003885.1 Blastocatellia bacterium | reverse complement strand
ACCGGAAGCCAGGTAGGAGCCGAGCGGCTGAAGGCCGCCGTCTGGCCCGCCGGGCTTGTCTATGGCACTGTCCTCAATCAAGCCAACTGGTTGATCGCCAACCTGAACGGCGGAGTCTTCAAAGGCAAACGCATTATCAGTGAGCAGACGTTGGAGCAGATGTTTACCCGCCAGTACGACCAATTCAAAGGGCCGATTGAAGGCCTGTGGGGAAATGAGAACGCCGGGTTCGGATTGACGTGGTGGGTGCAGGTACGTGAGGGTGACCGCTATTTTGCGCACAGCGGAAGCGTCCCCGGCTACACGGCCTTCCTGCTTGGGAATCGTGATCGTAAGCTCGGCTTCGCCATCCTGACAAACGGCAATCGCGCGCATCCGCATCTCATCAAACTCGCCGACCGGGCGATAGATCTCCTCAAGAAATACACCATTGTAGAGAAACAAGCGCAGGTTGAGCGCGACAAGAAATAGCCCTGATGAAGAAGGTCGTCCTCACTTCGGCGAAAAAGAATTGTTGGACCTGACGCTTGCCGCACCAACGAAGGTCCCAGAGGTGCGCCTTAGCCGCTCGAAAGCGAATTCCTGATCTTCAAGTAATAATGCGACTCGTATCGAGCCATCGTGTCCGGAGGCCAGACACAGGCCCTCGCTTGCCAGACCGAGGGGAAGCGAGCTTCCTTGTTTGTTCCCAGAACTTCAGCGTTTTTGATTTCTATGGGAACAGTACTTGCGAATCTATCCCATTGACGTAATCGCCGCCGACAGCACTGGTCATCTGGAAAGACGCCGCACAGCGCCTTCCGCGAGCAATGTAGCAGAGAGGGACAGCCTGTCGTTTGGATTAACGACTACAACAATGGAGGTAAGACATGAGAAGAGCATTCCTGCTTCAAGCTATGGTTGCCGTCGTAATTTTGGTTTTGGTAGGTTGCAATTCGCGAGCCGTCGACGATTCGGCGATCACTGCAAAGGTGAAGAGCAAGCTTGCCGCTGACACCCAGACAAGCGCGATCAAAATCAGCGTCGAGACGAAAGACGGAGTGGTAACGTTGTCGGGTACGGTTCCAACTACGACTGAAAAGGATGAGGCGGTCAAGATTGCCAAGAACACCGAAGGAGTGAAGCGCGTCCTAAATGAGATTACCGTCAATCCTGACTCGCTCGGTGCTACTAACCTCCGAGAAAAGGCCGGCGAAGCAGCAAAAGACGTAGGAGAGAGCGTTAGTGACGCGGCGATCCTGACCAAACTAAAGGCCAAGCTGGTCGCCGATGGTATCACCGGCACCGATGTTGACGTCAACAGTGGTGAAGTCGTTTTGAAGGGCCAGGTCGACGACCCCAAGAAGAAAGTCAAGGCAGAGGAGTTAGCAAAGAACACGGCGGGCGTCAAAGACGTCAAGAATCAATTGACGGTCAAGAGATCCTCGTAGGCGTCACTTTGCCGATGAAGACTGCGATTCAGATAATTTGTATCAATGAATCGTGAAGGAGCCTCGAGCAAAGACCAGTCGAGCAAACTAAGACGGATGCCCGCGCCTCAGTGGCGCGGGCATCCGTAGTGAGCCCTGCGTCTGTGAAGTCCGAATCCTGTGCTTACCGCGCGCAATCGCTGCTTCTGCTCTGAACAAGATCCGCCTGGCACGGAATTGAACGATTGACATCGCGACTGCCTGGGCTTAGGCTCGTTAGTGAATAGAGACCAGCTAACTCTCTTCTCAGTATCTCTGGAAGTCACCAGTCCCTCTGAACCACACAGCTCACCTGCCAAGAAACATCTAAGGAATCGATGATAAAAAAGAGTTTCCTCACTATTCTCCTGCTCCCTGCTTTGCTGATTAGTTCAGTAGTGTGTTCCGCCCAGGACAAACCGGTCAAAGATAACACTAAACAAGCTTCACCTCCGATTGCGACTCAAAACATTAGAGCCCCACTCGCGTTTGGACTGGAAGACGGGACACCGATCAAGATTCGAATCACTAGAACGATTTCTTCGGCCGACGCGAAGGTCGATGAGAAAGTAGACTTCGAGGTGCTTGAAGAAACAAGGATCGGTGATGTTGTCGTAATTCCTCGCGGTGGAATTGCCTGGGGCACTGTGACAGAAGCTCAGCACAAACGCAGAATGGGGCGGGCAGGAAAACTAAATGTGAACATTGACTCAGTACGCCTGCTGACAGGAGAGAAGGTAGCGCTTCGAGCGGTTAAGGAAGTAAAGGGTGGCGGCCACACCGGGGCAATGACAGGCGCAATCGTCGCGACGAGCATTGTGTTTTTTCCAGCAGCGCCTTTCTTCTTGTTTATGCATGGGAAAGACATAACAATCCCAAAGGGAACAGAAATAACCGCATACATCAACGGAGACGCTTCGCTCGATCCCGCGAAATTTGCCACGAAGATTGCCAATGACGAACCGTCTCCCGCGGCGGTAACTCCGCCGGCAGCAGGCGAACCGTCAATCATTGTAATCAAATCGACTCCCGATGGTGCAGACATCACGGTCGATGGGAAGTTCGTAGGCACCACGCCATCCACTTTGCGCTTGAGTATCGGCGAACACGCGATAAACATCGAGAAATCGGGTTTCAAAGTCTGGACTCGCGCGATGACGGTAAGCTCGGCAGGTAGCGTGAACATCGAGGCAACCCTGGAGAAGGTTCCGTAAAGGAGTCGGTGACGATCCGGCATGAAAGCGTCAGTCCTCACTTCACCGGAACGAGTGGCATGGCTCCCTTATCCTTCACAAAAAATACGAGAAACCTGGCGGGTTGCGTGTTACTCGCATTCTTCGAGACGACGTGGACGTCATCGGGAGATTCGTAAAACGTCTGGCCCGGTCCCAGAGTCACAGCATTTCCGCCTTCGACCTGCATCACAATGGAACCTTCCAGAACATAGACGAAGGTATTCGCGTTATGTCTGTGCTTGCTTGACGAGGCACCCGGAGCATACTCGACCGTAAGCATCGCCGCTTCCTTGCCGGTGACCCCAGCCAAATCCTTCGTCATGAGCGGAGTGACTTTGGCCTCCTGGACCATCTCCGGAACCGGGGATGGATTCGCGACAATGCACAGCATCCCCATCAAAACCGTTTGCGCTGCTATACGAGAGCCGGATAGCAGCAGCAGCCAACTGATTCTTCCAAGCCGTTTCATTTTCTTGTCGCTCCCTAAAGTTAAGCGGCGAACGTCCCGCATCACCGTCACCGTGCCGCCTACTTGCGGCAATGGTACATGCTTACTTGTAGACTAATCGGGATCCGATAAAGTCGAAAACCTTCTCCGGCATCTTCATCTGCTCCCAGGCACCGAAGCCCGCCGTTACGGCGAGGGGCCACAGGAGGAACAGGCTCACGGTGCCCGCGGCGGCTTTATCGATCCACTTCCCTGCGCCGATCTCCACAGTCAGTGTGTCTTCCGACTGATGGAATACGATATTGAGAGAAGTGGCCATGCCCACAAAATCACGCCATCCGCCTCGCTTCTTTATCTGAAGCAGCAGACTCTCGCTGTCCGTCTTCATCTCCTGGCAATCAAACCCCTGGGGATCCAGCCAGGATTTGACCTCGGCGATCAGCTGCGGGGTGTCAGCCGCCGGGCAAATATATCGGCGACTTTTTGAACCCGGGGCGGTGTGAATGCGTTTTTCCGGAGGCGGGAAGGTGACTGGCGCCTCGGCTTTTGCGCCGTCTACCTCCCTCAACGCTGCTCCACAAGTCGGGCAGAAACCTGTTCCCGGCTGCACCTGTGTGCGGCAATGGGGACAGTGTTTCGGCTCCGCGGCCGGACGATGGTCGCGGGCTCCCCTGTCCGCTTCCGCAGACGGCGATCTCTTGGATTCAGGCGCCCTGTCTTCTCGAGGCTGAGCGACAGTCTGGTCATTCAAGCTCTTCAGTGCTGCATCGATCTTTGCGGCGACCTTGGCCAGCAGGTCGTCACGCCGCTTCAGACTGAGCAGTAAGTCGCGGACCTCCGTCGGAGACCGGCCCTCCGCGATCGCCTCCTCGAGCTCCATGAACAGCAAATTCTGATCCTGGGGGTTCAACTGGCCGGTGAAATCGATCCGTTCCTTCAAGGTGCCCAGATATGAAACTGGAACTTGCGGGGGGGCAGGCAGCGGGTCAACCAGGGCTGGAGCCGGGGGCACCGTATTGATGGACCTGACCAACGCAAAGGCCGCTTCCTTGTCGTGCCGTCGATAATCCGTGACTTGGATCTCGTTGAGCGGGGCAGGTAAAAGGTTGAGATTGACGCCATCTGAAACCAGGACGGGAAGAACCGACCTTCCCACTTTCACCGCATAACTCAGTTCGCTCTTACAGGCCTCCGAGTCCAGAGACGCCCGGGAAAGACAAAAGACGAAAATGTCGCACTCTCGCAGGTTGGCGAGGATGTTGTCCCACCAGCGCTGTCCCCCCGTAAGGGTCTGGTCATGCCAGGTATCAACGCCAACGGCGTGCAGGTCGTCTATGAGTTGCGTGACTGAGTCCAGGTCGTTCCGGCTGTAACTGACAAATACTCGTCTCATGATGGTCTTCTCCTATGGACTGACATCACAGTAAGCGCCACCCTTCAGAAATGGGTGAAAGAAAAGAGAGTGACTGCCTTTCTCACCTGGCAGTCACGAGAAGAGTCGCGGCTTCTACTAAGACTCAGCCCTCAGCGCTCTGCAGTTTCTCTAGCGCAACGTGATAAACAACCGTTGGACTGGCTGAATGATAAGAGTGCGACAAAAAGTCGTCAAGGGTACCAGTGGAGGGTAAAGGCTGCGCGCTCGATCCGCGCGCGAGTTAGGCACCAGCGCCGCGACGTGACAGCCTGCCTGATATTAACGCGGCCATCGGAACAACTATCGCCATCAACACCCATGAGCCGGGGGAACGATAACGAACAAAAAAGCGTTCGCCGACCCCGCGGGCTTTAAGACAACAAGCTCACCGTAAATGGCCAAAGATCCCAACGCGATAACGAGCGTCACGCAATAAAGCGTCGCCCGGGTCACAACCGACCAGCGCTTCGACACCATGTTGGCCCATATAAGGGCCGCGAACGGGGAGAGCACCCAGATTATGAAAAGAACCAGGAGGAGACGAGGGGTGCGCTGACCTGCACGTAGCATCAAACCGAGCGATCCTACCGCGCCAGCCACGACCGGGACCAGGGACACCGCGCGCAGGAAACCAGGGAAGCCACCATCGAGCCTTTCCCGCCGCGCTTCAGATGTCATCTGTTCGGGGCCATCAATGCTCATTGATCTCTCCTGGTGCTTACGGACACGATCACGGGCCGGCCGTAACATTGGTGATAATCGATTATGCGCTACTTCCAGGGAAGCGAGTGTCTTCTCACGTAAACAGTTGTTCCACCACGTTTCCATGCACGTCCGTAAGTCGAAAATCGCGTCCCTGAGAACGGTAGGTCAGCCGCTTGTGATCGAAGCCCAGCAGATGCAGGATGGTCGCATGCAGATCATGCACGTGAACGGCGTCGCGCACGACGTTGAATCCGAGATCGTCAGTCTCGCCCATCGTGAGACCCCCTTTGACGCCGCCGCCTGCCAGCCACATAGTGAACGCGTTCGGATGATGATCGCGCCCGTCGTCGCCGCCGCCCTGCACCATCGGCGTTCGCCCAAACTCGCCGCCCCATACTACAAGCGTCGAATCGAGCATCCCACGCTGCTTGAGGTCGCGGATCAGCGCCGCACATGCCTGATCGGTGTCCCGGCAGTTCTTCGTAATATCCTTGACCAGATTCCCGTGCTGGTCCCACGCTTCATGCAACACCTGCACAAAGCGCACTCCGCGCTCCACCAGTCGACGCGACATCAAGACTGTGTTCGCAAAAGATGGCTTGCCCGGCTCGGCCCCGTACATCTCGAGAATGTTCTTAGGCTCTTTGGCGATGTCCATCAGTTCAGGCACGCTCGACTGCATTCGGAAAGCCAACTCGAATGAATTGATGCGCGTCGCAATCTCAGGATCACCCACCACCGACAGCCGCTTCTGATTCATCTTGCGTATCACATCGAGCGAGTCGCGCTGAAGTTCTTCATCCACGCCACGCGGATTCGAGAGATAGAGCACCGGATCGCCGACGTTGCGGAATTGCACCCCCTGATAGACCGTAGGCAGAAAGCCGCTGCCCAGGGATGCGTTGCCGCTGCTCGGCCCTTTGCTCCCGGTGCTGAAAGCCACAAAAGCGGGAAGATCTTTCGCCTCGCTCCCCAGCCCGTAGAGCACCCAGGATCCCAGGCTCGGCCTCCCGAAAATCTGCGAGCCTGTCGACATCAAAATTTGTGCGGGAGCGTGATTGAAAGCGTCCGTTACCATCGATTTGACTATCGCGATGTCATCAACAATGGTCGCCGTATGTGGCAACAGTTCCGAAATCTCCGCCCCGCTCCTACCGTAACGCGCGAATTTGAACTTGGGGCCGAGCAGCTTGGAACTCGGATTTATGAATGCGGCGCGATAGCCACGAAGCAGATCGGCAGGTGGAAGCGTGCCGTTGAAACGAGCAAGCTCCGGCTTGTAATCGAACATCTCCAAGTGGCTCGGCGCTCCTGCCATGAAGAGAAAGATGACGTTCTTCACCTTGCTCTGAAAGTGCGGCTTTTTCGGCGCGAGCGGATTCTCGGCTTGCCGGGCATAGCCCGCTTCTGCCAAAAGGCTGTGCAGCGCAAGCGCGCCCATGCCGACGCCGCATTGCTCGATGAACCAGCGACGGGAGATTCCCTTTGCCTCCTCAGTCTTCATGGCTTCATTCCTTTGTTATCGTCTCATCTAAATTCAACATGACTCGAGAGAGCGCCGTCCACGCGGCCAGGTCTTCCATCCTCGCACCTGCCGGCAAGTGAAAAGGTTTGTCGGGGTCGTTGACGGCAAGGTTCCAGGGATTCAACTCTCCTGCCAGAAATCGCGATCTCTCTTTGTTGAGAAACCCGAGCAACTCGCTTGACTCCCCGGCAGCGGGTCTCCTCGCAAGTACGCGACGGAACGCATACGTCAATCTCTGCGTGTCGGTAGGTCCGCCCTCTTTCAGAGTTATGAGGGCAAGGGCACGAGCCGCTTCGACGAACAGCGTCTCGTTAAGCGTGGTTAAAGCCTGCAACGGCGTGTTCGACCGGGCGCGACGCGGGCAAGATGCATCGCCGTTGGGAGCGTCGAAGACCTGAAGCACGGGATAAGGCACTGAGCGATAGCGAAAAGTGTAGATCGCCCGCCGGTAGCGATTGTCGTCTTTCGCTTCGTTCCAGGCCTTGGGGCCGTAGCTAACCGGCGGCAGGAAGAGAAGATCAGGAGCGGGAGGAAAAACGCTCGGCCCTCCCACTTTCGCATTGAGCAGGCCGCTTGCTGACAGCGCGATGTCGCGCACGATTTCGGCGTCCACCCTGAGGCGCGGCCCTCGCGCAAGCAGTCGATTGAACGGGTCCCGGGCTTGCAGATCAGGCGCAACGCGGGACGACTGGCGATAAGCGGATGAAGTAACGATCAAACGATGAATGTGTTTGACGCTCCAGCCTTTCTCCATGAACTCTACGGCCAGCCAGTCCAACAACTCCCGATGAGAGGGTGCTTCGCCCTGCCTGCCAAAGTCTTCAGATGTCGCCACGAGTCCCGTGCCGAAGTATGACTGCCAGATTCGATTGACCAGTGCGCGAGCGGTCGTCGGCGATTTGCGATCGACAAGCCAGCGGGCGAAAGCGAGTCGATCAGGAGTTGCGTCATTCGGAAGCGTGTGAAGAAAAGCTGGAACGCCGGGAGTCACGCTCCGGTCCGGTTTCAGAAAGTCTCCGCGCATGAGGACGTGAGTTTCGCGCCGCTCCTGGCGCTCGCTCATGATGAGTTGCGTCGATCCCTGCGGGTGCTCGCGCCACAGTTCTTCTATCCTTCGATTCGCGTCCTGCCACTCCGGAACGGTCGTTCGCCAGTAGCTGAAAACACTTTGAATTTGCGCCGCCGAGCGTTCCTCGCGCGGCACAGATAGAATCTCGCGGACCGTCGACGGCACCTGGTCGGCCGCTGGGCTCGCTGCGGTGGTAATTGAAAAGCGGAATCGTCCGAGGTTGTTGTTCTGGTTATCGTCTGAGTTCCAACCGCCATGATTTTGCGCGAGGTAAAAAGTCAGTACGGTGCCACCTTCGTTCTTTATGGGTTTTTGGGCGGCGAACACGGCTTTGCGCGCTTGATTGCTACAGCCCGGCCCCACATCGATACCCCAGGCGGTCTCGTCTTTTCTGTCTATCGCATATTCAACGGGGCCAGTCACACGACGCCGTTTCGTTTTGTCGTCGAAGATGGACTCAAGCTCTTTTTCGGATTGCGCAATGTCTGCCGTCGCTTTGGCGAGTTCTATTCTCACAGGTTTATCCGGCGCGGCGGCGGGCGCGGCCCAGACTTCGAACTCTGTGAGCGCGCCGGTTCCTCTGATCGAGCGACCCGGCCCACCCATCGGCAGGTTCGGGTCTTTGAGCAGCTCCAGCCGGAAAGCCGTAATATTCTGCACGTCAGTGCTGACAGTGAACTTCGCGCGATGCTTCGTCGGCGCATAACCCTGCGCGAGAAACGAGCCGTCGTCCATCGGCAGATATTTTTGCCCTCCGGTCGAGATATCGTCCACCGCCGGGCGAAGGACGATCCAATCGGGCTGGTTCTGCCTGACCTGTTCTTCCCAGGCGTTCATTCGCTGCTGCCAGTCGGCCGCGCGATGTTGGATATCGGTTTCGATCTCGCGGATGCGCCGGAAGATTTCAGCGCGTTTCATCTGCTCATCCGGCGTGTAGACGGCGACATTGGCTTCGTGCGAGTTGTTGAGGAAGGCGAACAGGCGATAGTACTCTTCCTGGCGGAGCGGATCGTATTTGTGGTTATGGCATTGCGCGCATTGGATGGTCAGCCCCAGGATGCTCTTACCTATTGCGTCGATGCGGTCGAACATCGCTTCCATGCGAAACTGCTCCGGATCGATGCCTCCTTCCTCGTTTAACATCGAATTGCGCAGGAAGCCCGTGGCCGTTACCTGACTCTGAGTCGCTGATGGAAGCAGGTCGCCCGCAATCTGCTCGATGATGAACTGGTCATAAGGCAAATCGCGATTGAGCGCATCGATGACCCAGTCGCGATAGAACCACACCTGTCGAGGCTTGTCTTTCTCATATCCGTCCGAATCGGCGTAACGCGCCGCGTCGAGCCACTGACGGCCCCATCGCTCTCCATAGTGCGGCGAGTTGAGGAATCGTTCTACCTGCTTTTCATAAGCCTCGGGACGAGTGTCCTTGAGGAACGAATCGACTTCTTCAATCGTTGGGGGAAGCCCTCTAAGGTCGAGGCTCAATCGTCTGAGCAAAGTCGCGCGATCGGCTTCAGGAGAAGGTGAGAGCATCTCTTTCTCGAGCCGGGCCAGCACGAAATAATCGATGGGATTGCGCGCCCAGTGTTTTCTTGCTATCTCGGGCGGCTGAGGGCGCAAGGGAGCGATGAATGCCCAATGTTGCGCGGCCTCACCGGTTTTTGGTCGGGCTTCATCAGTCCACACGGCCCCCTGATCGATCCAGGTTTTGATCAAGGCGATCTGCCTTGCGTCAAGGCGTCCGCCCATCGGCATCCGCGCCTGATCCGTAAGGCCGGCGATGCGCTGATAGAGTGCGCTTGCAGAAGCTTTGCCTGGGAGGATTACTTTTGCAAGAGCGGAATCTCGCAAATCGAGACGAAGCCCCGCACTCTGCTGGCTGGGCCCGTGACATTGATAGCAGTATTTCTGAAATATTGGCTGGATGTCCCCGACAAAATCGACCTTGCCTAACGGCTCACGCTGCGCCTCGGCCCGTGCCGTTAGAAATTGAATGCAGGCCAGGACGACGATGAAACCCATAGCGGCCATAAGTTTCTTCTTCTTCATGGTGTCCACATTGTCGTTTCGCGTCTCGCGTTTCGCGTTCCGCGTTTGTCGTTTCGCGGGGAACAGACCGGCGAAGCGCTTGGACCTGATGGCGGATGCTTGAGCGCGGCGCTAGTCAGGCACGGCGTTCATATTAGTTCAAACCGTAACTCGGCTCAAGAGGTTTTTCCTGCATCCGCGAGGCTTTGCTTCTCCTCATCGAAGTCTCGCCACTGCAGGCCCATCAGCTCCCCTTCGGTAGGCTAGCAAATCGCGGCGGTGATAAACACTCGACCGTACAACGGGTCACCAGCGAGAGACCGGTGAGATCTTCGCCAGAGGTTTGATATTCAAATCCGGTGATAATTCCTGGTAGTTGA
>DASYSA010000012.1:0-29438 GCA_036003885.1 Blastocatellia bacterium | reverse complement strand
TTTACCAGGAAATCTCTCGCTTCCTGAGTGCTGGCAGACGACGATGTTGTCGCCTGGCCCGAGCGCGTGACAGCCGACGCTCCCTTTTCAATCACTTCACCATCGATCTCGATCTCGCCCAGGGCATCAACCTTCACTTTTGCCTTCTGGCCAAGTTGAACATCGGCAATGTCAGTCTCATCTACCTTGATCTCGGAGTTAATTTGCGACATGTCGGCGACAGTCAGCAATGGCGTCACTGAGAAGTTCGCGACCGCATACTGGCCGACCTTTACCGGGAGATACGAGACCACGCCATCAATCGGTGAGTACTTGGTGGTCTTTTTGAGCTGATCTGCCTGTATGTCCAGTTGCGCCTGGGATTGCTTGACCCGAGCCCGCGCCGAGTCAAAAGTCGACTTGGCCCGGTCGACACCAAGCTCGGCGTCCCTAACCTGGGCCTTGAGCTGGGTAACGCGTGATTCGCTGGATCGCACCACGGCTCTCCGCTGCTCGTACTGCGTTTTGGCCGAATCAAATTGCGACTTGGTCACCAGCCCGGCTTCGACCAACTGCTGATAGCGATTGAACTCATTTTCGGCAAACTGGAAGTCTGCCTTGCTGCGCTCCAGCTCGAACTCGGCCTGGTTCAGGCTGGCCTTCATCTGATTGATGCTGCTCTCAGCCTGCTGGATGGCGACCTGCTGATTGGCGGCGTCGCTCTGACTCACTTGAACACCTGACTGGTATGCGGCTACCTGCGAGGAGAGCTGGGTCGGGTCGACACGAACCAGGGGCTGGTTCTTCTTAACCACGTCGCCTTCGCTAACAAAAATCTGCTCGACGCGGCCGGCGACTTCTGCCTGTAGATCGTAATACCTGACCGGGCGGATGTCTCCAGAGGCCGTTACCTTTGATTCAAGACGCGGTCGCCGCTCGACTTTCCCACTCTGGACCGCCTCCCCCTCCCGCGTGCGAATCGCTCGAGACAAAATAACTATGGTAGCCAGGCCGATCACGGCGGCCGAAATGATGACAATCTTCTTCTTGCGACTTATCTGCATGGAAAGGGATCTCCTCCAATACTTTGGATGTTGGGTGATTCTACAACCGAATCTTACGCCCCTCGAAGTCTGCAGGTTTCATTAATCTTGCACAGCTTCACTGGTTTACACCAGCTGGGTGAAGGTCAACTTCTCATTGCGGCGCATTCAAGTAGCGGGGACTAAGTTGAATCATAACGACCGGGATTAACCCATGTCAAAGAGAAAACAGTTTTCAGGTCTGCGTGATCCCCTTTGAGGAGGAAGCCCTGACGCTTCGGCGTGCGATCCGGCAGGCCCCGGAAGCCCCGGCAGCAACGCCTGTTTCCGAGTCCCAGCACTCAATCTCGTATGCCACATTATGTAATTCGCATTCAAACTACCCGTAGCTTGTGGTATTCTAAGGCGCTTTATGGTCGAGCCGATAGAGGATGCCAACGAGGTCTGTCCGAACTGTGGCGCAAGTGAGAATGAGCGGGATGCGCGCTTCTGCCAGACGTGTGGTTCAAAGCTGGGGTCGATGCTGGTGCCCTCGCCTCCCCCGCCAGTTCCCTCCGACGGCGGCAATCTCATAGCCGGCCGCTTCACCCTCGACGCATTATTGTGGACCGCGCCTACCTACAACGCATACTCGGCGTCGTCTGCTGCGTCCGAAGACGCTGCTCCCTCCAATTACACGGTGATCGAGCAGCACCTGCCGGCGGACGAGTCGCAGGCAGGCCTTTCCGAGATAAGCGGCTCAATCCGAGGACAGGTCTCGGGAAGCCTGGAAGGAGCAGCCCCGGCGTTCGAGCGATTCGGGCTCTTCAAGCCGGTCGAACAAAGCGTCGAAGGGGACAGCGTCTATGTCGTGTTCGAGCAGATTCAGGGACAGGCGATAGCCCATCTGGAACAGATCGGCGAGAAGGAAGCCCGCGCTATCGGACTGCAGCTCTGCTCCCTGGCCGAGACATTCCACCGCAACGGCTGGGTTTACAACGGATTTGAACCCTATGGCGTCGTAATAGACTACGACCGGCGGTCACGATTGATCGGATTCGACCGGGCCCGCGAAGCCGGCACCCTGGTTGAAGACGCTCCCGTCTATCCCAGTCGCGGCTACACCGCTCCGGAGCTGTTCGACGAAGGCGCGATTTATGATCCGCGCTCCGACGTCTACTCGATAGGCGCCATTCTGCAATTCCTGCTCGCAGGCGAAAGCCTCGCGGCTGGAGAAGGCGCCAGCCTCTACCCGGTCGCAACGGTGATTCCGAACTTCGAACGCCTGCTTTCCAAGACTCTGGCTGAAGATCCGGTCGATCGCTTTCAAAACGTCGACGAGCTAAGGGAAGCTCTGATGGCTCTCAACCTTCCCGAAGTCCTGCAGTCAGGCCACTTCACTGACGTTGGCCTGGTACGAGAGCTGAACGAGGACAGCGTGCTGGCTCTGAACCTGACTCAATACTACGAGTCGGTTCAGACACAGATAGGCGTCTACGTAGTGTCGGACGGCATGGGAGGCGAAGCAGCCGGCGAGGTGGCCTCGCGAGTGACAGTCCGGGCAATCGCCGAATGGGTCACCGAAAAACTGATCTCCGCTTCTCTCAAGTCGACGCGCGAGGAGCGAATCGCCGCTCCCACTCACACCGGAGGCTTGAGGTTAGCTATAGCCGACGGAAACGAAATGGCTACGACAGAGATGCTTCGGACTGCAGTCGTCGCTGCTAACCGGGAAGTAATGGCTTATGCGCGCGCGCATACAGAAGCCAGGGGCCTCGGCGCAACCGCTACGGTAGCCATGATCGTAGGTGACGTGTTGAGCATCGCGCACGTAGGTGACAGCCGCTGCTACCTGTTATCAGGTGACCGCCTCGAGCAACTGACAGAAGATCATTCGCTGGTGCAGAAGATGATCAACACCGGCAACCTCTCGCGCTCCGAAGCCCGCGTACACCCTTATCGCAATGTCATCTACCGATCCATCGGAGCGGACGAACACCTCGAAATAGACATCATCCGGCGGCGTCTCAGCAGCGGCGACATCATAATGCTGTGCAGCGACGGTTTGAATGGGATGCTGAGCGACGATCAGATTCGGGACATCCTGCTGGTCAATCCCGACCCGAATGCCGCTGCCAAGGAGCTGGTAGTAGCCGCAAACGCGGCTGGGGGCGAGGACAACACGTCCGTACTCGTCGTTCGAATGACTTGAGAGTTTCGCGTAGCTGGAGCCAAAAGCCGCACGGATCCGATCCTGAACCTGGTGTTCAACTCCCTGCCTGAGATAAGAACATCAATCTCGAATATCTATCAAATTGGTCACGGTTATCTCCGATCACGCTGTTTTGAGCTACGGGACGGAAGGACAGGCCCTCGCGTTTTATTCCGCGAGCCTCAACGCGCGAACGCTCTGGCCACGCTCGCGCAAGCAACCCGCGAACGCGAGCGAAGTCATCATCGACCTTCGCTTGTGGAGCCGCACCGTGGAGTCCGGCGATGGCGGTGTGAAAATTCACTTCAGCCCTGAATGATAAGGGCCACACCAGCCCCGAATAGTCGAATCCATCCGCCTTGATACGGAAGCTCTGCTCCAGGTTGATCGCGTACACATCGACCACCATCTCGCCGGTGCGGAATTCGGAGGTGTCCAGGAGTGCACCGGAGTTGCCCCTTGCCCGGGAAATGCCTTCTGTGAAGTCGACGCGCGTATTGTGAAGTGCACCTACAACCAGCAACCGAATTTCCGCCAGAGCGACCGTGACGTGGCCGGAGGAGTGGTAAATGTCGAGATGGTCCGGACTGCGCATTATCCGTCGAGCCCTGATCAGGTCTCTGCCCAGTTGCAGGTCTTCATCCGCGATAACGGCAGCGCCCAGGCCACAGGTCCGCATCAGCGCGGCAATCAGTTCCGCCTCTTGCCGGGTCTTGCTTCTGGCGATCGGCACTCGCTTTTCGCTGACGATGAAGGCGCGGGCCTCGGCCGGTTCCAACTGAAGCGCCGAGGCAAGTGAGACTTCGCTTTGAGCGTCCACTCGCGACCTGGCCGGGTCGATCACCGTGTTGAAGGCGAGTTCAGCGTGATCGAGGTGGCGCTGATGTGGTGCGGCTTCAATCCGCGTGACAGGGAGGGTAGCGCCGCAGTACATACAGACGGCACGGCCGCTCGGAGTCGTGCGGTTGCAGCCGGGACAGTTCATCACGTCCTGGTTCAAGAGAGTTCTCACTTTCCGCTTCTGGTCGGGAGCTACGGCGGATTATAGCACGGGGGTGGGAGATGGGAGAGTGGGGGAGTTGGGGAGTGGGAGTATGGGAGTATGGGAGTATGGGGGTGTGGGCGTATGGCAGCTTGGGAGTACCGGCCTGCGTTGGGCTGAGGCGAAGCGTTCGCGAATCGCTTCGATTTCGCAGGAAGCTCCCACACCCCCATACGCCCACTCTCCCACTCTTCCCTTCCCGTGGTACGATTCCTCGCGATGAATCTCCGTGAGCTATTCTCCCTCAAACGCGTCGTGATCCTGACGGTCATTCTTGCGACCGGAGTGATCGTGTTGTTCGTTGCGCTGCGTAAGCCGCCTCGCACCCCGATGGACCGCTATGTCCCCGCGAGTGCGCTTGCCTTTCTGGAGATCGACAGTCTGCCGGGTGTCGTCGACGGCCTGACTGATACGAAGGCGTGGCGGGAACTGGCGCCGGCCCTGGGCCTCTCCAGTCAGCTCAGACAAATCGGCTTCGCCGCCGATTTAGTGGGTCGCACCGGAATCGGCCCCGAGCAGGCTGTCGTGGCAAGCCGCGCCCAGTTAGCCCTTGTCGTCACCGATATCGAAGCCGAGACCGGCGGCGAAGACGAGAGCACCAACATCAGACCGCACGTGGCGCTCCTGATCGAAACACATGCCGCTCCGGATATCACCTCTCGTCTGCTTGGCGATCTGGCATCGGTGCTCGCTAAACGAATCTACGGGGAATCCGTATCCCAGCAGACCGAGGACTACCAGGGTACAAACCTGTTGATATTTCAGGGCCCGCGGCGCGAACGCCAGTTGGTGGCTGCCTCTGCAGGCAGTGTCGCTCTGGTGGCCAACAACCGCTCGGCCGCGAAGTCCTGCCTGGACGCTATCGCCGGCCGATCTCCGAGGATCTCCGACGAAGCCACGCTCAAGCAGATGCGGCCAACCGTAGATCACAACACATCCGTATTCGCTTACGTCACCGAATCGGGTATCGCAAAGCTTGTGACCTTCGGATCTGCACTCGTATCCACGCGGTTCACGAGTGATGCTGACCGTATCGACTCGATCGCAAGCCTGTTTGGTCACATGTCGAAGCAGACGGCTGCGGGTCTTTTCTACGGCGCCGAGTTCGAGTCCGAAGGCGTGACTGAGAGGTACCTGACTGCCCTCCGTCCGCAGGTCGCCGAGAGACTGGCTCAGGCCCTGAAACCAGCTCCCTTAGCCGATCCTGAGGCGCTCAGATTCATCCCTCATTCGGCCGAGGACTTCTCGTCTATAAGCGTGGAAGCAGCCGGGGAACTTCCGGAGCGCGTGCTCAAGGAGCTGTCGCCGCAACTCGACATTGTAGCCGGCCTGGCGCTGAGGGAGTTTGTGTTGAGCTTCCGGAAGCAACTCGGCCTGCAGGCGGGAGATTCGCTCGAGGATTCGCTGGGAAGCGACATCGTGTTTGTAAGGTTCTCCGAATCCGAGCCTACGGCCATGCTGCTGCGGGTGAAGAACAGGGCTATTGTGTCACCAGTTGTAGATCGCTACCTCACGGTTGACCATTCGAAGGTTTCGCTAACCGAATACAAAGGAGAACAAGTTGCTGTTGGCTCAACCCGACCTGACGGCCGCTCGGCAGCTTTCGTTAAGGAGTTTCTCCTCCTGGGTACTCGCGACCAGATAGCGAGGATGATCGACGCTGAATCGAGCGGCGAAAGCATGATGAGCGACAACGGAATCAAGCAAGTAATTGCGTTGCGGCCGGCGAGCGCATCGATCATCTCTTACAGGCCCGAAGCCAGGGAGGCGGGTGAGATGATACTGGCGATCTCGCGCCTGACAAGAGTAACCGACGGCTCAAGTGAGTTGCTCGAACAGGAGCCTGTCAAACAGGCGATGGGCCGGCTTCAGCCCTCGGTCAGCTTCACCGAGTTTCGGGCCAATGGAATCTACGTTGAAACGAAATCAGCGGTAGGAAACTTTGGCCTTATTAGCTCTTTGGTGAGCAGCGAGAAGAAGTGAAGTGTGTGGGAGTGTGGGGTGTGGGGTGTGGGGGTATGGGGGTATGGGAGTGTGGGGGTATGGGAGTATCGCCCCACTCTTTGATTTACAGAAATCCGTGAGAATACACAAAAGTCCTTGAGAACATGCCAAGAGTCGTTGAGAACGAGATTGGCGGAATCGATGCTCGTCGTCGTAGGGCCGTAGTAGATTTACGAGCGGCGAAGATTGTGAGTTCTACATTGCGCACTTATACTGGGGGCATGGGCGGCCTGACGTAGCTTTCGAAGAGGCGCTCGCCGATGATGATCACCTCATCGATAGTAACTTTCTCTATGCATTGCGAATGATTAGCTCCGATCCCGACGTCCCTAAGGCGAATTGGAGGGAAGCCCAACAGAGGGTTGTGATGTACACGCCCTGTCGAGAAGCCTAAGCGTAGGGCGCAATCAACCATCCCGATCCTGTCATTGCTTACCGGCCGCGTGCCGGCGCGCTAGAAGTTTAGTCGTAAGGCAAACTGAATCTGCCTCGGCGGTGCGATGGCGCGGATCGCGGCGAAATCTCGGGAAGGCGCAGGTGCTTTGTCGCCGAATCTGCGCGGCTCCGCCGCCGAGAAATCCCGAGCGCCATAGGTAGTATTGATGTCGGTCACGTTTAGAGTGTTGAACAGGTTGAAGGCCTCAGCAACCGCTTCGAGGCGCGCTCGGTCCGATATTCGGAACTGTCTCGACACCCGGACATCAAAATTCAATAACTGATCCCCACGATATGTGTTTCGTCCGACCGTGCCCACGCGGTCGGACTGCGGGTTGCCATCATGGTTAACATCATCCCCGGCATAGAGCGTGTAGTACTGCGGACTGCTGGTATTTCCGATGAAGGAGAATCTGAAGTCGCGCAACCAGGTTCTCTCCGGCCCTTCGGCAGTAAAGCTTGCCACAAACCGGTGCGACACATCCTGCTTTGAGCGTGTACGTTCGAGGTCTCGACGATAGGGGTCTTCCGGCGCATCAGTCATCGTACCGTTACCAACGTTATCGATCGCCTTCGACCACGTGTAGTTTGCTGTGAACGAATATAGCCGGCTGAACCGTTTGGTTAACGTCACGGTGCCGCCATGATAGATTGACTGCCCGTCCTGGTTAAAAAAGAGCGAGAGCGCAGAGACCCTTTCATTAAGAAGGCGGGGCAAGGGGAAGGGCACACCCGGCGCGATTGAGTAATCATTCTTGCCGTTCGGCAGTTTGAATGCCGCCGGAGCTACGTTCAACAAATAAGCTATGAAGCCATTCAGACCACGCACGCCGACGTAACTAACTGTCAGTATCATTTCCTGGGTGAGACTGAAATCAACTTGCGCATTCCACTGATAGGTATAGAGCGCGCGCGGATTCTTTCGATTCCCAGTCAGGAAGAAGTTACGGGCGGGCAAAAAGTCGGGGCCGGTCAAGGTTGGGTATACCCCTGTATGGACAAAATTGAGAAAAGCCGGGATCGCAAGGGCAGGGCCTCCCAACTGCAGTGTCAGCAGTGCGCCGGGAACGGAGTTGTACTCCTCTGGGCGAACGGGTCCGAGCGTGGGGTTCTGCCCCAGAATGCGCGTGAACAGTGGGCCGCCCAGGCCGGACGGTCCTTGATAAATACCCGCGCCCGCGCGCAACACGATTCGATCCGTCAGCGTGCTGTAGGCAAGGCCCAATCGTGGCTGAAACGCCTTGTAGTAGGTCTCAGATGCAGACTCGGGCAGATGATCCACATCCCATCGCAGGCCGTAGTTCAGCGTCAGCTTTGGCGTCGCCCGCCACTGATCCTGCGTAAACAACGCGAAGTACGTTTGGCTGTCGCTCGTTCGGCTGGCTTGATCGAAGATAGCTATACCCCGATTGGCCGGGCGGTCGAAGTTTGGAGGCGCAGGAGGGCGTGTGCCATCAGGCCCAGCCCTGTAAGAGAAGACGACGGCTAAAGGTGTGGGCCCGAACGGAAACCTGCCTAAAAAGGCATCCAGATTAGGGAAGACCACAAAGGCAGGATCTGACGGGTCATCGAACAAGAACGCGCGCGTATGATTGATGTTGCTGCCGAACTTCATGTTGTGTGCGCCGTGTACGTAACTGACGGTGTTCGCGAACTCGAGCATCGTCTCGCGGGTCACGTCGGGCTGGAACCCCGCACGACCCAAATTAAACTGGTCTCCGACTGATAACAAAGGTTCAAAAGAGATGCTTGGATAGTCAAACGTATGATGTGAATACTGGAACAGAGCCTGGTTGACTAACGCCGTGCCGTGCGTCGAGGTCCAATCAGCCACCAGGGCGTTGTCCTGAATATCAGCGTTGCGGAAGTTCGAGGGCGCGCTCTGTTGTTCAATTTTCGAGCCCAGGTTGGTATCGCGGTCATCGCGGAAACGGTAGATCAAAGACAATTGATCGCTCGCTCTAGCCTGGTAGTCGCCCCGCAGTGTCACGCTGTCATAGTGTGTCTTGCGCAACTTTCCCTGAAGCACTTCGGGCGGCAGACCAAGCGACGTTTTGACTGCATTGATGGCGCCGAGATTGTCAAGCAACACGGTCGAGTAAAAGGGCGACTCCTCGCGTCGCTGCCCTTCGTAATTGCCGAACAGAAACAGTCGTTGCTTAACAATTGGCCCCCCGAGCGTTCCACCAAACTGGTTCTGCTTCAACTCATCGAACCCGGGGGGAGCCAGAGTGTTGCGCGCATCTAAAGCAACGTTGCGTAGAAAATAGTAGACGGACCCGCGGAGGTCGTTCGCTCCCGACTTGGTGGCAATATTTACGACCGCGCCGGCCGCCATCCCATACTCGGCGCCGTAGCCTGTGGTGCGAACGCGGAACTCCCGCACCGACTCTTGCGAGGGCGCGGAGCGTGACCGCTGAAAGACTCTGCTGATGTTGTTAGCGCCGTCCACTGTAATCAGCGACGCTGATTCAGACAGGCCGGCAAACGAGACACTGATCTGGTCAAACTCGCCTGGCCGCCCGGAATCGCCTTGGTCGCTGCGCCCTGGATTTGCATTGGGCGTCAGCAGCACGAACTTTAAAAGCTGTCGTCCGTTAATCGGTAGATTCTGAATCCGCCGCTCCTCGATCGCCTCGCTTAGCTCGGTTCGCGTCGTCTCAACGACACTGGCTGATTGGTCCACCGTCATCGTTTCGGCAGCGGCCGCCACTTTCAACTTGAGGTTCAGTGTTGCCTGCTGCCCCACTGTCAGTTCCACACTTGGGTCTTGCAAACGCGCGAAGCCTTGCGCCTCGACCGTGACTTCATAGGCGCCAGCCGACAGGTTAGTCAATATGTACCCCGTGTCCACAGTCCGCGCGGTTCGGGTAAATCCTGTCGCTCTGTGCCGCGCTGTCACTCTGGCATTGATGACTGCCGCGCCAGTAGGGTCAGTGACTGTGCCCGAAAGCTGCGCGGTCGCTCCCCCCTGGGCCAAGACCAACAGTGTTTGGGCCAACACAAGCATAACTACAAGGACCGCTTCACGAATGGTTTTAGAGTTAAGCATTGTAGATAATGACGAATTTGATTTTCGTCTCCGGGACTAATTCGGCCTTGCCCTTAAGGTCTCGTTTTGAACTGCTTTTGCGCTGGAATCCAACTTTCACAAAAAAGTCCTGATTGTAGTTTGGTGAGCAACTATACCCACTGATAGCGATCCTGTCTGTTCACTATTGAACAGATAGTCAAAAAGTCAGATAGATCACGTTCACGTCGAGGCCAACCGCCTCACCCCTTCAGCACTTGTCTACGCTTTGATGCTTGGGAGTTCCAATAGCGCCGCGTACCTTTCGAACCGATTAATTCCGGTTACTCATAACGCGGCTTTGGCGTGGTATCGGCCGGGGTTGCATGAAGGTGTCGACACTTCATTACCTGCGGGCGATCGAGCCAAACGCTGGTCCTTTCCCTTTCACTAGTTCGATCATCGCACGAATAAACTGGATCCTCTCTTCCGAGGGCGGGTAGAAATCCCCGTTGATGAGCTTACCCTTGTGTGACCTCGTCAGCTTGTTTATGGCGGATATGAGTTGCGATGGATCGAGCCCGAGTTGGCTCATCGTGATTAGCGCTAACCCGTCACAGCGTAGCTCTATCTCTTGCATAATGTCAGACTGCTTATTCAGGCGGGCCTGCTGCCATTCATTCCAGAAATAACCATGACACAACTCGTGAGCGACTACGGCCTGCAATTCTCGGGCAGTAAACAGGTCGAGAGCTTCCTCGGAAATCAGCACGATCGCCCCTGCCACGAATAGAACCAACGGCTGCCCCAATCTGATGACCTTAAGGTCAATGATCGAGCTGCGGTCATGGTACTTCAGGATCGGCTCAACAGTGGCCAACTTAGCCCGGTTTTCAGCAGAGGGGCTGACTATATCTTGTTCGGGGAGTGTAGCAATGAACTTGGCCTTGAATTCAGGCGAGACCTTGTCCGGGCGGAGGGCCCTTAGATAGCTGTCGAACTTCTGCGCCTGGATTTCCTCAAAATAGGCAAACGCCGCTACCCCCGCCTTACTGAATGACTCGTGGGTCTTGCTAGTTTGCGCGATAGAGTTGGTCGTCAGTATTACGAGCAGAAGGGCTGCCGCCCGTGTAATGTTCTTTAACATGGTCTCTCCTACGGCGCAGACTTAAGCCTGTCCGGTGTCGTGCGGGCACACCTCCCCTGTAGCGAGCGTTAAACCCACTTGAGGTAGGCGCCGTTTAGATGGAAAGTTGATTGAACGGTAGATAGACCGCTAACTAGACGGTCGCTTGGTCAGCGGTCTATCCTCCCTCTTATAACCCTGATACTCTTCGCGCTGGCTGCTGCCCCTACCGTCAGTCTATCGGTTCCACACTTATTCGCCTGCCAAGAGCAGTTGCACCAGCGTAAGCGAAGAGTACAGCTCCGCTGGGGAATTGTCTTATCTCTACCAGTTCTTCGGACGTGTATTCGTCGTTGTCAAAGTTGAGAGTTATTTTTGACCGAACGTGCAATATTGCGATGAGTTGACGCTGAGGATCAAAAAGGAACTTTTCGTGGGTGGCGTTGAATCTCCCGTGGCCAGTAAACTCCCACGAACCATGTCCGCTTGCAGGCTCGAGGCTGTCTGTCACGACGTACCCTCCGCTCGCGCCGTAGGTGGCAAGCACTTCAATCGTTTCAGGGACAAAGGGCGGGCGGTTCGGCCCCGGTCTTGCCGTGACTCTCCACGAGCCCTCTAGAGCCTTCTTCATCGGGCCGCGTTCCTGAGATTGACCTTCTATGGCTAAGCCCAAAGTGGACAAAAGCACGGCCATGACTAAAGCGGTATACTTCCTTCGATTGTTTATCATTTTTCCTCTCTTTCAGATTGATTGAGAATTCTGTGAATGCGATTTACGGGCGGGTCATTAGCCTGAACTATTGAAGCTGCCCGTACTAGCGAGTCTAAGCAAACGAATGAGGGCCCAACGACCGTTTTGATCAAATGAAGCCGCCCGTTCTCCACCTCCCGTTGAGCCGCCTCTATGGTCAACCCTGACCTACAAGCATCATTCAAACTGATTACGGCTGCCTGCTTGCCACAGCTTGAGCACCACAGGCGGTTGGAGCTCCCGCGCTGCTTTGTGACTAGGACTTCATAACTATCTACTGTGATTTTTATTCTCTTTTCCTTCACGGATCCCTCCGATCGTTTTGCCTTGCTCATCAGACAGCGGCTATAATCAGTTTCGTAATTTGCACTGCCTGTGTTCCTGATGAAGTCGAGCCTCATCATCGGCGAGCGGCGTTCTTAATGTCTTGAATAGCGCACATATACGTTCTTAATCTTCTTAAACAGCGACTATGAGCATGCTGACGAGGCATTTCTACGAGTTCGGACCCTTTCGCATTGACGCGGAAAAGCGCCAGCTGATGCGCGAGGGACAGGCTGTGCCTCTCAAGCCGAAGGCTTTCGATATGCTGCTAGCCTTAGTACAGCATCGCGGCCGGGTGCTTGAGAAAGATGACCTTATGGGGATGCTCTGGCCCGATAGCGATGTCGAGGAGTCTAACTTGCCTCTGCATATCTCCGCGTTGAGGAAAGCACTAGGCGAAAGCCCGCATGAGCGGGGATACATCGTTACGGTTCCTGGACGAGGCTACCGGTTCGAGGCAGACGTAGAGGAGTTTGATAATGCAGGCCAAGACCTGATCTTAGAAAAGTACACACAATCGACTATTCTGATTCAGGAGCAGAACGCTTCACCCGATGATGCAATCAAGGCCCTGCCAGCGACGCGCATTTCCTCTGGCCGTCTCAAACTCATGCTCGGCGGCCTTACCATTTTGGTGGTCATCAGCCTTCTGGCGTTAGGTTCGTGGCTTGGCCTCTCAAAAAAGACGGAGAGACAACCGGGTACCTTGCTGATTCAATCACTTGCAGTACTTCCCTTCAGGCAGTTAGGCTCGGGCGACGATGAATACATGGGGCTCGGAATTGCTGATTCGCTCATTACCAGGCTGAGCAACCTCCGTGAGATCAAGATCAGGCCGACGAGCGCGGTCCTCAAATATGATAATGAGCCGAAGCAGCCTACCGACAGCGGGCGGGAACTTGGAGTCGAAGCCGTTCTTGAAGGCAGCATACACAGGGATGGCGAAAACGTCAGGGTTACGGTTCAGCTGGTGAGGGTCGCGGATGGTTCGACGCTATGGGCAGAGAAGTTCGATGATAGATTTACCGGTATCTTCAAAATTGAAGATTCGATCTCAGGTCGGGTGGCCGAAAGCCTTGTGTCGAAGCTGACCGGCAAAGAAAGAGAGGTGGTGGCTAAACACTATACCGAGAATACAGAGGCTTGGCAGCTATATCTGAAGGGGCGTGTCTCCTTTAACAAGCTCACGCCGGAGGCGGTAAAGAAGAGTATAGATTATTTCCAACAGGCCACGGAAGGAGACCCTGGCTATGCGCTCGCCTTTGTGGGATTGAGCGACTGCTACGGTACACTTCCGCTCAACAGCGATGTGCCTCCGCGTGAGGCCTTTCTGAAAGCAAAGCAGGCGGCGGCGCGGGCCTTAGAGATTGATGCCCAACTACCGGAAGCTCATGTTTCGATGGGAAGTATCAGCTTCTGGTTTGACTGGGATTGGGCGAAGGCCGAAAGCCATTTAAAGCGAGCAATTGATCTCAATCCAAATAATCCACTGGCTCACTTCAAATACGCTCATCTTTTATATAACAGTGGACGGTTTGAAGAAGGGGAAATAGAAGTACGAAGGGCGCTGGAGCTTGATCCGGTTTCGCCTATCATTAACTCAATAATGGGACAGTTTCTCTTTGAGGCGCGCCAGTACGACCAGGCCATACATCAACTGGACAAGGCTCTCGATATAGAGCCGAACCTCTGGCTTACTCATCTCTTCCTCGGGAAGGTTTATGAGCAAAAGGGCATGTATAATGAAGCCTTAATTGAGTCACAAAAAGCGCTACAGTTTTCCGGAGGCAATACCGAAGCGTCTTCATTGGCGGGCCATACCTATGCAGTTTCAGGCAACAAAAAGCAGGCCGAGAAGGTGCTTGGTGAATTGAAGAAACTTTCAAAACAAGGGTACGTGCCCGCCTCTAACATCGCACTGATCTATGTCGGACTTGGAGAGACGAATCAGGCCTTGGATTGGCTGGAGAAGGCTTACGACGAACGGGATGTGCACGTAACTTTTTTGAAAACCGTTTCCCATTGGGATAGTATTCGCCAAGAACCGCGCTTCACGAGCCTGCTACAGCGCGCTAGTTTTTAGAATGAATGCGTGAATATCGCGCTTCTTGGTGCCGGCTTCAATTGTCTCCTCTCTCTTCCTCAGGTTTGCCTGGGGGGGGGCGGGATTTGAACCGGCGACCCATGGATTATGCTTGTTCCTTGCGCGGTGCTCATTCAACGTCTCATTATCTAAGGTCTTGTAATGCCCATCTCGGAGAAGTGGCGCATCTGCGGTATGGCACATTACCGTTTTGCTCGAATGCCGCAATCATGTTTCATACAATTGCATTCTGGGCTGCATTCATGATCGGAGTCATTCGGTGGCCACGAAACCCGGAATACTACGGTTAGTTCTTGGGAATATTTTCCGACAGCAACTGTCTCTTTTCCCCTCAAACTCGTCTCAAGGACTTCTGTAAATCCACAATCTAGTCTCAACCACTTCTGTATTTATTCTCAAGCACTTCTGTAAAATACGACGACTCTTGCCCTGATATTCTCAAGAACTTCTGGGACTCACACACTCCATACTCCCATACTCCCACATTCCCATACTTCCCCATCACCCATTCTCCCGCTCCTCAATCCTTGCACTCAGCCGCTCGGCCCGGCGCTTTCGCTTTCTGAGCAGCCGCATCTTGCGCCGCTCGCGCACTTCGATCTTGTCGCGCACCTTGCCATAGAACTTTACGAAGTAGTCGTACATCGACCAGAGCGCGAAGAACACGACGATCCACAGCATCGCCCGGCCGGCCCCGTAGCACAGCACTCGAAGGCCTTCGATAGTCACCGCTCGATTCTGCACGAATCCCGTCAGTATGCGACTCGATTCCTGAAATGAGGCGAACGAAACATCGGGATTGACCGGGGGAGGCGGCTGCAGTCCCGACGGACCTCCCGGCACGCTGCCCAGGATCAGAAGGGTTATCGCGATGACCTGCGACAACATCTTGAACTTGGCTTTCTTGGAGGCCGAGATCGTGAAGCCTTCAGCGGCCGCGATCGAGCGAAGTCCGGACACCGCAAACTCCCGGCCCAGTATGATCACTATCGCCCACGCCGGCGCCAGCCGGTTCTCTACCAGGGTGACCAGTGCCGCCGAGATCAGCAGCTTGTCGGCGATGGGGTCCAGCAGTATTCCAAGGGTTGATACCTGACCCCGCTTTCGCGCAATGTAGCCATCGAGCCAGTCGGTAACCGAAGCCCCTACAAAGAGCGCAAGGCCGAGCAGTTGCTGCGGCACACCTACCCAGTCGCTCGGGAACTTCGTCAACAAGACGACGACCAGAAACGGGATGATAAAAATCCGCGAAAGTGTCAGCGCATTTGGAAGATTCAAGGCAGTTCCTGAATCGGACTTCTAAAGACTTGTCGACAGCTAAACTGAGACGGCGAATCACGGCCATACATCTTTGATTAGCTTGTTGACTATATTGGCGCCCCGTAGCAAAGTCAAGGATGCAGGATTTAGGATCCAGGATCCAGGATTTAGGATTTAGGATCCAGGTTTTGGGATCCAGTATCGGGAGGAGCTAAATCCTAAATCCTAAATCCTGGATCCTAAATCCTAGATCCTGGATCCTGCCCATGGGGATTCCCACTCGCAGACTCTGTGGCCTCCCCGTGCTTGCGTCCGAACTGGCCCCGTGTTCTCATCATTTCGTTTGCAGTAAGGAATCGTTTTGATTATTTGCGCATCTAAGGCGTCGGTTCGGACAAGGCACAGGCAGTAGTACGAAGCGGACCAACATCACTACTAAATGACAGATCTCGTCGACTCATCAAGAACGAACAGAGCGCGCGCCGTCACGATCGCAGTGCTGTTTGCGTCCGTCGCGGTCCTGGGCGTTTTTTTGTACTTCGCGAAACTCAACTCACAAATCCTGGATAAGCGCGAAGCTCTGGACGCTGCGATGAGAGTCGAAGTTGAAGCGAAAGACTTGCGCCCCACGCCTGCCGATGGCTACACGATCTGCTTGAACGCTTCCGCCGTACGAGCCGTCGCAACATTCAAGGGCACTCAGTACCTGGCGACCAGCGGGGGCCTTGTCGCGCTGAATGACGGCGGCGACGTCAAGCGTCGGTACACCACGCTCGACGGATTGCCTGACAACGACCTCACGGCGCTCGCTGCGTTTGGGGATCGACTCTTCGTCGGGACCTCCGCGGCCGGGCTGGTGGGCTTCGACGGAAACGGTTTCAAGGCTTATCGCTTTACCAAGCCACGAGCGGCTCGAGTGATCACGCTTGTAGCGACCGAGAGCGAGTTGCTGATTGGCACGCTGGATGGCGGACTGCTCCAATACAATGGCGAGAGCTTCTCACGCGCCGTCAATGGGGCCACAGGGGCCGATTTCAAGAGCGCCACTGCGCTGCTGCCGGTTGCATCTCGTCTCTACATTGGAACTCAGGACCAGGGCTTATACATCTGGCGGGAAGCTCACATCGAACACGTCGGCGTGAGTGACGGTCTGCCTTCGCCTCACGTAACGGGTCTTGCTGCGCTGCCAAACGGATCAATCGCGATAGCGACGGACTTCGGCGTTGTCAGCCTTGACGACGGGGGCCGCATTGAACCGCTTTCGAGCCAGGCCAACGTCACTTCGCTTGCGATCAGTAGCGGAGAGCTTTGGGCGGGACTCTTCGGCGGAGGGCTGATCGAGCTCGCTAAAGACCGCAACGCCGCAAGCACTCGAGACTCGAATGAACGTCCGGCTGCGGCCGGGGTTGCCGGACTGCCCCGAGTTGCAACAACGGTCTACGCAGGCGGCGGAAAGCTCTGGGCGCTGACTCAAAATGGAGCATTCGCGCGGGACGAGAATGGAAGCCGCCCGGCGTTTGATCCCGTCGCCGAAGCTCTGGCGGCCGACCGTGTTCTCACCGGCGAGCACATCACAAGTCTCGCCTTCGATCGAGCAGGGCGTCTGTGGGTAGCATTTTTTGATCGCGGGATCGATGTGATCTCTTCTGACGGCAGCCAGCGGCTCTCACACATCGAAGACGACCACGTGCGCGAGGTCAACTTCCTTCGGTTCGATCCCGGCGAAGATCGGATGCTCGTGGCAACCTCGCGGGGCCTTGTAATCTTTGACGGCCGGATGAAGCAGAGTCTATTCAATAGAGAAAAGAGCGGCATAGTAGACGACTCCGTGGCGCACGTATCGATTGCCGCAAGCTCGTCGCGTTCTGCGAGCGAGACAACGATAGTGCTGGCGACCGCGGGAGGGCTGAGTGAAATTGCCGGCGGTCGCGCACGCTCCATCACGGCATTTCACGGGCTTGCCAGCAATCATCTTTATGCGTCGGCGGCTGCTGGATCTCGCTTGTACGCCGGCACTCTGGCCGGGCTGGTGGAACTCGAGGGCCTGAGGGTCGTGCGCACCTACAAGACCTCCAACTCGGGCCTGTCGCACGATTGGGTGACCGCGCTGGCAGAAGCCGACGGCAAGCTGTACATCGGCACGAACGGCGGAGGGATCGATGCTCTGCTGCCCACCGGCGAGTGGGTGAGTTCCGCAACCGAGGTTGGGCGATTCGAGGTCAATCAGAATGCGATTCTTATAGACGGGGAGCGGGTTTGCGTAGGAACTGCGGACCGCGGACTTTTGATCTATAATAGCCGCGCCCGCAGCTGGATTACCGTCAACTCCGGGCTTCCGTCTCAGAACGTGACAGCCCTTGTGAGCGACGAGCGATTCATATACGCCGGCACATTGAACGGACTGGTTCGAATCGAGAAGAGGGTGATCGAGTGACGTGGAAGTGTCCCCTTGCCCTGAACATTGCTGCGAAGGAATTCACTGGCGAGGCACAGTTTGTTAGAGTTTCGAGTCCAGTTCAGCGCAAGAGGCCCAGAGTCCTTGAAATCCGATCTCTGCTCCCTCCCGCGTTCGATGCGCCTCCCTGGTGAAGCGCTTTTTCGCGACGGGTCTTCGTGAAGCAGTTTTGAGAGTTGAACCTATGATGAAGACGGTGACGCTTCTACTCTTTCTCTTATTCGCTGCCCCTGTCGCGTACGCGCAGTCTGGTGTGCTCATCCCTTCAGCCACGGAAAAGCCGGATCCGGCCGTGCTCGCACTCGACGAGATGTCCCTGCAGATCGTTATCGATAACCAATACGCTCGCGTGCGAGTGATGCAGATCTTCGGCAACCGAACGGAGCGCGCACTAGAGGGACGTTACGTCTTTTTGATCCCAACGACGGCCGCGATATCCGACTTCGCCGTGTGGGATGGCGACGTGCGAATTCCGGGGGTGATACTCGAGAAGCGTCGCGCTGAAGAGATATATCGCGACCTGGCGCTTCAACGGATTGATCCGGGTCTGCTCAAACAGGAACGTGAGGACGGCGCTGGGACGGCCTTCACCGTCCAGGTGTCGCCGATACCCGCATACGGCACCAAACGTCTTGAACTCGAATACACTGAGCTTCTGCGGGTCGACAACCTCGAGTCCTACTTCTCCTTCCCATTCAAACCGACGGAATACGGAACGCAGGCGGTCGGCCATCTGGAGATTCGACTGACGATATTAAGTCGCTTCCCGATGTCGGACCTGAACTCTGCAGGCAAGACCTATCAGCTCAACTGGATCGAGAACTCACCTCAGTACAAGTCGGCAAGTTTTGAGGCCAACAATGCTCAACTGACGGAGGACTTCGCATTCAGCTATGGGTTAAAGGTTCCGCGTACGTCGTTCGAGTTCATTGCCTACCGCGCACCCGAGCGAATCACGGCAGATGAACTACGCGATCCGAGGCTGGCCCAGGGAGATCCAGATGGCTACTTCGAAGCCGCCGCTCTGTTCAATGAAGCGGGCCGCCCGCCTGGCGAAACCGAACCGCCTCCTGCCCGGTCGGTGCTCGTGCTACTGGATACGTCATTGTCGATGCAGTGGGACAAGCTCGATCGCGCCTACGAAGCTACCGAAGGCTTGCTCCGCTCGCTTCAACCGCAAGACTCTTTCAACCTGATCCTGTTCAACGATGATGTGTTCACATTCAGCCCCACGGGCGTCGATGCGCGGCCGGATCAAATCGATCGAGCTCTCAACTTCATCAAGTCCAGCTATCTGTCGGGCGGCACCGATCTGAGTGCCGCGCTCGATCAGGCATCGCGCTTTGCCAAGGCCATGCCTGCGAGGAATGAGCGGGCGATCGTGATGATCACCGATGGGAACAGCACGCTCACGACCACTCGGACGCGTTCGATCGTCGACCGATTTCAGAAGGCCAACGACGCGGGAACCCGAGCTCGAATGTATGTCTTCGGGATCGGCGCTGATACAAACATTCAACTCCTCGGGGAACTGGCGCGCGCAACGAAGGGGTACTTCGACTGGACGCGTGAAACTGACGACCTTGCCTTCAAGCTGAAGTCGTTCACCAGCAAGATAGGCCGCAGACCCATCGAGTCGCTGAAGCTCCAGAACCTGGACGCCTCCAACCTCTATCATGTTTATCCCGACAGTGAAGCCAGCGCGTATGACGGCGCCAGGCTGTCTTTCGTGGGCCGATATAAGCGCCCTGGCCCTGGCGCGCTCACGCTGGCGGGCAACGCCGCCGGACGACCGGTGACCCTGACGGAACAGGTCGACTTTCCTCAACTTGATGACAAGCACGCTCACTTGCCCCGCATGTGGGCTCGCGCGCGGGTCGATGCCCTGCTTCGACAGATAGCCCTGACCGGTGAGACCAAAGAGCTCATCGATGAGATCATCGCGCTGTCGAAGAAGTACAAGTTCGTGACGCCCTACACTTCGTTCCTTGCTGCGCCGCGTTCGCTGTTACGGCCAAGGGTCATCCGGCCCGGCGACCCGGTGCTTCGAGTTCACGCCGACGAGTCGATCACCGAAGTCACGGCGGTCTTTCCGTTTGGACTGACGAAGCGGCTCACCTACATTGAGGGAGACGACGTGTGGGAGACGCGCTTCATCGCGCCGCGCGAGATGAGCGATGGGGTCTATCATTGCCGGCTTGTTCTGGTGGATCGACAGGGCCGGGCGTACCAGGAAGAGAAGAACTTCGTGATCGACAGCCGACCGCCAACTCTGCATGCCGCTTTGGATCAGAAGACGGTTCGCGCAGGCGAAGACCTGCTGATAACGGTGAAGGCCGATAGTGACACGCGAGTAATTGCGGCGCGGATATTCGGCGCTCTGCCGGTTCCGGTGGTGTGGGATGCGCAGGCAAAGTCGAGCCTTGGGCGATTGCGAATCCCTGGCGGACTGCCATCGGGGACCTACACAATTCAGATCACGGCTGAAGACTTCGCACACAATTCGAGCGCGACTGAAGTGGCGGTTGAGGTCATAGGAAGGTAGGAAACGCGTTTTGCGTTTTGCGTTTGACGTGAGACCAAGCACCGTATGCGAAAGAACGTAAAACGTGAAACGTAAAACGCAAAACGAAATCATTATATGCGACGAATCTATGTAGCACTCATCATCACTCTCTCGGTGGCCTCGCTTGCGACCGCGACATTCGTTGCCGCTCAGAAGGCGAGGGCGCCAAAATCAAAGGCCGCGGCTCAGAGGTCTTCCGGCAAAGGCAAGGGAACTCAAACGGCTCGCGATCGCACCGCAAACGTTGCGGGCGCCCCGCTCCGCAAAGCCGACCCGAACCGCGCTCCTCAAGCCGCCGTCGATGGCGCCCTCTACGTTAACGAAGAGTTCTTTGGCTCGAGTGCTTCGGTGGCCCGGCCTTACGCCGACGCACTTGAACGCGTCACCGGGCTCGAGACAAAGTATCCGAAGGATGCCCGGCTTCGCGTGAACGCCTCGCGGCTTGCGGAGCGGCTCGGACAGTTCGACCAGGCCGCCAGCGAAATGGCCGCGTATGCCGATCTGAAAGGCCGGTCGCCGGACGCACTTCGAAGGCTCGCGAATTTCTATGACGGCCGCGCGCGCTACGCCGACGAGGTCACGACCCTTCGCGAGCTGGCGTCTGCTCTGCCCGTCGGCGAGCGAGCAACAATTTATAAACGAGCCGCAAATCTCGTTCGCTCTCGCTCGTTGAAAGACTTCAAACCGGCTGACTTCTTTGCGGAGTTGACGGCAGCCGACCCGTCGAACATTCAGCCGGTCAAGGACTACGTCGAAGAGCTGCGACTTGCAAAGAGATCCAAAGATGCGCTCTCCGTTCTGGAATCGGTTCAACCCAGGTTTCCCGCCGACCTGGCCTACTTCCTGAAAACGCGCGCTATGATCCTCGTGGCGGCCGGTGACCGCCGCGCAGCCGAAGAGGTCTATTCCGCCGCCTTCGATCCCAACTGGCCGCATGCGGTCGCGGCCGACTATTACGAGTTGCTGCGCCATTTCGGACGCTACCGAATCGTGCGCCGCGGACTTCAGGAACAGGTTCGCAGCGGCGCGAAAGACCTTCAGACGGTCAGCCGCCTTTTCAGCATCTACGCCTACGAAGGTAGCTATGCGCAGGCCGCTCGACTCCTGGCAGAGTTTGAAGCTCGGGGTGTGCTGGTCGGCAAGATCCCGGACGCCTCAGATATCGTAGCCTCCCAGGATCTCGATTCGAACGCAGCCAATGCGGCGGGGTTTGGTCCGTCTCTGGCGGATCACCCTGCCGAGAGTCTCGTTTCTCCCGGCTCGAAGGGACTCGCAGCGGCGCAACGTAACAGGCTTCGTCCAACGCTCGAAACCATCGCGGGCATGTACTCCTCGATCGGCCATTATGATCAGGCTTCGAGGTACCTCTACACGCTATACCTGGCGGGCGGGCTGGAGCCGAAAAGCAAGGAGCGCGAGAATGCGCTCTATCGCATCTTCAAGGTGATGCTGGACGCTTCGGGAACGCCGACTCGCGTTGCCGGTGGCGATCTCTCTTTCTACCGGGATATTGCTGAAGTCGATCAGCATCCCGGCTTCATGAACGGCGTTTTGTCGCTGATCCTTTCGGGAACGAACCCCTCGCAGGAGTTCGCCGCCGAGGAGACCGCGGCCGCCGGCTACTTCAATCGCGCATTCGCCTATCGCATCTTCACGGCATTCAAGGAGGAATTCCCTCAGTCGGAACATCTGGGCGAGATGTACCTTGGCGTTGTGAACATTTTTTCCGGGCTTGGTGAGCATAAGCTTGCGATTGAAGCCGGCCGCGAATTTCAACAACGCTTCCCTGACTCGAGCTCCTTCGTCGATGTCACTCTGCGGATCGCCGACTCGATGGTTGCGCTCAAGAATCGCGTTGGCGAGCGTGCTGAACTGGCGAGGCTCCTCGACCGCCTCGCCGCAGCGCAGCCCAAGGGCCAGCCTCTGGTTCCCATCTCGGCCAAGCATTGGAGCTACGGCCCCGGTGTCGAACACTTAATCGACCGGATCTACTATAAACTCGAGGCCTACAGCGACACCTGGGACCCGAGTCAACCGGGCGACGATGGCCAGAAAGAATCCGACACGGAGAGCGATTCCGAAGACTCTCAGGATTCCGAATCCTCCGAGCCCTCGGAGTCCGCGTCTAAATCGGAACCGAACTACAGCGCGGTACTCGAGCGCTACATCTCATCGCTTTCGGCGGATGACAAGAAGACTGAGACAGTTGCGTTCTTCTGGGGCGAGGTCAAGAAGCACCCAAAGGAAGAGGGACTCTACGAGCGCTTTCTGCGGTGGCTCGGGCAGGCCCAGTTGGTCAACGAGCAGTTGAAGGCTTATAACTCGGCGATTCGCGAATTCGATTCGAATACATGGCATCATCGGCTGGCGCGCTGGTACGTCAGACAGAAGCGCGGAGGCGAGCTCAGCCGATACTCGCGGCAGTTAATCGACATCTTCGATGAAGAGGAGATAACCGAATACCTGCTCCGCTTCGCGGGTTATGGGGCCGCTCCCGAGGGCGACGAGCTGAACTGGGATGAGCGGCTCGCGTTCGATTTGTACAGCTACGCCCACACTCATTTCCCTCGCAATCTCTTCTTCGTGCGTGGGATGGTGACCTATCTGGAGAAGAATGATCGCCCGCGATGGGAGAAGCTTTCTGCGGAGTACTACTTCGCCGACCGCTCGATTCGAGAGCCGTACCTGGCATGGCTGTCGAAACAAAACCAGTTGCGGGACCGCTTCCGGCAAGCCCGGCTGAAGAACTCTCCAGCCTCAGGGTCGGCTCCTGAAGCTCCTTTGACGTATCAGGTGTTCGCGGCGGACGCGGCGGCCTGGCTTTCCCATCACGACGAAGCCCTCGACGCCTATCGCCGGCTTGTCGCCCTCTACCCCGGGGAGCCACAGTACGTTGCCCGGCTCTCCGACATCGCGCGTTCGCTCGGCCAGACCTCCGACAAGCTCTACGAAGAGGCTGCCGCCGCCTGCACGCACATGGCTGACATCCACCCGTCCGACCACCCGTACCGGATCAAGGCCGGCGAGATCTATGCGCAGATGGGCGACTTCAACCGCGCGGCTGAGCAGTGGAACAAGCTGCTCGCTCTCGAGCCCGGAGATCGCGAGACCTATCTCGAGGTCGCTACGGTCTTCTGGGACTACTATCAATACGACCAGTCGATTCGCGCGTTTAAGCAACTACGCGACGTGACGGGAGATCCGGCCATCTATGCCTACAGACTGGGAGCCGTATATGAAGGCAAGGGCGACATCGACTCGGCGATCGCGGAGTACGTGAAGGTCTTGCCGGAGCCGGGTCAGGGACGGGACACTGTGTCCAAGCGGCTCGCGCAACTCTCAAAACGCAAAGGCCTGCAGGAAAAGATTGCCGCCGCGTATCAGAGTGCGCACTCCCAACATCCGAACGATTGGCAATTAGTGGTCGGCTACGCAACATATGAAAATGAACGTGAACGTGCCGCTGATGCGTTGGCGATGCTGCGCACTGAGGTTTCACGCTCAACCGACGTCGCATTCCTGGAATCGGTGCGCGATCTCTTCCAATACATTCTTCGGCCGGAGGACCAGCAGATGGTCAGTGAAAGGCTGGCCGCGGTGGCTCGCGACGAACGCGAGTCCATGATGTATAGATTGCAACTGGCCTCATTCCTGGAGCGACAGAGAAAGTCTGACGCGGCAATCGCGGTGATAGACAAGCTGGTGGCCGACTACCCGACAAACGTGGGAGCGATCGAAGAATCGACCCAGTTCTACTGGCGAGCGGGCATGCGAGATCGATCGATCGACCTGATCAAGCGAACTCTCGGGCGCGCGCGTGGAACTTACCGGCGAACCCTGACTCTTCAGTTGGCGAGGCGGCAAGTCGACGCCGCCAAACTGAGTGATGCTGAAGTGACTCTCCGCGCGTTCTATGCTGAGAATCGTGGTGACGTCGAAGTGTTCGGTGAGCTTGCGAAGACGCTTGGCGCTGCGAACAAGCTTCCCGAACTGGCGGCGCTCTACCAGGAAGCGTTCAAAGATGTGCGCGCGGCCGGATTGGGCGGCGACGAAGCTCGATCGCGGGTAGCGTCCCTTCGCGAAGGTATGATCCGAACCTTGACGGGCCTCGGCAAGTTCGAAGACGCGCTCGATCAGCAGATCGAGATCATCAATGCATACCCGGAAGACGACGACCGGCTTGCGACCGCCATGGAATTCGCTGAAAAGCACAACCTCAATGGCCGGCTCACCGGCTACTACGAAAAGCTCTCTAAGGAATCGTTCAAGAATTATCGCTGGCAGGTCGTGCTCGGCCGCATCTACGACCGCCAGGGCAACCTCAGCGGCGCTTCGGACCAGTATCGGCTAGCCGTCGTCAACGAGCCGCAGCGACCCGATCTCCGCCTGGCGCTCGCCTCAACTCTCACGCGCGAGCGGCGCTATGACGATGCAATCGCCACGTTGCGCGAAGGATGGACGCTCAGTGGGCGCGATCCGCAGTGGCTGATCGAGGTCGCGCGAATTCAAGTGCGGCAGGGCCTTCGCGAGCCGGCAATTGAGACGATGCGCCAGGCCCTCGCGGCAAAACAGAATTCCAAAATCGCGGCGCAGCTGACCATCGCATCTCAGCTTGCGTCGTGGGGATTGCACTCGGAAGCCGCGCGCATCTACGACGAGAGCTTCGCGAAGCTGCCAAAGAGCCTGAAGGAAGACTACGTCAGCGGAGATCACGTGACCGGCTACGTCAGGTCGCTAATGCGGGTTGAGCCTGCGCCGTCTGCCTTTCAGAAAATGGAACGGATGCGCGCGCAGTATCAGGCTATCGCGCAGAACTCTCAGGACACTGACGGCTACAAGGCTCGGGCGATCGTCACGACTCTCGATCAGGCGATGCGTTCCGACTTCGGCAAAGGGGTGATCGACTACTCGACGGTCAGTGAGACCGCGGCTCTTACAGATGCGCTGCGCGCGACAGCGCAAAAGCTGACGGCCTATCCAGAGGCCGAGCAGATGCGCCGCTACCTTGGAATCGCTCGTTCGGCCGGTCTGGTGGAAGTCGAGGAGCAGATCCAGCGTCAGCTCAAAGACGCGGCGTTCAAGGCTCGCACCAAACCTGAGGATCAGAACTACTACAACGAGCTGCGCGCGCTGGTGACCTTTTACAACCGTCACGCCGCCTACGCCCGGGCAGCCGAGGTGCTGGGCGAGGAGATGAAGCGCGACCCATACAAGGGCCGCTTCGACTATCAAACCCAGATCGCCGTTCAGTATCGGTTGGCGGGGGATCAGGCACGCGAGTTGGAGTCACTCCGCGGAGCCTACGCAGGCGCGAGCGGCGACCTCAGCGCGGGCAATACTGATTGGGTGGAACGTTACCTCTCGCTGCTCTACGACTCGGGCAAGCGGCCCGAGATTCAGCGGCTCACCCTGGCGTATAGTCCATATCAGCTTCAGCTCATAAACTTCCTGGTCGAGAAGAACGAGAAGGAGATGGCACTCAACGCCATCACCAGGGCCCGACAGCAGCCGGCATGGGTGGCGTCGCGCAGCGGCGAAGTCGGCCTCTTCTTAAAGGACACCTCGGCCGAGACGGACGAGTTCTTCAAGACTGCGCTCGACCTGCGGCCAATCGGGCAGATGATCGGGCGGCGAGTCGATCGCAACCGCACACTGGCAGGAGACGACTGGTTCGTCGCCGCCAGAAACTACGCCTACTGGCTCGGGATCGTGGGCCGCGAGAACGACAGCCGCAAGCTGGTTGTCGCTGAAATCGAAGGTCATCCGGCGACTGCGCGCGCCCAGTTGGAACTCGCCGCCTTCTACCTCGAGCGCAAGAACCCGCAGCGCGCGGGCGAACACGTTGCGCTTGCAGCCGAGCTTGCCCCGGGTGAGCCTGACACCATCGTGATGCAGGGATCGACTGCGCTTGCCAGGGGCGACCGCAAGGCAGCGGTCCAAGCCTGGGCCGCGTTGATCAACGACCGTTCTCCGGTATCGAACGCGACGACCTATGTGAAAGTGATGGCCGGCAACGGCTTTTTGCGTGAATCGCTTCCCAACCTCGAGAGTTATCTGGTTGCTTACGTAGGGCAGGTCTCGAAGGAAGCGGCGCACAACGACCACATCGACGCCATCAAACCGCTGGTGAGGGAGATCGCCAATCGCGCGCGATCCGATTCCGGGCTTGCGGCTGAAGAGGCGGCCTTCTTCCAAAGGGTGATCTCTCGAACGCCTGAAGACCTGGTGATCGGCCGGCTTCTTATCGAGGATACCTTGCTGCCTGAAACTCAGTTGGCGGGCATCTATCGACTCGTGCATCAGCGGTTGTCAAACAAGGCTGCCGCCGTCGCCGGCACTGAAGAGTATGAGAAGGGCTATTGGAGCGGAACTGAGGTCTTCTACCCAGGGCGTGAGCTGGCCGACTGGCGGCATAGAATTCTGGACTATCTCATTCGCACCCGGTCTTTCGATGAGGCGCGTCTCCTGATCGTGGAGATCAAACAGGAACAGGCCGCCCTCAAGCTCGCGTCAGAGGAAAACGCGCTTCAAGAACGTTATGAGTGGCTCCCGCTGGCATCGGCGTTGATAGAGTTGCGTGGCGACCGGGATGCGACCAAGGGCATTGCGGAGCTCCGGCACTACTGCGGCCTCGATACCGGCCCAACTGAACTCGGCACAACCTCGGGAAGCCTGCATGAACGTTGCCTCAAATCTTATGCCCTGCTGATTGCGGAACACCGAGACGCGGAAGCCGACGCCCTGCTCTATGACGCCTATCGCCAGGCCATAGGCTCGAGCCATCCCGACGATGCTGTGATGGCAGGGCTTGCTGAAATTGAGGCGCGGCGCGGGCGAGGCGAGGAAGCCGCACGGCTGCTCAAGCTACTCACAGAGAGGTCGGTCGACAATCCCAAGGCCTTGCAGATCGCGGCCGAAACTGCGTCGAGAGTGGGCCGCCACTCGGCGGCGGTTGAATTCAGAGAGCAGCTAGCGATCGCCAACCCCGGCGATTCAACGAACAGACTCGAGCTTGCTCGCGCGCTGGCTGCCGCCGGTCAGGCGCCCGAGGCCGTGAGCCGAATCGTCGCGTTGATCGGCGAGCGAACCACCCCAAACAGCGTACGCGCGCAGGCCGCCGAAGTAATCGGCGATCTGGTGCGCGCGGACCGTTCACTGGGACGCCAGTCGTTGCTCGACCAGCTGGCCGCTCAATCAGGCGAAGGTCCAGCGCTTGTTCTCGCCGCGGTCAACGAGGGATTAGGGAGAACAGACGAAGCGCGGACGCTGCTGTCCGGAATTACCCGAGGTCCGCTCGGAGCGGTGGCGCAGACGAAGCTCGGGCAACTCTCGGCTGCCCAGGGTCGCGACTCGGAAGCCGCGGTCCACTACGAGCGGGCGCTTTACCTCGATGCCGACGGTTCGGTTACCGAGGCAATCGCCTTCCGAGCCCCGGGGCAACGCGTTCGACTGATCGAAGTCTACGGCCGAGCAGGTCGCGATCTTGCTGCACTGCGATTGGCCGAAGGCGACGGCGGAGGCCAGCGAACGCTTCTCAGCCCGGCGGTTCGCGCCGCGCTGGCGGGAGGGGCCGAGCACACGGAACAGACTCCAGTAGCCGTTTTTGAGCCTTCGCTTGAGTTGGCACGTCCGAAAGGGACGGGGCTGAAGACGCTGGCTGAGATGAATGAAGCTGCCAGTTCAGCCCAGCGGCAGAGCTTGCTGGCGACACTTGCGGAATCGGCGGCGCGTCTCGGCCAGTATGACCGGGCGGTGGCCATACAGATGATCCGCGCGGGCGAAGCGGCAAAGCCAGAGGAGAGGGCTTCGATTGAGAAGCGCCTCGCCGAGTTGGTCGCAGCCGACAACGCCCGGCGGCTTCGCATGCTGTCGCTGTGGCGCGTGAGTCGAGCGAACACAACTGGAGCGATCTATGCGACTCGGTTGCTTGGAGGAACCTAAATGAAACGTAGCAGACTGGTTCTATTAATCATCGTGGCTGTAGCCAGCCTGTCGCACAGATCCGACGGACAGCAGCCGCGATCCGTTTCCGAGCAACTCAGGCTGGCGGCAGTGATGCCAGGCGGAGCGATGCTCTACATCCAGGCCCGGGATCTCTCCGGACTGATGAAGACCTGGCTCGCTTCACCTGTGCGCAGCCGCTTCTACAAGAGTGCCAGCTTCACCGCCTTCTCACGCTCGCGCATCTACCTGAAGCTACAAGCCCGGAGGAAGGACTTCGAGACCGCGCTCGGCTTCGGCGTCGATGAGAGCAGATTGGCGGAACTCGCAGGTGGCGCATCGTCTGTCGCGATGTACGATATCGGCAAGCTCGAACTGGTCTTCGTCACCGAAATACCCCGCGAACGCGCCATCGCTACCGCGTTGTTCAAGAACGCTCCGAAGTTTCAGGAGCGCTCGGCGGACGGCCTCTCTTACTACGTTCGGGACATCACAACCGATGGAGGACGGCTGAATCAAGAGTTCTGTTTTGCGTACACCGAGGGCAAGCTCATCGTGACAACGGCAGAAGGCTTGATGATCCGCGCTCTTAAGAATGCAAAGGAGGCGGCCACCGATTCTTTGATCTCTGCGGTAACAGCGGACGCCGAGGCTGCGGGAATTGGCTTCGCGACGCACGACGTGACGATGTGGCTGGACCAGTCGAAGCTGAACAAGAATCGCTACTTCACGGCGAACTGGATACACGGCAACGCCGCTAAGGGGCGAGACCCTCTCGCGAACATCGAGGGCGGCATCCTCGATCTGCAAATCACGAAGGAAGGGATCCTCGAGCGCCGATGGTTCAAGCTTTCGAGCCTCTCGATCGCCCCGATCAAGACGCTCGCGGGAGAACAGCTGGTTGGGCTGAGCCGGTTCGCTCCGGCCGATGCTCAACTCCTCGAGGCAAAAGCGCCAGGCGAAGCGCTGGGTCCGGCAGTGTCCCGTACATTGTTCGGTGAACTAGCCAACCTGCAACCGGGCACGCCTCAGATTCCGGACCACACTTCATCGAGTTCCAATGATGAAGAAAGTGAAGGCGGCAAGCACACCAGCCGCTACAGCAGTCTCGATGCTCGATTCGATAAGGACGTTGATGACGAGCAGACGCAGACCGCGGAGAGCGCTGCCGAGAAGCCCGGCAAGCAACTCGAGAAGAACCTCGCTG
>DASYSA010000011.1:0-19860 GCA_036003885.1 Blastocatellia bacterium | reverse complement strand
CGAGTGCAGGGTAGTCTCGGCGCATTCGTCCGCTCGAACCTCGCACTCATATGGGTCGGCCTGGTCCTGCTTCTCTGGTTCCTCAATCCCATCAAGGCGCTTCCTCTCCCCCAGGAAGTCTTTAGAGCGCTTGCCAGGATGTGGAGGGCCGACCAGCCGGCACAGGGGTTGGCCTACAACGTCTACGTCACGATGAAGCTCAACGTCGTGGGCATTAGCTACGCATCCATCATTTCCATAACGATCGCCTACCTCAGCGTGATCCCGGTCTTCCAGCCTTTCAACAAGATGGTGCAATGGATGCGCTACATCCCGATCATAGGGTTCAATCTGGTCTTCCTGTCTCTGTTCACGATCGGGTGGCCGATGAAGGTCGCGATGCTGACTACGGGGATGTCCTTTTTCCTGGTGACCAGCATGACCGCAGTAGTTGGATCAATCCCGCGAATGAAGTATGAGCTCGCGAAAGTGCTGGGCTATAACGATTGGCAGGTATTCTACAGTGTCGTGATGCGGCCGACGCTCCCACACATGATAGACATGATCGCGCAGAACGCAGCCATCGGCTGGGTGATGATAACGGCGATTGAAACCTACAATCGAACTGAGGGCGGCATCGGCAGTCAAATCTACTCCCACTCGGCGACCAACAATCTCGCCGAAGTCTATGGCTACCTGATGATCATCGGCGTCATCGCGGTGCTTGAAGACCTGTTCTTCTCGCTGATCAAGCGCCTGTTCTTCCCCTACAGCCTCATCGCGGAGAGGGCGTAGCAAAGTCATGAGCGAAAACGAAACGTGTGTGCCCGGGCCCATCGACAAGCTTGAATCGGACGGCACGCTGCTCACGGTCGACAAAGTCTCCAAGGCGTTCCCCATGAACGACGGCAGCTCGTTCCTGGCGCTCAAGGACCTCTCGCTTACTATTGAAGACAGCAGGAACAAACCGCAGATCGTCAGCCTGCTCGGCCCGTCCGGCGCCGGCAAGACCACCGCCCTCCGCATAATCGCAGCGCTGGAAAAGCCCACTTCCGGCTGCGTGATGATAAGCGATGGCGCTGCGAATCAAATGCGGCCGGTGCGAGTGGGGGACGTGGGGGTGGTCTTTCAGAGATACCCGCTCTTTGAGGACCAGAATGTCCTGAACAACCTGATTGAACCCGCGGTGCGCACGGGCATGGAGAAGAAGGCGGCGAAGGAGAAGGCGCTCAAGTACCTGGACGAGTTCGACCTGGTCGCGCAGGGACTCGCATGGCCGGTGCAACTCTCGGGGGGCCAGCGCCAGCGCGTTGCGATCCTTCAGCAGTTGATGCGCGAGCGCCACTTCATCATCCTCGACGAGCCATTTTCAGGACTCGATCCGGTCAACATTATCAACGTGATCAATCTGATTTCGCGCATTGCGAACCAACACACGCTGAACACCTTTATCATCATCACGCACGATGTGACCTCTGCTCTGGCGATCTCCGATCACGTCTATCTGCTTGGCCGGGACCGCGATCAGAAAGGGAAGCCAATACCGGGCGCTCGGATAATGAAGGAGTATAATCTCGTGGCCGAGGGACTGGCGTACCGGCCGGACATTGAGGACATCCCTCGGTTTGCCGAAATCCGCAAAGAGATTAAAATAGTCGAGTTTCCAAAACTGTGAGTTTCTTATGGCTGACGACGAGATCAACTATGTGAAGGAAGTCTTCAAGAGCGACTTGAACCTCGGCTTCGTCGGGGTGATGGCTTTCCTCATCCTGGTAGTCAACTTCTGGGGCTTTCTCGCGCTGTTGGCTGCCGGCGAGGTCGGGGCTCTCTTCATTGCTCAGGACCCTCGGGTTCAACGCATAATCCGCGCGCGAAAGAACAAAGACCAGAAACTCGAGACCGAAGACTCCGAGAAGACAATCGTGGTCGCACTTCCTCAGGCCTATCAAAACGACTTCTTCTCCGTTCGGAACCTGTGCGACGAGATCGAGAAACGGTCAGCCGAACTCGACGATAAGGGGAGCAACGCCATCCTTTCAGGAGTGACCGAGAAGCTCTCGGCATTTCGGTTCGAGTACGCGCGCATGCTGCGGGCTCATCATCTGTTGTCGTCACGCAACTACCGCAATCTTCAGAACATGCTCAACAACGAGATCATCCGCGCTGAAAAGTCGGTCCACAATGAGCAGTCGGAACAGGTCCGCCAGGCGCTGTCGCAGAATCTGAACATCCTAAAGAAGCGGCAGGCGCGGATTCAGAAACTGGACGAGCTCGTGCGGCTGCTCGAAGCCAGGTTGCAGGTCGTTCGAAACTCACTGAGCTTGATTCAGGACGAGGTGTACTCGTTCACCAACGTCGCGGGCATATCGGATCTGGTGGACAATCTGCTGACGAACCTCAGCATCAGCGACGAGTTCCGCTCTACTTACGAAGACGTGTTGATAACCGAGACCGACAGTCTGTCGAGCCTTGAAGCTTCGCCCGTGGAGCATGAGCCTCCACAGATAGAAGAACCGCCCGCGGAGGAGGATGACTCTGCCCGACGCCGCGCTTCGCGAGAACATATCAGACGTGTGAAGTGAAAGACCTGTCCTTAGTCCAGTGAGGGAGGAAGTTCTAATGCCGGATCCCAAGCAGCCTCGGAGGCCCAAGACTACGGAAGAGATATTGGCCGAGATGGAATCGATGTCCTCGGGCGTTGGATCGCGCGCGCCGGAACAATCGAGCGCTCCACCACAGACGCAAGTCAAAGAGGTCGGCGCCCTGAAGTCGCTGCTCGGGTTCTTTGTAAAGGTCGTGCCCGAAGAGGAGCAACAAGAGGCAGCCCCGCCGGCAAGGCCTCAAACGCACGGCGCTTCTTCGCCGCCGCCGGCCTCTTCCGCTCCTCGCACCGGGGCGCGAGTATCGGACCTTGTTGCCGGAGAGGCTTCACCCCAGTTCAAGTCTCCATCAGCGGCGACGGGTAATCTCGCGAGCCGTCCCTTCGAACAGATTTACAAAGAGGCGCGCCTTCCCGACTCGCCCTTCACTGTCGACGAACTCGGCAAACTCCTCGAGAATCCGACTGTCGCCTCGCAACCGCTGGCGATCAAGGTCGTCGCCGTGAATCTTACGCTCTCAGCTAAGGGGATCGGGCCGGATGTCCCGATCACCGACGCGGTTCGGCGCGATCGAGCGCTCGATGCTTATCAACAGATGCTCGACAAGCACGCGGACGCAGCCGAGCAGCGTGTTGCGGCAAAGATCCAGCAGATCACCCAGGAGACCGAAGAGTATCTCAAGCGCAAGCAAGCCGAGATCGAAGCGCTGAGGGCGGAGACCGCGGATGCAAAGCGAGAGTCGATAGACTTCGCGGTGCGCCGGGAAGCTGAAGAAAAAAGGCTGGCGGACCTGATAAGCCCATTCCTGGAGGGCACACCCAACCCGGTAACAGTCGGCAACAAGCCAGGTGAAACTCAGCCGTAGACCTCACATGTTCTCGATGATGGCCGAAGCGAACTCGCTGGTCTTCACTTTCGTTGCCCCTTCCATCTGCCGTTCCAGATCGTAAGTTACGCGCTTCTGCCGGATGGTCATGGTCAGCGCATCGGTGATCTTGCTGCCGACTTCGCGCCAGCCGATATGGTCGAACATCATGACGCCGGACAGGATAACCGAGGACGGGTTGATCACGTCCTTATCGGCATATTTCGGAGCGGTCCCGTGAGTCGCTTCGAACACCGCGGCCTTGTCCCCGATATTGGCTCCTGGAGCCATTCCCAGGCCGCCGACCTGAGCAGCTGCGGCGTCCGAGAGGTAATCCCCATTGAGATTCGGAGTCGCAAGAATCGAGTACTCCTCCGGGCGGATAAGTATCTGCTGGAATATTGAATCGGCGATGCGGTCTTTGATTAACAGCTTCTTCTTCCATTCGCCGTTGCCGTGAGAGTTCCCGATGGCGGCCAAAGTCTCTTTGACTTCAGCCACCGCGGCCGCGCGTTGCTTCTCCGACATCTGTTCGAACCCGGGCTCTATCATCCGCGCGTTCTCTTCGTCGGTGATTGAAGCGTTCTTCTCGCGGTTCTCGAGGATCCAGGTCTCGCGCTCGGTCACCGTCTCATTCCTGAACTCTTCTTTAGCGAGCTCGTAGCCCCAGTCGCGGAAGGCGCCCTCGGTGTACTTCATAATGTTGCCCTTGTGGACCAGGGTGACCGAGGGCTTGCCGAACTCGAGGGCGTATCGAATGGCGCGGCGCACGAGCCGCTTCGTGCCGGTCGGCGACATTGGTTTGATGCCGATCCCGCTGTCGGTCCGCACCCGGTAGCCGAACTTGTCATTCAAGAGCGAAATCAGTTCAGCCGCTCGTTCGCTGCCGGACGGGAACTCGATGCCCGCATAAACGTCCTCTGTGTTTTCGCGAAAGATCACCACATTGACTCTTTCGGGCAGCTTAACCGGGGAGGGCACTCCCTCGAAGTAACGCACCGGCCGGACGCACGCATAGAGGTCGAGAACCTGGCGAAGGGTGACGTTCAGGCTGCGAATGCCGCCGCCGACAGGAGTGGTGAGCGGGCCTTTGATTGCAACCGCAAATTCGGCGATGGCCTTCACCGAGTCTTCGGGCAGCCATTCGCCGAAGGCGTTAAAGGCTTTCTCGCCGGCGAATATCTCGAACCACGCGACGCTGCGCTTGCCGTCAAAGGCCTTCTCGACCGCCGCATCGAAGACCCTCTGCGAGGCGCGCCAGATGTCGCGCCCAATCCCGTCGCCTTCAATGAATGGAATTATGGGGCGGTCCGGCACTTTGAGCCGATCCCCATCAACGGTAATCTTTTGACCGTCGGCGGGAACTTCTATACCATTGAACTTCTCCATGGACTTGGCGACCTCCTGTCTGTGAGCGGCTTTCGAGGCCAGGATGGCTAAACGCCGACTCTAGCAGCGCGCTGAATGAGGTGTCAAGAATCTGGCTTTGATGTGGAAGCAGGGCGGTTATGCCTGACGACAAGAAGAACGCCGCTTCGGATGACGAGGACCCGATGGACGAGATTCACCGCCGGCTTCAACGTAACGAAGCGGCCAACCTGACAGCGGATCCCGCTCTCCCCACCGCGTGGGAGCGCGTCAAGCTCGCCCGCCACACTGACCGCCCTTACATGCTCGATTACGTTGAGCGAGTCTTCACCGCCTTTACCGAAGTCCACGGCGATCGCAGATTCGGCGACGACCCGGCCATTGTCGCCGGTCTTGCCGACTTCAATGGAGAACCCTGTGTGGTGGTCGGTCACCAGAAAGGGCGCACCACCCGGCAGAGGCAACTGCGAAACTTCGGCATGGCTAAGCCGGAAGGCTATCGCAAAGCGCTTCGGGTTATGAAGCTGGCCGAGAAATTCCACCGGCCGGTCTTCACCTTCATCGACACAAGCGGAGCTTATCCGGGCATTGCCGCCGAAGAGCGCGGCCAGGCCGAAGCAATTGCTTACAACCTGCGCGAGATGGCCAGGCTGCGCGTGCCGATAATCGTGACCGTAACGGGTGAGGGAGGTTCGGGCGGCGCGCTGGCCATTGGAGTCGGCGACAGAGTACTGATGCTGGAAAACTCGATCTACTCGGTGATCACACCCGAAGGATGCGCATCTATCCTCTGGCGGGATGCGTCCTATGCCGAGCAGGCGGCGCGAGCTCTAAAACTGACTGCGCCTGACCTGTTGCAGCTCGGCTTGATAGATCAGATAGTGCCGGAGCCTGCAGGCGGCGCCCATTTCGACCCGGACGAAATGGGAGTTACGCTTTCAGCTTATCTGGCTGACGCGCTGAATTCCGTGCGCAACCTGGGCGACGGCGAACGGGTCAGGCGCAGGTATGAGAAGTTCCGCGCGATGGGCGAGATCGGACAGCGGCCGGTTTGAAGATACCTGGCGCCGTTTTTGGACTCGCGGTTCTCGTGGTAAGGGCCCCCACAGACAATGAGAGAGCTGAACTGTTTCATATTCGATTTCGACGGGACGCTCGCCCATTCGGAGCCCGCCTACAGCAGAGCATTCCATCACTCCGTCAGAATGCACACCGGCCTCGAAATCAGCGAGGACGAAATTCGCGGTTACTGGAATGTAACTCCCCAGGAAGTGCTCGGACGCTACGGCCGCGAGATGCTCGACGAAATGATGGCGAGCTTCGAAGAGCACTACTATGCGAACCACCATCACTATCTGACGGCCTATGCCGGCATTGTCGAGTTGCTCGAGGAGTTGAACGCGCGCGACGCCCGTTGCGCCGTAGTATCGCTCAAGCCCCGACGCGCGGGCGAGCTCGAGCTGGACATCACTCGGCTGCGAACCTTAATCGCGTCGGCGGTGTGGGGAGACGACACACCGCGGCCCAAGCCCGAACCCGACGGCGTGCTCAGAGCTATGAGCGAGTTGGGCGCCGACCCGCGGCAGACCCTGGTGATTGGCGATTCGCCTGCCGACATAATGATGGGACGGGCGGCGCGAACTCGAACTGCTGCGGCCCTGTGGAGCGGAGCCGGACGGGAACGATTGCTGGCCGAAGCTCCCGACTTTGCACTGGATTCGCCCGCACATCTGTTTGAATTTCTCTGATGCCCTCAGGTGGCCGACACTAATTCTCCAACGTAGTTGATAACCCCACGCTCGATGGAATAGACTCGCATTCATTCAACCTTGAGCTTGCTCTACTACGCGTCAACACAAGGAGGACTCATGGCAGGAGAGACTGTTGAGTTTTCAAGCAATGGCGGCACGACTGGCGGTTATCTCGCCACGACAGCATCGGGAAAGGGGCCAGGGGTGATTGTCATTCAGGAGTGGTGGGGGCTTGTACCGCATATAAAGGACATATGCGACCGCTTTGCCGCAGCCGGTTACGTTGCGCTGGCGCCGGACTTGTATCACGGCAAGTCAACCAGGTCGCCCGACGAAGCAGGCAAGCTGATGATGGCGATGCGCATCGATCAGGCGGAGAAGGATCTGCGGGGCGCGATCCAGTACCTGCTGTCGAACGAAGCGACGACCAGCGATAAGGTTGGGACCGTCGGCTTCTGCATGGGAGGCGCGCTGTCGTTGTATGCGGCGACTAAGAATCCACAGGTCGGTGCGTGCGTGATCTTCTATGGCGGTCATCCAAATGTGAAACCCGACCTGGAGCAGCTACAGGCGCCGGTGCTTGGGCTCTACGCCGAGCGCGATGGCTTCGTCACTCCGGAAGTCGCACGCACTCTCGAACGCAGGCTGAAGGAGATCGGTAAGAGTTGCGAGATCCACATCTATCCCGAGGCGGATCACGGATTCTTTAACGACGAACGCAAAGAAGTGTACAACGCCGCGGCGGCCGAAGACGCGTGGAAGCGGGTGATCAAGTTTTACGAAGAACACCTGTAACGTTAAGAGTCTTCAGTATCTCAATGCACTCGATCATCGCGCGGCCGCCGTGATAGCCCGCCTTCCACGGCTGGGCCTTGTCGCCCCGAGTCGTGCCGTCGGGGAAGACGTCGGCGTGCCATTCGCCGTTCTCCCAATCGACCTGATACTTCTCCACGAACTCGAACGTCTTCTCAAAGACCGATCGATATTTCTGTTCTCCGGTCATCCTGTACATGCGGAGCGCGCTCACCAGAGCTTCAGCTTCCACCCACCAACTCTTATTTCGCGCGTCCGCGGGCCTGTTGAACGGGCCACTGTAGAAGAAGCCGCCCTTCTCCTGATCGTAGCCGTACTTCAACGAGTAGTCCCAGAGCGCGCGAAACATGTCGAGCAGCGGATAGGGCGACACTCCGGCGGCTTCACAGGCATCCATTACCAGCCAAACATTCTCGATGTCGTGTCCGTAGGAGACTCGGGCATAGTCCGCGTCCAACCTCGGAGTCCAGTCGCGTTCGTACTTGTCAGTGCAGGCGCCCAGGTTCTTTCGCACGACGGTGTTGCTCTCGATGGCGATCAGCTCGAGCAGCCGTTCGCGCGCAAGCGGCGAGCGGCTCGCGCGATAGAACGTCGCAATCGCTTCGAGCAGGTGAAGATGGGTGTTCATAAGCTTAAGGCCGTTAAGGCCGGCGCCCATGTATGACTCCTCGCCCGGTGAAGGAGTCGTCCAGTCCTCGTTGAAGAACTCTACGTATCCGCCATGGGATTTGTCGTGCGACTTTGCTTCAATCAGATCGAAGAGACTAATCGCGAAATCCAATGCCTCTCTCTTCGAGGTCGCGAGATAGTACTCAGAGATCGCGTAGAGTCCGAACGCCTGGCCGTAGAGGTGCTTCCTGGTCTTCAACTTCTGACTTCCGGTTGCGTCCACTTCCCAGTAGAAGCCGCCGTTCTTCGCGTCCCACATCTTCTCTTTGAGGAAGCGGTAGCCTAACTCGGCTGCTTCCGGGTACTGTTTGCCATAACCGGCCCGGGCCATCCGCGAGAACAGCCAGACGTTGCGCGCCTGAGAGACAATCATCTTCGTTCCGGGCCCTTTCGGTTCGCCCTTTGGCCCGAAGTTGATTGTGTAGCCCCCGTTCACGCGGTCCAGACTCTTTGACAACCAGAAAGACGCGATGTTGTCCTTGAGGATCCTCTCGAGTTTTGGGATGTAGGTCCGGGCGACTGCGGCGTTGTCTTGAGCCAATGCCGCGCTCGGACTGATTGCGAGAAGTGACAGTGTCACAGCCAGTCCGCGGCGGAGTCGATAGTTGGTCATGCCTCTCACTACGGCTTGCGTCCGACTGCGAACAGGCTCGACGATGAACGCACGTACATAACTCCCTCCGACAAGGCCGGCGTAGCCATCAGCATCTCTCCCATCGAGTTCGTTGCGATGTGAGAGAATTTCTTACCGGCCGCGATCACAAGCATCTCCCCGTCCTCGTTCGAGAGGTAGAGCTTACCATCAGATGCTATAGGAGATGCGCTGAAGCCGCTGCCGACCACCGGCAGCCTCTCACGATAGAGTTCCTCGCCTGTCCGCAAATTGTAGGCGTCGAGCACTCCGTTGTTGGCGAGCACATAAAGAATGCTGTTATAGATCAGCGGAGTCGGCATGTAGGACCCGCGACCCCTGAGGCTCCATGCGATCGACTCACTATTCGTCTTGCCCTCAGGCAATGTAAGATCTCCACGAGCGCCCGCCTTCACCACAAAAATCGGACGTTCGGGACCTCGGCCGCTGACGACTACGAACATGTCATCGGAAAGAACCGGTGTCGGCGCCGTGATCTTCGAACTCCCCCCGAGCCGCCACACCTCCTTCCCGGTGCGAGGGTCGTAACCCCGGATATAGTTGGACGCGTTCGCGACCAGTAACGGCCCCACCGATGTCGTCGCTACGGTCGGCGTACCCCACGATGGAATCTCGTCACGCTCGGTCTTCCACACCGTCTTGCCGGTGTCGGCATCGAGGGCGAGGATGAATGAATCATTCTGGGTATCGCACTGTATGATGACGAGATTGTTCCAGATTATGGGCGAGCTGGCGGGGCCCCATTCGAACGTGGGGATGTCGTAGGCGCCCAGATCGAGCCGGCCAACGTCCACCTTCCAGAGAAAGCGCCCGTTGACATCATAGGTATACAAGCCCTGTGACCCGAACCACGCCACGACTATGCGTCCGTCGGTTGCGGGCGTCGAGTTGGCGTAGGTCGATTTGATGTGGCGCTTGTCGACCGGCACGCCCTGGTGCGCGACGCGCTCCCAGAGGACCTTGCCGGTTCGTTTGTCGAGCGCATAAACAACCCATCGGTGGTTCGAGCGATCCTTTGATGCATCGCCGTCGCCATACAGACCGGGCCGAAAAGTGGCCTTCGGATCACTGCTGGAAGCACTCGTCACGAAGATTCGATTCCCCCAGACGACGGGGCTTGAATGAGCGAGCCCGGGAATCGGCGTGCGCCAGAGAATATTCTCGCCCTTCTTGCCGTCCCACCGGTCAGGGAGATTCTGCTGCTCGGCTACACCAGAAGCCTCCCGTCCGCGGAAGGAGGGCCAACTTCCATTCGGGGTGTTCGGATCAGGGCGTGAAGGCGGCCGCGCGCCGGTTGTCCTCACGATGCGACGCGGGACCGTGGTCTTCACCTCTCCTTCGGGCCCCCAGGTGCTGTGATCGATAATCATTTTTCGCACCGTGCACTCATCCGAGATGAGTTCGAAGCTGAGATGGTTACCATCCACCCGAATGCGATATCGCCCTGGTCCGTCACAACCCTTCGGTCCGCCCGTCGTTGACAGCTCAATCTCATCACCCTTGCTTTTCCAGTTGCCGGTCAGGCGGGGCCAGCCGGCCCCCTCGAGTGTGAATGCGCCGCCGGAGTCAAACTTTGCTACAAAGGCCCCAAACTTCAACGAAGAAGATGGGACCTGTACATCGGTCTGCTGGCTGGCGCCGGCCGGTCTTGATGCGCCGGTGGCCAGAATTCCAATGGCGAGCAACAGCGCAATCCCAGGTCTTTTGAAATCCATTTTTCTCATCGCATCCCTTCGCTATGACCTGAAGCCACCAACGCGCGCTCCAGCACATTAGCTCATTAAGAATCACCGATACATCGCTCATTTTTATCGGAGAAGCCGAAACCCGCAACGAATTTAACACACTAGAATCTCATTAACACCTCACTTCAGTGAGGTGCCCCTCGACCGGGCGGATCCCCCAACCGTTTCAACGGTTTCCTCTCTCGTGGTCGTACTTGAACGTCACGCGTGTTCTGGCTCTCTCACAATTGGACTGGTGTGGCGCGTCACCACGCGCCAGGCGTCCTGCTCTCGGACCCAGACATCCGTGATCAGCACCTCACCTCCCCATTTGTGACCTCCAACGATAGCGTGGATATCCAGGACGCAGTTCACTACCGCCGTATCGCCGTATCTCCGCACCCTCCACCGGTCATATTTGTATGACCCTTCCTGGATATCAACCGGCTTCAAGCAATCCTCTACATAAAACTGCTTGTCAGCGAGACGTCCCTCAGGCTGCCATCCGGAAATCAGAAAGTCCTCGGCAAGGATGCGGTCCAGGGTTACGCGATCTCGCCGCCCTGCAGCGTCGAGCCATTCGTGCGCCAGCTTTATGATCTCGTGCTCGGTTTGGTCATCTGCGTCAGTCATCATTACACCTTATCTTCTGAACCCCTCGACTACTCTACTGTCGGTGTCTGTTCGATTCAATGTCAGACTATGACCGTTGTTCGCCTGTGGCATCGAGCAGGACTAGGCCCGCAGGGAGAAAGCGACGGCGATGGCATCGAAGTACATGTGCGCAAGGATGACCGGGACCGCGCGCCCAGCCCGCGCATAGTACAACGAGAAGACGAGGAACACTGCGCCGAGCGCCACGGCATTTCTCGGTCCCTGATAGACGTGGTAGGCAACCTGGACTGCAACGCTGCCGGCCACCGCCACGATTCGACTCCCGGTCAACGCGGCGAGTTCCGTCATCGCGTATGCGCGGACATCAACTCCTCGAAGAAGGGATTGAGCAACGCAACTCCAACAAGGAGCGACATGCTAGCCGCCTGGATCTGGGTAAGCTTCGCGACATCGCGCACGTTCTCCGGTGTCTCGGGGAAGAGCCTCGAGACTGCGGCGAAGACCAGTAGGAATGCGACGTGCGATACAGCCACTATTGCCAGGGAGCGAGGGATGTCCTTCCAGGAGAATGTCAGGCCGATGTCGGCCCGCGTGCGCCCCTGCCGCAGAAGGACGTATGCCAGGAGTACAAGGGCGACGCACTCCTGAACCAGAAGACTAATGGCGCTCACGTTCGGACTGGCGTCATAGCGCGTCGCGGGCGAAAATGCGAGCGTCACCGATGCGACCATAGAGCCGCCAAATGCAATGCCCAGGACGAGAGCGAGTTCAAACCATCGGAGGCGAGAAGTCATATCGCCACAGACGACCAATTCGGTTGTGTTGCGCTACGAGAAGAGTTCGCGATCAAGTATTTTTCGAGCATCCGTAAAGTTATCGGCCCACCATGCATTTTCTCCCGGTTTTCGCGGCGGCCTGGCGAGCTGGAGTTTCGTTTTGGCCTCCTTGGCCTCCAATTGAGCCACTCGGAAATGGTAATGGTCGAAGAGTCGTATCGCCTCGACGACATAGGAGACCGCGATCCTGCGGTCGCGAATGAGAAGCAGATTTTCCCCATTGGAGGTGTCCGCCGCCCCGGAGAAATTGTAGGAACCCATGTAGACTCGCGCTGTCGGTTTGTCGAAATCGATGACCACGAATTTATGATGCATGCGGGTGCCGCCGCCACCGGTGGGTTCTGACTTGAACGGCTCGGGGACGTTTTTCTGGAGCGCCTCAGGCCGTACTAGCGTGACTTTGCCGCTGGGCTTCTGCACGTCGACGCCGCCGGTCTCTGGCCCGTCAATACCCTTCACCTGATGATCAGAAATGCCGTAGGAGAAGATGGTGTTGTCTTTCTTGATCTTCTTCACTGCATCCTGGATGGGACCGGGAGTCTGATAAAGAAATGCGAGTGAGAAGAACAAGCTCGACGTGGTCTGATTGGCAATATCGTCCGCAATTGCCTTCAACACCGCGTTCTTCTTCGCGCGTGGAGAGAACCCGATCTGGGCGTCGATTCCTTTCAATCCGAGATCGTTCCAGGTTGCGGAGGTGGTTTTACTGAAGCCGGCCACGTCGTCGTGCGCGAAGTAGTCGTTGAATCCCGCGAGGAACACTTTAACGGCGCTCTCGCCCCGCAGAATAATTGCGTTGTTGTTCTGCACGAAGAAGCCGCGCCAGGAGTGGTTTGTTGAGCCGCACACGGCAGCCTGCACCTTCGGGCCGTCAACCACGACGGTCTTGTTGTGCTGAAGCTTGCCCAGATGCTGCCTCTTCACGTTTCCGGCGCCGGCGGAGACGGCTAGCAGCGCCGCGGCCTTCGTCTCTCCGGACGTCGGCTCGCCGTGTGCACCGTCGTCATCGATGATTATCTTCAGGCGATCGCCGAGCTTTTGGAAGCGTGAGACGATGCCGGGTTCGTTCAGATCATAGACTACAGCGCGGACCTGGGCGTCCTTGTCGGCGATGGCCTCATCGAGTACCTCGAGGATCGCACTCCGCGCCTCGAAGCCCATCCATGCCAGAGCCTCGACGCCCTTGGGATGGGTTGGAACGAAGTCCAATCCCTTGTCCGCGTTTGCAGGAAGCAGTGTCTTGATTGCATCAGCTCCGTATCTATCCACGAAGGCCTGCGACGAAACGAAGCCACGCGTGAAGGTTACATTGAGTTGTCCAGGATAGGTGTCGCGCCGGAGTTCGATGCGCGCCTCCTGCGCCTCGCCATAGCTAAGCTCGTCCTTGTCGTTCATGAAGACAGGGGTGACCCTGTATACAAATTTGCCGGCAAGATCGGCATTCCGCGGGAAATGAACCCAACGGAACATCTGGATCGGGGAGAGCATGGTCGACAGAGCGTTTGGGTTGACCTTGCCATCGATGCCGGGGAAGGACAGGCGGTTCTTCAAGGCGAAGAATTTGTGGCCCTTGGGCTCTTTATACTCGATACCGAAGCCTACGAAGTCATTCGGTGGTTTGCCGTCTTTCCAATTCATCGCAATGAGAACCATGCCTTCGCCGCGATGAACTTTCAGCGTGAATAGCGCAGCCGCATTTTTGCCACTCACCTCGAATTCACCAGCCATGATAGATCCTCCAATATAGAGTCATTGTGCTGGTCGCTTATATAGAGTGGGCCGAAGAAGTTGTCAAGGTTACGAGTCGTATTCAGCACTCAAGGCTGATTCTCCGAACTCAGCTGGCTGTGCTCCTCCGCATCGAGAGTTGATATGGGTGTTTGCGCGCAGTCGCGATCGCACTCTGTGACCTCTCCGTCTTCACCAGATTCTGCTTGTTCCGTCCCCTTCCAAAACTCTCCGCCTAACCGGCGACAAAATTCATCCGTCGAGATCAGACGTAACAGCCGAGAGCGGTTCTCGTCGAAGAAAGCATATTTCTCAGAGAGGTCTAACTCCCGCCACGGCGAAGCGAGGCCCGCATCGCGCCAGGAGCCGAAGAGGTCGGCCAGACGATGGTCTTTACTGATGATGCCACATCCATAGTCGGTGTCTACCGTGACATAGTTAATGCCTCCTGTGAACAGGACTATGTCGAGGTAGGCAGCGAAGGTGACACCACACCAGGGCCCTGAATGAAACTCCTGCTCTGCGCAAGCTGCGTTGGGCGGGTTGCAATCATGAACCACGAGGACTCCATCATCCTTAATCAAATGCAAGCCAAACACGATATCACGGAGGGAACTTGTGTATGTGTGCCAGGGATCGATGAACACCAGGTCGAATTTTTCACCGGACCTCATAAGGTTGGCAAACAGTTCTTCGCCAGACTCTGCTTCTGTGGAGAAGTCTATTGGTTCCCCGTCACCGAAATCCGGTGGGCATTTATACATGAGCCGTGCGCGCCGCGGGAATTGCTTCTTGTCGACCAGCGAAAAGGTGCCCCCTGTGATAGAGGTACATATTTCGAGATAGCTCGTGTATCCGTATCGCGCTGCAACCATCAGGGCAATCTCATGTTTTCTGATCTGCATTTCGGAGTTCATCGTACGCTACTCGATAATTCTCTACCAGTATTTCCAGCGCGGCACCACATGTGCCCCGAAGGCGAACGGGTTTTCAGCGCCCGGGGTTACTGTGACCCGAACCCAGCCGACTTCAGGTGAGCCGGGAACCTCCAGGCGCGTGAGGTTCTCTAAGCGACGGCCCGTCGTGCGCCGTACGAGCGGATGATCTACGGTGTATACGTGGCCGTCCCCATGTGCCACGAGCACCGGATGCGCAAACTGTTCGACCTCTTCTTCAACCGCTGTGATGAACGGCTCAAAGGCTTGACGGTAAGGGTCGTCGACGGACTCTTCGAAAGCCGGAGTTCCGTGAAAGCAGATGACAACCGCTGAGGCGCTCAAGGCCCGAGCCTCGGCAAACGCCTCGCGCACCCAGGCTGCCGCCGCCTCCGTCCTCCTTCTCGCTGCGGCATCGTCAGCATCGGTTCGCGAGGGGAACGGCTTCAGACCGTTCCTGCTTCCCACAAGATGTACCGTGGTGAAAACGATTCCCTCATGTGTCCAGCGGGCGTTCTCGACGAACTCGGGGAATGGCTCGCGGCCGGCCTGGCTGACCAGTGACAGGGGGCTCCCGCCAAGGCTATGGGTCGGGTCTGCAAAGAAGATTTGCCGTATACGATTAAGCCGGTCTTGAGGCGCGAAGCCGCCGGATTGAGGCTCCCAGCAATCCGTCCACTCGTTGTCTCCCGGTGTATAGATCACCGGGTGTCGCAGACCATTGAACCGGTCGAGAGTCCTCCGGTAGAGTTCGTCGGTGCAGGGCCGCCAGAAAATGTCGCCCACGTGTATGACCAGGCTGAGGTCGTTGGCATTGAGCGCCTGCAGAACCAGTCGGTACTGAATGTCCTCCCACGGTTGGTATGGAGCGTCACCCAGAACGGCGAAGGAAAAGGTTCCCGGGGGATTCGGGATTGGCGCTTCTGGACGGCGTGTCGCCAGGAACACGACTGCGACAAGCACTAGAAAGATTAGCCACGCGAACCAGGTTTTCCGGCGCTTATCCATTTGATCAGCCTTTCGTAAAACGCAAGCTACACGATAAGCATCTCTCCCTGCACCGTTCTCTGTTTACAGGATGACAGCTCGGGCGATCTGATTATCTTCAGTTAGAATGGATCCCGTGAGACGAAGGTCGGGGAGGTTCTGGTGAATCACCTCGGCGCCTTCACGATCCTGGTAGAGTGTAGCAATGCTATCCGCCAGCCCGTGCCCGAGCGCCGCAGGATCGCGCTCTCGAGCCACTCCCCGTTGTGAGTGCCGTTCTTGTCCGTTATCTTCGACTTCAGGAAGTAGACGGCGTATGCGGTGTCGCCGTGGACCTTAACTGAACGGAAGTCGAAGGCGTCGGTCCGCTTGTAGCCGCTGTCTGGAGCCGGCATCAGTGCGATGTCGCCCTCGACGTCGAGAAGTTCGCCGTGCTCGAGGAGCAGGTAGTCCTCAGTCAAGAGCGACCGATATTTCTGTTTGTCCAGACTCACGTAGAATACGGAGTAGCAGTCGTTGACCGCTTGCTTTACGGCTGCCGCGTCGTCCGCCGCCGACACGCTTGGCGCGCACGTGGCGCCGATGAGCACCCCCGTCCCCGCGATAAATTCTCTTCGTTTCATGTTCCTTCCTATCTTTCATCAACCTGCCACGGCTATGGCGCTCAGGAGGCAACACACACTTGCGCGGTTTCCCAGAGCACGGATTGTTGATCGAAGGCCTTGCGGTAGCGCGCGATGATTGTACGCACGGCCTCCCGGGCCGCCGCTGTGTCGGGGTGCACGAGTAAGAGGACTTTGCAGCGCTCGTGATCGATCCGGCCTCCAGGCGCACGCCATTGTCCGTCAGCGTCCCACACCGTTAGGCCATCCGGAAATCGGCTGGTCACTTCATCGCGCAGAAAGATTTGCCATTCCAACTCGCTTACTGATCCTTTCGGACGTGCGGACCCGAAGTACAAGGTGGTGCGGAGCTGAGATCTGGAGGCCGGGCCACACAGGTCAAGCCGCTGCGGCTGCGCCGTCCCGACGCCAGTCGACGTCCAGCCCATTACCAGTCCCATACTGAAGACCACACTGATGACTGCCGTAGAAACTAAACGCATTTGTTTCACCCCCTCTTTTGTCCCAATGTTGACGAGATCGACGATACCACAAATTAGAATTTGCTTGACACTAACTAATTAATACGTTATCGTACGAAAACGTATTAGTTAGTTTGTGCAGAAGGGCGGAATTTATGGCGAGAAAACCATCCAAGCTGTTTACCGACAAAGAGCTGGAGATCATGAAGCTCATCTGGCAGATGGGAGAGGCCACCGTCAAAGACATTCAAGAACGATTGCCCGGAACACCACATTACAACAGCGTCCTTACAATCATCCGCGTGTTGGAGCGCAAAGGGCATCTCGTCCATCGCGCAGAAGGCAAGACCTATTTCTATAAGGCTGATGAGAGCAAAGAGAAAGCAAGTATTCGTCTCTTGCGCCACCTGATCGACCACGTCTTCGGCGGCTCGGCCACCTCGGTCGTTTTGAACCTGGTTCAGGCAGGTGATTTAACCAAGAAAGATCTTGACAAGATTCGCGCCAGGATTTCCGGCACGAACAAGGGAGAAGGTGGTGCCAATAGATAGCATCAATCAGATCATGTCCTTCTCCGGTGACGTAATGCGCTCCCTATTGATCTGGAGCGGGCAAGCATTTCTCTTACTCGGACTGGTCTGGGTCGTGCTCAAGTTTGATCGGTCTCAGAGCCCTGCAGTTAGATACAGAATATGGCTGATCGCCCTCACGGCCGTATCAGCGTTCCCATTGCTCACCGCGCTCAGCCACAGTTTTCACTTGCCTTCCGCTATGGCACCATTCCCGGTCGAAATAATCGGCGATGCTCCGGCGTTTACTGAAATACTGGAGCCCACCCGGCCTCCCTTTTCCTGGCCATCACTCGTCTGGCCACTCCTGTTCGCATTGTGGGCGGCTGGGGTGATCATATCATTGCTTCGGTTGGCTTCTTCGCTATGGAAGCTTCATATCATTCGGGCTGGCTCCCGGCCGGTTTCTATGATTGATCTGGACTGCTCGTACTCCGATCTGCTGAATTCGGATACGGGCAGAGTATCAATAGTCTTATCAAAAGGAATTCAATCTCCCGGGCTTGCCGGCCTGTTTCACCCCGTCATCCTCTTACCGGCCGACATCACACTATGGACAAGCCGGGACGAAAGAACATCGATCCTTCGTCACGAACTCGCGCACATCAAGAGGCATGATCACTTAGTGAGCCTCTTCCAGTCGGTCGTCAGGGCCTTCCTTTTCTTTCACCCTGTGTTGCGATACGGCTGCGCCCAACTCAGCCTGGAGAGAGAGTTCGCCTGTGATGACCACGTCATCGGTCTTGGAACCGAACCGAAGGCTTACGCTGAGTCGATATTGAAGGCGGTAGAGCGGACCCTCTTAACCGACATCGTTCACCAGACTCCATCGTTTGCGTCGAGAAGAATGCTTGAAAGGAGAATTGATATGATCCTGGACACAAACCGGGTACGGCAGCCGCTGAAGCAATGGCAGTTTCTTTTGATGCCTATCATGCTGATTGTATGTATTACCTGGCTGGTCATACCCGCCGCAAGCAGCCAGCCAGGGCTTCAAGGCGGAGTTACTCAATCCGCGCAGGACGGATCTGTTTCAGGCCCGACGCAGGCCTCGCCGGTTCTTGATCGGACAACGCTCTCCATTGACTCGGTCAAGCGAGGGCCCGTAGTTAGGCAGGTGCGAGGACTCGGCGTCTTAGTACCTTCTGATGATGGTCGTCTTAAGGTAGAGGTTGGAATCTTTGAACCTCAAGCCAGGAATATTGAGATCGGCCAGCATGCCTCCATCGAAACAGGCGAGAGCACCATTCCTGGTAAAGTCGTTCGCATCAAAAACCCCCGCGTCGAGAACAGCGTTGTTCGCGTCGAGGTTGCCCTGGAAGGCGATCTGCCAGGAAATATTAAGGCAGGACTTCAGGTTGATGGGATGATTGAGGTTGAACGCTTCGAAGACGTCATCTATGTCGGGAGACCCGTCCGTGGCCAGGCAGACAGCACTTCGTCCCTTTTCAAGCTGGAGGACGATGGCCTGACTGCGATTAGAGTCCGTGTCAAGTTCGGCAGAAGTTCCGCGACCGCAATCGAAATAGTCGCCGGTCTTAAGGTCGGGGACAAAGTGATTCTGTCTGACATGTCCGCCTACGAAGGCGTGGCAATGATCAAGCTGAATTGATTCGCCCCGCCTCGCAGTGCCAATAAGATCGCTTTATCTGTGATACTCAGACGGTCTCCTGTGCTGACAGCCGGAGATCGTCTGATGCGTTGGAGTTCAGCGGCGAGCGTTTTGATATCATTAGTCCAATCAGGAGGCTTGTTCGTCCAATGGTTGAACCCTTACACCCTTGATCAATAGCCAGAGAATGATCAAGAGGTCCCCAGCACCCAGAATCGTCAACTTACTAACAATTTGCTCGTAAGCTGGGAAGAGCAAAGACGTCACACTAATGGCCAGATCGGCAAAACAGCCGACGATCAGGATGACGCCCAGTATTCGGGGAATAAACCCGGACCGAAATATGAGAAGACCGAACGGCAGGAGCCAGAGACCGCACAGTGCCCAGACCGCGTTTATTCCATAGCTACGCAAGCTTAGAGATCCCATTGTCAGGGCATCCATCTGATGCTTGTCGAATACTGACCAGTAATCGGCCCCATTCAACAGTACGAGTGGAACCATCCCGACGAGCATATTGGTAAATGCCATCGGAACTTGAACGAGAACCAATGCCACCATCAGCGCAGCCTGTCTCTTGTTCACTCCTTTGAGCAACTGATACAGAACCAGCACCAGGAAGACAAAAAGGATCTGCGACACCAGGTCGCTGACGACACAGAGCCGGTAAAACAGCTGAGAAGACGCAATCTTGTCAGCGGTGGCTGCGGCATCGCCACGTACTATGAAACCTGAAGGGATGTTCAGACTAAAGGTGGCGGCCACTGCCATTAGCAGATACAGTAGTCCTGCGATTCTTGCTGTCTTCCTGGTTGAATTCATATCCACGCTCCATCTGTTCATTACTGTTGCCTATCAAGTCCCAACCCATGGCTGAAGGGGGCGGTGGAACAGGCCAATTGATACAAGATCGCCGCGACTCTTGCTTGTTTCCTGGTTGAAATTCCTGTTTCCTCTTGCTTTTGGCTTTAATGAAAGCGACATAGCAGCGTGGCCGGAAGCGACGGCCGAAATCCCGCGCGCGCATCCTAATGATCCGATTGTGCGACCGGGCCAGCCTGCCTGCGATCAAA
>DASYSA010000010.1:0-67722 GCA_036003885.1 Blastocatellia bacterium | reverse complement strand
CGAGCCAGAAGCCTTCAAGGATTTCCGAACGAAAAATGCGATTCTGTTCCAATGGGACGAGGTGGTATTGCCCGTCCTTCAAACGATGGAACTCCGCTCGTCGCTGTAGCGGGTCTATGATCGAGTACTCAAGCACGCCGGCAGATTCGTATAGATTCTTCTTCTCGAAGTAATCGCGTGTACGGCTTTCTCGTGCGACGATCTCAACGGCGATGTCGGGAGCGCCTTTAAGTCATCGACCGTGACCAGGTCTCGTTCGGAATACGTCTTGGCCATGCTTAACGTCCTACATCCGGCATCGGGATTATATAAAGGAACTAAAAGGAACTCCTCAGATCGCCAAACGAGACTCGAAACTCTAACACGCGCTATTCGGAACAAACCGACACCGCTGGCGTCTAATCACCAGAGCGCCACGCAGAGGCTGTATCAGCCTGCAAGTTGATGGCTGCGGTCGCGTTCTATGCTTGTATCACTCTACCAGCCCTGCTCAGATCAAAATAGACAGGAGATCGTCTATGAAAGCTCTATTGCGTCTGGCCATGGGTGTGCTTTTGACCGAACTTACGTTTGGATTCTCAGCTCACACGGTCGCCGAGAATGGATTGCCGGGAGACGGAAACGGGAAGGGCTCGGCCCCAGGCATTGCCTTGAATGCGAGTTGGCGATTGGGCGCCCCGGTCAGGTTCGAGAACCTGACCGTCTTTCCCGTAATCGGGGACGAATCACCGGACGTGGGCGGATTCATCACATTGGATGAAGGGCTGCGCTCAGGGAAGGTCACGCTCACTGAGATCGGCGCGAAGGGGCGGGTGCGCAGAATTGGCGCAGGCCGGCAAGCCAGTGATGACGCCGAGGTCAACAAACTGATGCTCACGAATCGTTCTGGCAAGACGCTGATCTTGATTGCGGGCGAGATGGTGGTCGGCGGTAAGCAGGACCGGATCGTCGGGCACGATTGTCTCGTCGCTTCCAACAATATTCCCGTGCGACTTGATGTCTTCTGCGTCGAGCCTGGCAGGTGGAATGAAGATGCGGCCTTTGGTCAGAGCCGAAGGGTTGAGCAGGCGAGTGCAAGCAACGTACGAAGGACGACTCGAGGGAGGACCGGACGAAGCGGCGGATCGAATTGGAGCCTCGGCGGGGGCAATGCCGGAGTATCCGGCAGTGCGGCATTCATGCCTGCCGCGGGACTAACCATCGCACCATCGAATGTTCGAGAGAAGGCTCAGGCCTCGAAGGATCAGACTGGCGTTTGGGCCGAGGTCGCTAAGACGGAACACGAGAATAACACCTCGTCCGCGACCGGCAATCTCAACGCAGTGTTTGCGGACAAGCAGGTGAGCACCAGGCTGGAAGACTACCAGCGGGCGTTTGCAAACACGCTAACCGGAAAAAACGTCGTCGGCGTAGTCGTCGCCGTTGGCGGCAAGCTCAGGTCCGCGGATGTGTTCGCGACTCACTCGCTGTTTGGTATCTACTGGCCCAAGCTCCTGAAGTCTTACAGTCTCGAAGCTGCGAGCTCAGGCAGGGCCATAGGTGAAAGCATTAGTGCTTCCGCTGCTGAGGCTTTTCTGTCTCGCGCCGAAGGAGCTAAGTCACCAAGCGGTAAAGCCCGTACATACCGGCTCATCGAACATCAGTCCGATAAGGACGCCAGCTTCGAGTTAGTCAACTCTTCCAAACCCTCGCTGTCGCTGATCCACTTCAACCGTGTGACCAAGCAGTAAGGAAATGCGAAATGCGGAATGCGAAAAATGAGAATTTCGCATTTCGCATTTCGAATTTCGCATTTCCTTTTCCCTCCACCTTGAAATTCCCGGCCGATGCCGTTAGCTTACACGCCATGCCAAGTGAGACCTACGCGGGTTGGTTCAGCCCTCGGATGGGGCGCGAAATGGAGATCCTCGCCTGGGGCGACGCCGGCACGCCGGTTCTTGTGTTTCCCAGTTCGTGGGGTCGATTCTATGAGTGGAAAGACTTCTTGATGATCGATGCGCTTGCCGGCAAGATCGACGCCGGCCATATCCAGCTCTACGGAGTGGACAGTTTCTGTTCGGAGTCCTGGTACAACAACAACATTCATCCGGCCGAGCGCGTCCGTCGCCACAACGCCTGGGAGTCCTATGTCCGGGAGGAGGTCATCCCGTTCGTGCGCTCTCGAAACTCGACGCCCCACCTCATTACAGCGGGCGTGAGCTTCGGCGCTTACCTCGCGGTGAACTTCGCATTCAAGCACCCGGAGATCGTCACAAAGACGGTGGGTTTGAGCGGCTCGTATTCGATTAAACGTCTGCTGGATGGTTACTACGACGACGACTGCTACTTCAATTGCCCGGTCTCATACATGGCTAACATTAGTGACGAGCGACTACTCGGTCTGATGCGACGCATGGAGATATCTCTGGCGACCAGTGACTGGGACATTGGGATCTGCCGCGAACGCACTTTCGACATGTCGCACGTCTTGTCCCAGCGAGGAATCGATCACAGGCTGGACGACTGGGGCGGGCACACCGTCCACGATTGGCCGTCATGGCGGAAGATGATTGGCGAATACCTGTAAGGACGTTCCGCGTTCCGCGTTTGTCGTTTCGCGTTTTCCCGTGACGTCGTTGGTCCTATCGAGAGACGCAGAACATAAAACGCAAAACCTAAAACGCAAAACGTAAAACGAATGGCACGACTGCACGATCAGGTTGTCATAGTGACTGGGGCTTCCGCGGGGATCGGAGAAGCGACCGCGCGAATGCTGGCTCGCGAAGGCGCCCACGTCATTATCACTGCGCGGCGGCGTGACAGGCTCGATGCGCTCAAGCAAGAGATTGAAGCGGCCGGCGGACGAGCGCTCGCCGTCGCCGGAGACATCACCTCGGCTGAGGACCGCGAGCGCCTGGTGCGAGAGAGCTTAGGCGTTACCGGCCGGATCGATGGGTTGGTCAACAACGCGGGTTACGGACAGCGAGGACCCATCGAGATCGTTCCGATCGAAGCGATTCGTCAGAACTTCGAGACCAATCTCTTCTCGCTGATCGCGTTGACCCAACTCGTTATGCCGATTATGCGCGAGCAGGGGAGCGGCCGCATCGTCAACATCAGCTCGGTAGCGGGAAAGATCGCCCGGCCGCTGTCGTCTGTGTACGACGCCACCAAACACGCTCTGGAAGCCATTTCGGATGGCATGCGCGGCGAAATGGCCCCATTCGGGATCAAAGTCGTCGCTATCGAGCCCGGATTTATCCTGACCGAGTTTCTAGGCGTGGCCAATGAACGCTCGCGGCCTGTGGTCGAGCAGGAGACTCCGTACACTCCGTTCTTTGAAGACTTCGGCGCCGGGTATGAACGACTGCGTCGCATCGCCGGGAGACCCGAAGACATAGGCGAACTTGTTCTCAAAGCGCTGACTGCAGACAATCCTCGGGCTCGATACGCCGCGCCCCGTCACGCTCGAGTGTTCCTCGCGCTCAAGCGCTGGCTGCCCGAGCGGCTCTTCGATTATTTCGTAAGGCGCCAATCGGGTATCAGCGCGGACAAGCTCAAGACTACGGAGAAACCAACCGTCCGCAGCACAGCCAACAGATGAACGAACCAGAAGAGACCAGCGCAGCTGTCGAACTCAGAGATGCCGAGGAGCGCGTCGAGAAGCGCAGCGCTGTATTCAAGAAAGAGCTTGGCCTCTCCGACCTGGTCCTGACTCAGATCCTTTTCATAGTCGGGCTTCCGTGGGTCGGTACCGCCGGAAAGCTCGGACCCTCCCATATCGTATTTTGGTTGCTCGCGATTCTTCTGTTCTACATTCCATCCGCCCTGGTGGTGATCTATCTCAACAGGCTGATGCCGCTGGAGGGCGGCTTATATCAATGGGCGAAACTCGGGTTCAATGAACTGATTGGGTTTATGGTGGCATGGAACCTCTGGCTCTTTGTCATCCTGAACACCTCTGAGATCGGACTCCAGGTCTCGACCAGTCTCTCCTACGCTCTGGGACCGAGCGCCCACTGGATGGCGGGAAGCAAGCGGTTCATTATGGTCGTCAGCGTGGTTATCATCGGCGCGCTTGTAGTCGTATCAACGGTTGGTCTCGGCTTAGGCAAATGGATTCACAAAGCCGGCGCCGTAATCATGCTGCTGATCTTCGCAGCATTGGTTGTACTCCCTGTTTTGAATTTGGCCGAGGGCGCCATCACTGAATATCACCCGCTCACGACCACGATGCCCGCGGTGTCGCTGTTCAGCCTCAACATACTCGGCAAGCTCGGATTCGGCGCGCTGGGAGGCTTCGAGTACGTCGCGATTCATGCGGGCGAGTGCCGCGATCCGGTACGGATCATCGGGCGTTCGGTCGCGGTTGCTGCTCCCGTAATCGGATTGATGTTCATCCTCGGTACCAGCTCGGTGCTGGCGTTGATACCTCCTGACGACATCGATTTGATAGGTCCCATCCCACAAGTCCTGAGCGTCGGCTTTCGGCCGCTCGGGTTCGCGGCACGTATAGTGCCCATTGCTATTCTAGGGTTCCTTTGGATTCGCATTGCGCAATCGAGTGTAATGTTCACGGGAAACACGCGACTGCCGATGGTTGCCGGATGGGACCGGCTGCTGCCCGAATGGTTCACCCGTCTCCACTCCAGGTTCAAGACGCCGGTCAACTCGATCATGTTTGTGGGAGCGATGACGCTTGGCATAGGCCTGGTCGGTTTGATAGGCGTCGGAGAGCAGGAAGCTTTTCAACTACTGTGGAACGCGAGCGGAATATTCTATGCTCTGACTTATCTGGTCATGTTTGCGATTCCGCTGTTCGGATTGAGGGGCGTAAAACCGGGTCCCCCCGTTTGGCTGCGCGTGGCCGCGGGCTCAGGCCTCGCGATGACTCTGCTCTATGTTGGATTATCGATCTTTCCAATCATTAAAGTGGAGAGTTGGATAGCGTTCGCCGCCAAGATCGTCTGGGTTATCATAGGGGCCAACATAATCGGATATGTGTTCTACACTCTTGGCGCAGGGAGGCGGCGAGCGCGTTCGCCGGAGACCGTAACTACCGTCGCGGATTGACCGGACTACTACCCAGATCGGGCGGGATTGCCGTCTTTGCAGCGGCATCCGAGTGCGGGCATACTGAAATACGAAATAGGGGTCTTCCTATGTAACAGTAGCCCCTGTCAACGTCCTGATGTTCTCGATGAAGTCATCCGGCTCGAGCGGTTTAAGCATCACCATCGTCGCGCCAGCCTCAAGCGCTTTGGCGACCGCCCAATTACCATAGGCACTTATTGCGATGATAGGGATCTGCCCGAGCCGCGGATCCCTTCGCAAGATCTTAATCGTATCAATGCCATTGAGGTGCGGCATATTGACATCAGTGACGATACAGTTGGGAGGCTCGACACTGGCTTTGTTGAGGCAGGCTCGTCCGTCCGCTGCTGTGGTAACAGAAAACTGTTTCTCCAGCAACTTGGAAAGATACTCCCGTATGTCCTTGCTATCATCCGCGATGAGTACCTTCGGTCTCGTTACCTGGGACCGGACTCCTTTGACGCCTTGCGACGCCCTGCCAGGTCTAGCGCTAGCTGTATCTTCTTTATTCCGGCTGTCAGGGTCTTTTCCTCTTCTTGGTTCCGCTTTGCTGCTCATATTTGGCGCCAATCCGCTGTCAGGGACATAGCTTCACATTAGTTGGTCATTTCCAACGTTTATATGGGCGGGCCGTGTCTTGGGACAGGGCTCAAGACGGCATCCGCTCATCTATGTTAGTCAAGTTCTGTGCCAAGCCATCGCTGTCACTGGGATCATCGCCACTTCGGTTCTCGGAAGTCGAAAGAATCAACGACGTTGGCGCGGTGCTTTCGTAGTTTTGACTCTTCGACACGAATGACCGTCGCCGTTCGAATATTGAGCATGGGGCTCGGGCGATCTGTTTGATGACCAGGCACCGGGTAATTACTACCTGGCTCTGGACACCGCTGTCTGATTCCACTACGGTCTCCGATCCGTGTCTAGCCCGCCTCCCCGGTAGACAGGATCTCCAGGCTAAGGTGTATTCCCTGGCGGCAAACCCAAAAGAGTTCCGGATCGGCAAAAAAGAGCGTTTGAGGCGTTCGATAGCCGTGAGATCCTCCGCGTCTTGCAGGCTCCCTGGCTAGCCACTACTATTCTTGCTCACGAAATGAACAAAGCCAGCAACGATTCAGGCTTCTCCACGGAAGGGTTGATTGGGATAGCGCGCGGCTTCCTGGCTGGGACTACGGTGCTTGCCCTTGCGTTGACCCTGGCGCCCTCGATGGGTCAGGCGTCACAGCGCTCTCCGGGCGCTCCGCAATTGGTGCTCGACAACCCCCGCCACGACTTCGGGGAGGTGTTTGCCGGTGAGGACCTGTCGCACGTCTTCTGGGTGCGCAACGTCGGTAGTGCCCCGCTGGAGTTATCGGAGATGCCTCAGCTTGGCACGCGTCCCTCGAAGGTCTCCTTTCGCCAGCCTCCTTTCGAGATGAAGACCAGGCCGTCCGCGAAGATGGGTAGTGCGGCGCCGTCTTGATGTCCTCCCAAAGACTTCTTCCTGGAGAAAGTCATCCAGCCTGGTCAGGCCGGCATCATTCGAATCACTCTTCACATAGCGGAGCCGATAGGGTCGTTCGACGAGAATTATCTGGTCTACTCGAACGACCCGCGACAGCCGTCCATAACGCTGACTCTTGCTGGAGACGTGCAGCCGCCACCCGAGTTTGTAAAACGTATCGGCAACACCGACTTGCAGCGTGGCGAGACCGTCGGTGCGTTCAAGCTGTGGCCAACTGCTCGTCCGACAATCAACGCTGATCGAGGTGAACGCTTTACGTTCGCGCTCCGAATTCGACCCGCGGCAGCGGGCACTTCGGAGCTGCAGTTACTAACGAAGCCGACCGAGCCGATCGACTATAAGCTTAAGCGGGAAACGAAGGGGAGCGGATACTGGTTGGACATCGGAGCCGGGCCATTCAATGAACCGGGACCGCATTCAGCGACGATCGAGTTACGAGCCGGCGGTGACGCATCGCCTGCTGTGAAGGTTCAACTGACGCTGAATGTTCTGGCTGAGAACCTCATCGCAACGCCGACTTCACTGGAAATCGGAGAACTCCTGGTGTCGAGCCTTCGAGCGCAGTCGAGGAGTATCGGCAGGGTGGGCGTCAGAAAGCTGGCGGGTACATTTCGCATTACCGCGATTTCATCAAGCCTCCAGTTCATCAAGCTGGAGCAACAAACCATCGTGGAAGGAAGCAACTACCTGATCAGGCTCACGTCTGATCCGAACCTTGTGCCGAAGCCAGGATCCTACAAGGGCCTCCTGCGAATAGAGACCGACAACAGCCAAAAGCCGCGCATAGAAGTGCCGATCAGTCTGATCGTGGTCGATCGCTGACAGGCGCGGACCTCCCTGCGACGATCACTGATTCGGGCTTTCACTCCTTGTCTCCAGCTGCTCGAGCTTCTTGCGCAGAATCTCAATACGCTTGCGTAGGTATTCAGCCTGGCTTTGCAGATCGTTGATGCGCTGCTGATTTGTCTCCTTCTGCATTCGAGTGTCGTCGAGCGACCTCTGCAGCTCGGCTCGAATCGCAGCTTCCGCTTCGTCGCGCCGGAGAATATTACCCGCTCGCAGGATCATCTCCTGTTGGATGTTGCGTGTGCGGCGCTGCACGTCCTGCTCCCGAGCTTCGAGCTGACTCTTGTATGCAGTAAGATCATCCAGCTTCGATTCAACCTTGGATAGTCGCTCTTCGTAGAGCATCAGCTCCATTGACGTGCCATTGTGCTCGGTCTCCTTTCGCAGCCTCCGAAGTTCCGTGGTGAGTTTCTCTATCTGGAGGCCAAGTTCGTTCATTTTCAGGGCCAGAATCTGTTCGGGCGGCGGCACCTCTGCCCGGTCCGGCGCAGGTGTTTGCGGTGGTTCAATGGAAGGCTTCTGAGAGGGGCGGACGGAACGGGGTTTTGCACCCCCTTCTTGTTTCGTCGGCTCCTGGCCGGCCGCGATGCCAGCGAGTGAGACGATGATCGTGACTGCAAGTGCTGATGTAAAACAATGGAGTGTCATAGTTCGTTTTGCTCCGTTCGCCGAGAATACCAGTAGTGATACTAACTCAAAGCCATCACAGACAGCGTAGTTCCATTTTCTGGCCCCGGCAACCTACTGAGATCGTTGACGGTGAAGTCGCGCGGTGATAGGCTTCGGCCCTATGGAATCCGGCCCAGCGCGCGACGACGAAGCCGCCTCCAAGGTCCGGCGGTTCGAAGGACCAGGAGGTACACCTGGTGGTGTGGGCACGTTTCTGGTGGGTCTCGCCTGCTCAATTATGGGTGGATACCTGATAATGAACCAGGTTCAGGTCACCAGCGGGTACTGGCAATGGTGGGGAACAAACACCTTTGGGCTGACACTGATCCCTCTGGCAGTCGGAATCGGACTCCTCTTTTTCAATGTCAAATCTATCGCGGGGTGGATTGTTGCAGGTGCGAGCATTCTGATAATCTTTGCGGGCATATTGTCAAATCTCGTAATCTACTTTCGCCAGACCAGCCTCTTCAACGTCATTCTGATGCTCACTCTGTTCACTGGAGGCCTCGGATTGATGGCCCGGGCCTTCAGGCGATACTGACAGCATGCGAACTGATCGAGCGGCGCCAAAAACGTCACTAGTAGTGCTCGTGTTACTCGTGCATTTGACTACAATCGGTCAAGCGCAAGCTCGAGGCCGCCTGGGCGCCCGCGGTTCCGTCCACCAGATCGAACAGAAGAGGATCGAGCGGCTGATCGCGGAGAGCGGGGCCGAGACCGTTGCAGTGGCGTTTTGCGATCTGACGACTGGGGAACAGTTCCTGATCAAACCGGACGAGAACTTTCATGCCGCCAGCACCATGAAGGTGCCGGTTATGGTAGAAGTCTTCAGGCAGGCACGCGCCGGCATGTTGTCTCTCGACGATCGCATCCCGCTCAAGAATGAGTTCCTCAGCATCGTTGACGGGAGCCGCTACGCGCTTTCACCTGATAGCGACTCCGAAGGGACGCTCTATAGGAGGATTGGTCAGGCCGAAACCGTCCGCGAACTCCTGCGCTTGATGATCGACGTAAGCAGTAATCTCGCAACGAACCTGTTGATTGAGCGGGTAACGCCTGAGCGGGTGATGGAGACGATGCGAGAGATTGGGGCGCGAAACATCCGGGTGCTCCGCGGCGTAGAGGACAGCAAAGCGTTCCAGAAGGGCTTGAACAACACGACCACTGCACGTGATCTAATGGTTATTCTCCGGAAAATAGCTGAGCGCCATGCCGTGTCGACCAGAGACTCAGATGAGATGATTGAAGTGATGCTCGGTCAGAAGTTCAACGAAGGCATTCCCGCAGGATTGCCTAAGGATGTGCGAGTCGCCCACAAGACAGGGTCGATCACGGGGATCAATCACGACGCCGCGATCGTCTACCCACCCGGCCGGAAGCCTTATGTGCTGGTCATACTGACGCGCGGACTCGCGGATGAGAACAAGGCTCAGACGCTGATCAAGGAGATCTCGCGTGAAGTCTACAGGGGTATGACGCACAAGAAGTGATGGGTGATCTCTGACTTGTCAGGCAAACCACCCCACCCCCGTCTAGCAACCAGGCTTTCGGGCCGGTCAGGCTCGATGGTAAAATGCGCTCGCCGGCTATAGCCAGAATTGGCACAGATGAGTGAGCACATGCCCAATGAGTCAGGTGCGGGAGCCGAGATTGATGAGCGTTGGCTCGATGAATCAAGCGACGAGGAGCTGGTCGACACGTTCCTCGCCTCTTCAAAGAATGATCGTCAGGCCGCGCACCTGTGTTTTGAGAGGATCATTGGCCGCTACCAGTGGTTAATCAACCACATTGTGCGTAACTCCCGTTTCCGCTTTCCGGCGTGGGATTCGGCCGACGATGTGATCTCGAGAGCGATCTTCAAGGTCTATCGTGGGCTGGCGCAGTGGCGCAAGGAGGGGAAGCTCTCCAGCTTCATTGCTCGAATAACCACCAGCGAGATGATCGATACGATTCGACGCGTTGGCAGGGACAAATCGTGGGACCCGCGGCCGGTCAGCGATCCCGATTCAGACGAGCCTACCGCCGTGGACAGGGCGCCCTCCCGGGAGGCGTCCCCTGAAGCGCGGGCCGTCAGCACCCAGCAGCGCGAGATCATCGATCAACTGCTGACCGATGTTTGCCGCGACTGGAAAGACAGCGTCATCGTCAACGAGTACATTGTAGGCGAGCGCGGCGCAAAGGAGATCTCTGAGAAGTATGATATGTCCGAAGACCTCGTTTACCAGCGCGCGAGGCGACTCCGGGTCAGGTTGCTGAAGTGGCTGGCCGAACGCGGCATAACGTCGGCGCAGGCGTTACTCTCAAGCCGGCCAGGATCAATGCGCAGCTGATAGTGCAGATGAGTTTTGTTAGCGAACTCCCCGGCGGCCGTTCCGGGTCAGTCGCAGATTTGAATGAGTGGCATGGAAGTTGGTGATCTAGTGGCAAGGAAGTCCGCACATCCAGAGAAGTTGTTCGAGTATTTGAGGGGCGAATCAGACGGGCCATCGAGCCAGGTGATTGATGAGCATCTGTCGACCTGCGATGATTGCCGGGCAATTGTCGCGTTGACACGCGCGCTCAAGCACGGTCCGGAGCGGTCAGGTTTCAGTCTTGAGCCTGCCCGGACGCATCCCGATGTAAGCGAGATCGCTTCGTTCTTTTATGGCAAGTCGGCCAGGCCCAGGGGGGCAGCGACGGCCGCACATGTCGCTTCGTGCCGAAGCTGTGCCCAGGAATTGGCTGAGTATGCAAGCGCTGAACGTAGTGCTGCCGAATACAGCCCTTCACACAGCCTGGCGGCCGAGGTTCCGGCTGCGGCATGGGAACTGATCCGTGATTGGGAGGAGAGCAGTTTCGCCCAACAAAAGACAGCTACGTACGCGGTCAGCCAGGAGATGATCGCGAAGCTCACGCAGTTGCTGGTTCAAAGAAGGGAAGAGCTTGAGGTGAGTCGCAGGGAGGCGGTCACTCACCCGGAATCCGGATCCGAGCGAGCGGCTCTGGTGCCTGTCATCGTTGTGGATAGGTCGGGTAGCCTTCGCGGAGTTGAGATGTTCGAAAGGGCAACGGACGCGATGGGGGCGGATGTCCTCAAGTATACCGGTGAGCCAGAACGATTCGATAGGAAACCATTTCACGCCTTGCTCGATTTCGGCGACAGCAATCGTGTCGTAGTGTCGGACTTGATTCTTCGCGACGAGATCCGGCTCCCTCGTGTCGAGCGAGCGGATACCGAGCCTCGCGAAGCGGATTACTTCATCGTCGAGGACTGAAACCCTATTCGACTCGGCCGCTCCCCACAGCAGTCTTTTCCGCGGAGGCATTCAGTTTGCCGTTTATTATGCGTTCGATCGAGTAGATCGGTTTTCCCTGCGACTCAAAGTATGTCCTGCTGGACAACTCGGCGAGAATGCCGGATGAGATCAACTGCACGCCCGCCAGGAAGAGCACGGCTCCCATAAGCATCAGCGGACCGTGAGAATCGAACAAATCGGTTCCATAGATCAGCTTTTCGATTATAAGCCAGCCAAAAATCGCCATTCCAAGGAGCATGCCCAGAAGGCCCGGAGGCCCCAGGAAGTGTAACGGACGGGTGACGTACTTCAACAGAAAGCGGATGGTCAGCAGATCGAGCAAAACTCGCAGGGTGCGGGAGATGCCGTAGTGAGATCTGCCGCCGGGCCGTTCGATGTTGTGGATCGGTATCTCTACCACGGTAGCTCCGTTCCATGACGCGAGCGCAGGAATGAAGCGGTGCATCTCTCCGTAGAGCCGTATCTGCTTGATCGTTTCGCGGCGATAGACCTTGAAGGTTGTGCCGAAGTCATGAATGTCTACGCCCGAAAGCCTGGACATCAACCAATTGGCGGTTCGCGATGGGAGCCTTCTCAGCAGGAGATTGTCGGCACGGTGGTTGCGCCAGCCGCTTACAATGTCGCAGCCGGTGTCTTCAAAGGCGCGGAGCATTGCCGGGATGTCGGCTGGATCGTGCTGCAAGTCGCCATCCATCGCAATGATGATCGCGCCCTCGGCCATGTCGAAACCAGCCGCCAGCGCTGCGGTCTGCCCATAGTTACGCTTCAGATGAATCACAACGATGCGCGGGTCGTTCTCCGCGAGATGCTCCAGGATGGGAAGTGTCCCGTCAGTGCTATGGTCGTCGACGAAGACGAACTCGACCTGCTCGCCGGGGCCGGGCATCACGTCCGAGAGCTTGCCATACAGTTCCCCGACGCTCTCCTGCTCGTTGTGAAATGGAACAACAATACTGTACTTTGGAGCCTCTTTCTGAAACATAAGTTCACCTGAATTCAACTGAGCTCGGCGTAGCTCACAAGATTGATCCCCTGGCTTAATGAGAAGTTTCGGATCTGCGGGTCCGTGAGCGCGTCGAGTTCGCGCTGGCGTTCCCGCTTGAGCCGAGTGTGTGCGCGATCGAGATCCGCGTCGTAGAAGCCCGGATGGCACATCAACTCGGTAGTGCCCTCCGGCAGCGACCTCATCACATCTTGAATTGCCGGGCCTTCGAGGATACCGGTAAGACTCACCCCGCGGAAGTGATCCGGTGTTCGCAATCCGTGTTTGTCGACTATGCTGCGAAACTGAGGGATGCCGGGAAGAATCGCCATCGAAGTCACCCGCTGTTTCAGATAGACCATCCGCCTGCCGCGGGCGAGCTGTCCCGTGCGGGCATTACGAATGCCTTCAAACGGATTGCGCACGCATTTGATGCCGAACTCGCGGGCGATTCGAGCCAACGCCCTCATGACCGGCGGATAGATATGTGTGTGCTTGTGGGTATCAAGATGGCTGGGCTTGATTCCCGCGACCAGGACGCGCTCGATTTGAGAACGGAATTCGTGCTCGATGTCTGCAATACGCACCCTTCCGGCAACCAATCTGACCGCCAATTGGGTAAGTGTAGCCGGCATGTTTCCCGCGGCGTCAATCAGGGAGGCCACAGTCTGAGGTGGCGCACTGGGCCTTCCTCCAACCAGGGCGAGGTGGCAGCCAACAGGCAACGAAGGGTTCGTCAGTGCGAGTTCGACCGCATCTTCAAAAGCGGGGCCGGTTGCCATTATCGTCGTACTGGTCAGAATCCCCTCGGAGAATGCTCGTAGTATTCCAGCGTTGACTCCACGCGTGAATCCAAAGTCGTCGGCGTTAACGATCAGTTGTCGCATTGCTTCAGAATTACTCACTACTTCTTCGGTACAGCAGCGGACGATCGTTCGGTTCGGCCCATTGATGGCGGGTGGCTGCCTCGTCGCCCAGCATATACACCCGAACAGCATCGGTTCCGGCGTAGGTACTGGCCTGCACGATGGGATAGGTGTTTTCGACCAGCTTGAAAGTCTGTTGATTCTCAAAGTAGACCCGGCCGCGTTGCAGGATCACATAGTCGGGCTGGCTCCTGGCGAGACTGAAGTCCGGATGCGACAGTATCTCAGAGCGAATGTCGGGTCGATTGTACCGCTCGAGATAGTACTCAACAACTCCAGGGATGTCGCTGGCGATAGTTGCTCCTCGAGGAGCGGACTGGGCCAGATACTCGATGCTCTCCCGCGCTCCGAGATCGTAGAACTCGTCATGCGGAAAGTAGTACCCGACACGATTGCCCCCCAGCGCGTTTACATAGAGGCTCGGGTAGGGAAGGCTCCGGATCATCGACACCGCCGGCGAGACCAGGAACACAACTGCGACGCCGGCTGCCGCCGCAAGTCCGGCCGGCCCCGCTCGCAGCGACAACTTCCCAAGTGCGGATGACAAAACCCGCCACATTTGAACTATCGCAATCGCTGCCGTGATGTAGACCAACGGCATAAGCGACAGCGTATAACGCAGGAACTTCGACCCCGCTATGGACATCGGAACCAGCCAGAAGACGAGCATTACCCTGAGAAAGAGATAGCCTCGTATTTTGTCTGCCGGCCCGCGATGGCGAAAGACCTCGACGAGCCCGATGAGAAAGGCTATCAGCACCGGCAGCGGCAACTTGACGGCGAGAAACAAGAAGTAGAAATACCAGGGGCTCCCGTGCGGCATCGACAGGAGGTCGTTATCGTGAAGCGTCTGCATGATCAGGTAGCCGTGATGAGTCTGAAGGTCTTCGCCCAGGTAGAGCAACAGATATCGCCATGTCGCGGGCGAGAAGAGCGCCGGATTGAAGATCACAGCTGCAAGAAGCATCGAGCCGAAGAGACTGGCTGTCATTCGTGGGGTTCGCCCCCGGTTGTCGCGGCTGTCGTAGCCAGCCAGGTGATAAAACAGAACTCCCAGTCCGAAGTAGTGCGGAAAGTACTTCGAAGCCATCATCATTCCAAAGGCAGCGCCCGCAAGCGCGTATAGTCGCTCCTGGCCGGAGACGTCCGAGGCTGGACGTTGCTTGGCGCAGTTGTACAGATAGAACCCAGTGAACATGAAGAAGACCAGCAGCGTGTCTTCCTTGACTACCCGGTTGATCCATACCGCGTTGAGGCCCGACGCCCACAACAACGCCGTGACGAGGCCAACTCGAAATCCAAACAGGGAAGCGACGAAGAGGAAGAGCGGAACGACGGTGATCGCCCCGAACGTCGCGTTAGGCAAACGCAACGCTGTCTCTTCCGGGATAGCCAGGCCGAGCCTCTCTCCCAATCCCTGGTTGAAGAGCTGACACACCTTCACGGAGCAGTAGCAAAGCATCTTCATCATCATCGGGTGTTCGGCATTGACGGTGAAGTCCCCCTGCTCATAAGCCCGGACTGCAAAAACCTTATTGGTTTCGTCTTCCGACAGGCTTGCCGAGTCCAGCCTGTAGACGCGGACGCTGAATGCCAAAACCACGGTAATGAAGATGAGCAGCGTCTTCTTTCGTTCGAGTCTGTCGATTAGTCCAAGGCGCGGCTCTAGGTCCGTAGTCTGGAATTCGGTGTAGCTTACCTCGACTGCTTGCATTCTGTCTCTCCAGGCTGGCAATGGAGCCGCCCCAGCACCCTGGTACGAAAAAAGTGGGCACAGTGGGACTCGGGCCAACTCACGTCCTTACAGGCCGGTCTCGCAGATTGGGCTGCAGGAACAGCATATGTCTCCGATGAAACATTAAGAATCTTAGTGATGCGGATATAAAAACTCAACCGAATCAGACCGGAATGGGAGTTGACCCTGTCTCACCTCGGTTCAGAGAAAGAAATGGGCCGCTGCCGGAGTAGCTGCGGCCCATTGGAGGATATCGCGAAGAATCCTAGTCCGCCTTCTTGCGAATGAAGGCGGGGACATTTAGATCGTCGCGGCGGAGACCCTCACCAGCCGCTGTGCTTCGCTGCTGCTCTGGAGCGGTCGGCGGGCCTGGGAATGGCCTGGCCGTTTCCGTTGTCGCCGCCGCCTTGTCGAACCCGGTAGCAATAACCGTGATCCTCATTTCGTCTGCCAGCCGTTCATCCAGTACGGCGCCGAAGATAATGTTTGCATCCGGGTCCGCAGCGTCATGAATGATGGACATCGCTTCGTTGACCTCGAACAGAGTCAGGTCGGTCCCCCCGGTCACGTTGACCAGCAACCCCTTGGCGCCCTCGATCGAGGCCTCCTCGAGAAGGGGGCTCGATATAGCACGTTGGGTTGCCTCTATGGCGCGGTTTTCCCCGGTTGCCGACCCCGTTCCCATCAGGGCCATTCCCATCCCTTCCATTATCGTCTTCACGTCGGCGAAGTCGACATTGATAAGGCCGGGTACGGTTATGATGTCCGATATCCCCTGGACCGCCTGGCGCAGGACGTCGTCGGCGAATTTGAAGGACTCGAGGATCGGCGTTGCGCGCGATATTGCATTCAGAAGCCGCTCATTCGGAATTGTTATGACGGTGTCGACACACTCGCGCAGTTCGCCGAGGCCCTGTTCTCCCTGCCGCTGGCGGCGGCGACCTTCGAATCGGAATGGCTTGGTTACAACTGCGACAGTAAGGGCGCCAAGTTCCGTGGCAAGGCTCGCGATGATGGGAGCCGCGCCGGTTCCGGTGCCGCCGCCCAGACCCGCGGTGATAAAGACCATGTCGGCGCCCTCGAGCGCTTCGATTATCTTCTCGGTGTCTTCGAGCGCAGATTGTCGACCCTTCTCAGGATCGCCTCCCACACCGAGACCGCGAGTGAGCTTTTCGCCGATCTGAATCTTTACAGACGCCCTGGAGTTCTTGAGCGATTGAAGGTCGGTGTTGGCTACGAGGAACTGTACTCCCTCGATGCCCATTTCAATCATCTGGTTGACTGCATTGCCGCCTCCGCCGCCAACCCCTACTACTTTGATTCTTGCGCCGTTTGAAAAGTGATCCGGGTCGTCGAAAGTTATTACTCCCGGACGAGTCTCTTTATGCACATCCGCTGCCATTATAGGTGCCTCCTGCTTGCAAAGGGTTAGCAACCGGGTGAGCCGCACCCTCCAGGGGAGAGGCAGCAGCTCACGCTAGAACGATCTCTGTTGAACTTCAAAGCTTTCGAACACCGCTGGGGTTATCGTGCGAGCACGCAATAGAATCCCCCTTCGGCCACTTGACTAAGCGTCCGCTCACATTAAGGGGTTCTCCAACAGTGCCTACGAGGCTGGCAGCCGGTTGCTACTATATGTGGTACACCTAGCTCCGGAAAACACACCGCATAGTAGCACAGTCGACTTGGCCTCACAACAACTTTCTCCCACTGAACAGACATTTTTTTCAAACTTTCTTAACCGAACAGTCTTCGAAAGAACCCGGCCGCCTTGGGCGCGCCATCTTTTAGCGAGTGAATTCTCTTCTGATTCATCTGTTTGTGAAATCCATAAAGCAAAGTTCCCACCACCGTTGCGTATGCCGGGCTGTCGATCTCGCCTGTAAGCCCCCCGACGAAGTCGGGCAGTCCATGCCTAGCCGGGAGATCCAGAATCTGCTCGGCTATTTCAACAACTCCATCCATCAATGAACCCCCGCCGGTCAGCACCACGCTCGACAGAATTTGCCGCTCGAAGCCGGCCCGCTGAACCTCCTCTGCCGCGTGGCTGAAGATCTCCTCGGCTCTCGGTTGAAGAATCTCGCACAGTATCTGCCGGCTCAACATCCGTGGCTGACGGCCTCCAACCGAGGGCACCTCAACCACTTGCACGCGTTCGTTGTCGGGCAAAAGCGCGGCAAGCGCGCAGCCCTCACTTCGCTTAATGCGCTCGGCTTCAGGCACCGGCGTCCTCAGACCGACCGCAATGTCGTTCGTGAAGTGATTTCCCCCCATCGGAAAAACCGCCGTGTGGCGAATCGCATCGCGATAGATGATCGTCAGGTTGGTGATGTCCGCGCCAATATCTATGACTGCTGCTCCGTACTCCTTCTCATCTTGCGTTAATGTGGCCTCGGCCCCGGCGACGTGGCTCACGACCGTATCAGTTACTTCCATGCCGGCCCTGTTGACTGAGGTGATTACGTTCTGGCGAGCGGTAATCGGCGAGGTCACCACGTGGACCGCCGCTTCGAGGCGCATGCCAAGAAATCCTATGGGATTGCCGATGCCGTCCTGCCCATCGACAGTAAACTCCTGGGGCAGCACGTCGATGATCTCGCGATCGGTCGGCACGCTGATGGCGCGGGCCTGTTCAATGACCCGATAGACATCCTCTTCGGTGATGTCGCGATTGCGGCGGCTGATTGCGATGACCCCACGGGAGTTGATTCCCCGCACTTGAGCGCCGCACAAACTGACATAGGCTGAGTCAATGGGAAGGCCGGACATCATCTCGGCCTCCTCGACCGCGTGTTTTGTTGCTTCGACTGTGGCCTCGATGTTCACCACGACCCCCTTGCGCACTCCACGCGAGGGAGCCCGGCCGATGCCGATTATTTCGAGCTGGTCGGCTTCTGTGATCTCTCCGACTACCGCCCGCACTTCAGTGGTTCCGATGTCCAGGGCAGCGATATGTCTATTTCCCTTTGGCATTGCTAATCCTCCGGCCTAATTCTTTATTCTCCGGGGCCTGCTTTGTTCTGTTTCGGTGGCGCTGGGGCGCGAGGGCGCCCGCGTTGGCTTCCTGCTGGCAGCCGAATCCTCCTGCCGCCGCATAGGCGCTTCCTGGGTCTTCTCCTTGCTGGTGCTGGAGAAGCTATACACGATGCGGTCGGGCCGCGAAGTGTCCATGAAGGTTATTCGATCTCGATTCTGAATCATCTGCTCCGGATCCTGCACGCCGAAACGGCCGAGCGATCCCGAATCGCCCTGCTTTGCCGCCCCCAGTATCTTGAGGGCCCTTTCGAAGCGGTTTCGAAAGTCCTCGCCTCCTACGACGATGTTTACGAGTAGACTCTTCAGACGTATGGACACCCTTCTCGGAAGCGATAGATCAATTTCGTCGATCAGGTCCCACAGTTTGTCTGATTGCTTGAACTCGCGCTCGATCTTTTTGAAAAGGTCAATACGTTCCTTATCCTCGCTGACTGCAGCGGGCGATCGGTTGCCCTCAGCAAAACCCTTCAGTATCGGCGGAACATCAGACTCGTGTTTCACGTCTAACTCGCCCACCTCGACAGCATCCTGGTCGAGCCAGACCATTGATTGGGACTGTCGACGTACGAGTACGGCCGGCTCACGCTCCACCGTGTGAATGTAGAGTCCGTCAGGCAGCAGCCGTGCGACACTCGCCTCTCGGACACGGGGGAGATCCTCTATCCTTCTCTTGATCGTTGCGAGATTGATGCTCAGAAGCCGAGACTGGTTCACGGTGCTGAGAACTACCTGTCTTACTGCCGGCTGAAGATCGGAGCTCACCCCGCTCACATCAACGCGACGCAGGTCAAACAGGCTGGAGTCAGCCATCGCGTTGTAGCCCACGATTAGAAGGATCAGAGCCAACAGAGCCGCGGCCGGTTTGGCAAGAGAGGTCGCGGACCTGAGAAGCTCGGCTACGTTTATCGAGCTTGTTTTGCGAGATCGAGACTTGACGACCCGTCTGCGCGGCGTCACGACCTGAACTCTCTTCCTCGGCTCAGTTCTCTTTGATACCCCCAAAGCTTCACCTCCCACTTCGTCATTTGTTCGTGGTCCGTTGTCAGTTGCCCGTCGCCTGTAATCATCGCAGTCTCGACAACTGACAACGGACCACGGACAAAGGACCACTGACAAATGACTATTCCAGCATCTTCAGAAATTCCTCTCCAGCCTGCCAGACGTTACCCGCCCCAAGCGTGAGGACCAGATCGCCCACCTCAACAACTTCCTTGATTCTCGCCGGCGCGTTCGCCAGTCCACCCACATACTCGACGTCCCTGTGGCCGAAGCGCTTCATCGCATCGACCAGAACCCGGCTGTTAATCCCCTCAATCGGGTCCTCGCTGGCTGCGTAGATATCGCTCACAAGCAGGACATCGGCGCCATAGAACGACCTGGCGAAGTCGTCCAATAGATCTCGGGTGCGCGTGTAGCGGTGAGGCTGAAACAGGGTCACCACTCGGCGTCCCGAGGTGCGCGCCGCGTCCAGGGTCGTCTTGATCTCGGTCGGGTGATGGCCGTAGTCGTCAACCACCAGTACGCCGCCCTTCTCCCCCTTTATCTGGAAGCGGCGCTCGGCGCCTCGAAACTCGCGGAGCGCTCCGGCGATCTCCTCGAACTTGATGTTCAGATCGAGCCCTACGGCGATTGTGGCCAGCGCGTTGTAAACGTTGTGAAGGCCGGGCACCGCCAACTTCATCTGTCCCATCTCATGGCCGAAGGCCCGGACGCTGAACTCAGTCTCAAAGTTCGAGTCGGCTTGAATCTGCCAGGCCGAAACGTCGGCCTGCGCCGCCAGCCCGTAACTGACCGTTCGACGGGCGACGTCAGGAATGATTGCCTGCACGTTCTGATCGTCCAGACACAATACGATTGTTCCGTAGAACGGCACGCGATTCACAAAGGTCGTGAAGCACTGTTTGATCTGTTCGATTCCTCCCGAGAAGAAGTCCAGATGGTCCGAGTCGATGTTCGTGAGAACCGCGATCGTCGGAGTCAACTGCAAAAGCGACCCGTCCGACTCATCCGCCTCGACCACTATGTATTCTCCGCCTCCCACTCGAGCATTCCCTCCCAGCGAAGCGACGCGCCCTCCGACCACAACTGCCGGATCAAAACCGGCAAATGTCATTAAGTGTGCCAGCATCGACGTAGTGGTGGTCTTTCCGTGAGTGCCCGCGACGGCGATGCCATGCCGATAGAGCCGCATGAGCTCAGCCAGCATCTCGGCGCGCGGGATGACGGGGATCTGGCGGGCTCGAGCTTCGACAACTTCGGGATTGTCGGGGCGGACGGCGGAAGAGCAGACGACGACATTAGCGCCCGCCACGTTGTGGGCGCTATGGCCTTCGAAGATGGTCCCCCCCATCGACTGCAGTCTATCGGTGATGGAGGAGCGCTTCAGGTCGCTTCCGGTCACGAGGAAGTTCTCCCCGAGCGACAGCAAGACCTCGGCTATTCCGCTCATTCCGATGCCGCCAATCCCGACGAAGTGAATGTGTCTGACTCCTCGAAAAAGCATCTCTTTGTCCGTTGTCCGTTGCCCGTTGTCCGGCGTCAGTGGTCGGTCGTTTCAACGGACCACTGACAACGGACTACGGACGCCCTATCAATGACATCGCCAGTTCGACACAGCGCTCGGCGGCGTCGGGCCGTCCGAGTTTGCGGCTCGCTTCTTCCATTCGCGCGATCTCAGCCGGATGTTCGATGAACCAACCAAGCTCCTGGGCAAGCCGCTCAGGATTCAGGTCTCTCTGGAGAATCATTCGCCCGGCGCCGCCATTCGCGAACGCCTCCGCATTTTTGCGTTGATGGTCGTCGGTTGCGAAAGGGAAGGGAACGAATATCGCTGCCTTCCCGGCCGCCGCAACTTCTGCGACCGTCGTTGCGCCCGATCTGCAAATGAGCACGTCGGCTTGCTGGAACTGAACCGCCATATCGTGAATGAAGGCCCTCACGTCGGTCGTGTCGAACCCCGCGTCAATGTAACCTCGTTGGATCTTGTCAAAGTCACTCTCACCCGTTTGGTGCGTGATGCTCAGCCGATCCTTGTCGCCTGCGAGAATCGGCAACGCGCCGACCATAGCGTTGTTGATGGCGCGCGCGCCCTGGCTGCCGCCGAATATCAGAATGTGCAACTTCTCTGACCGTTCCTTTCTGCTCAATTGCCCGAAATCACCGCGCACCGGATTCCCCGTGATGCGGCCCCGTCCGCGAAAGTACCTAAGCGACTCCTGGAACGTCACCGCCGCGGCGTCGACGAAGCGAGCGAGCACGCGATTCGTGAAACCCGGCATCGCGTTTGGCTCGACGACCATCGTTGGCATCCGCATCAGAGCGGCCATCAGCAGCGTCGGCCCCGACGAATAGCCCCCAACGCCGATCACTACATCCGGCTGGAATCGCTTTAGTATTCTGCGCGCAGCCGCGAAGCTCGACGGCAGTTCAAGGAGCGACCTCGCGCGTTGCAACATCGATACGCCCTTCAGCGCGCTAACTTTGATAAGTTCCAACTTAAAGCCCTCGCGTGGAACGATCTTCGATTCAAGCCCTCGTGCCGTGCCAACGAACAGAATTTCTGTCGTTGCATCGCGGCGCTTGATCTCGCACGCGATTGCAACACCTGGAAAGATGTGCCCTCCCGTTCCGCCAGCCGCGATTACGATTCTCATATCAACTTGCCGATTGCGGAATTCGGAATTCGGATTGCGGATTTACCGCTTCGCCGTATGACATCAAAATCCGCATTCCGCACTCCGCAATCCGCAATCGTCAGGTCTTTCCATGCTTCGACACGTTCAACAGAACGCCCGCTGCAAACAGGCTAATAGCCAACGACGTGCCTCCGCTGCTGATGAAAGGCAGCGGGATCCCCTTGGTCGGCACCAGCGACAACGTGACGCTCACATTGAACAACGCCTGGACCGCGATCATCGCCGTGAGTCCGACCGCCAACAGCTGGCCGAACGTATCGGGTGCGAACTTTGCGGCCCTTAAGCCGCGCCATGCCAGCAACCCGAACAACAACACCACAGTGGCGGCCCCGATGAGTCCCAGCTCCTCGGCTATCACGGCGAATATGAAGTCGGTATGGGGCGCCGGCAGATAGAAGAGCTTCTGTTTCCCTTGCGCGAAGCCCAATCCGCCCGAACCGCCGCTGCCCACCGCAATAAGTGATTGCACGATCTGGAAACTCGAGCCGGTCTGGTTCTCCCAGGGGTTAATAAAGTCCAGTATGCGCTGCCGGCGAAATGGCACCATCAGCATGTAGACCAGAGCTGGAAGCGCAACCACGCCGAGCGATGCGAGGTACCGAACCGGCACGCCGCCCTGATACATCATCAACCCGGATACCGCAACAAGAGCAAGCGCCGTCCCGAGATCAGGCTCCAGCGCGACCAGTATGATCAGGACTCCGCTTACCACGGCGGCGGGCACGAAGGTCAGTTTGAACTTGTGCAGAGCGCCAGCTCTATTCTGTAGAAAGTAGCCCAAAAAGGCTACCAGAGCCAGTTTGGAGATCTCCGAAGGTTGTAGCGACAGGAAGCTGACGGTGATCCATCTGTGCGTCTTGTTCTTGGCCGGGAAGAGGAAGACTGCGATCAGGAGCGTCAGCGCAACCGACAGAAGCCCCATCACTACGACCGGCCTCTTGTAGTGCCGGTAGTCTATGAACATAGCCACGGCCATCCCAATCAGGCCCAAAGCGGCCCATACCCCCTGACGAATGAGGAAGTAAAACTGGCTCCCAAAATTCTTCTCAGCGAGTACGGCCGATGCGCTGTAGACCATAACGACTCCAAACAGCGTGAGTCCCAGCACGACGGCAAGCAGAACCGTATCGACCGGAAGCTCGCGCCGCATCCCTGAACCCACGCCGGCCTCCCTGCCGGTGCCGTTTTCGGCGTCGCGCTTCCAACGCGGTGTAGCTATCCTGTAGCCGGTTGCCATCTAGTCACTTTCTAAGGACCCGGGAATCAGGATCTAGGATCTAGGATTTAGTTCCTAGCTTCCTCACTCCCTAACTCCGGAATCTAGATCCTAAATCCTAGATCCTATCTCCTATCTCCTATCTCAACTTCAAAGTCGCCAGGCTAAGCAGCGCGAACAGGATCGCGATGATCAAGAACCTGAAGACGATCTTGGGCTCCATGCGCCGCGACACTTCTGGCGGATACATCAACTCGAAGTGGTGGTGAATTGGAGTCATCTTGAATATGCGCCTGCGAAACAGTTTGAACGAGGCTACCTGAAAGATCACCGAAAGCGCTTCAACCACAAATACGCCGCCAATGATTACCAGCAGGAACTCCTGTTTGATCATCACCCCCACAACCCCTATCGCCCCGCCGATCGCCAGCGCTCCTACGTCGCCCATGAAGACTTCGGCCGGCGGCGCGTTGAACCATAGAAAGCCCAGGCTCGCGCCGGTCAACGCAGCGCAGAAGATCGTCAACTCGTGGACCTGGTTGTTGAATTCCAGTCCCAGGTACTCCGCGAACTGCTTGTGGCCTGTTATATAAGTAAATCCGGTTAGCGCGGCAGCGACCACCATTGTCACCGATATCGCGAGGCCATCCAGTCCATCCGTCAGGTTCACCGCATTTGAAAACCCCACGATCACTATAGGTGCGAACGCCACCAGGTAGACCGGCCACCAGATAATAGGAGTCAGGGTCTTGAAGAACGGGAGACTCAAGGTCGTGTCGTATCCTGTGAAGTATCGAAGCGCAAGTCCTACGCCTATTGCTGCAGCGAACTGAAAGAAGAGCTTCTGTTTTCCAGTCAAGCCCAGGTTGTGGCGCCGCTTGATCTTCAAGAAGTCATCCGCAAACCCTATGCCTCCAAATGCGAGCGTGGCGCCCACCGCGATCCACACGTAGACCACCGAGAGGTGTGACCAGAGCAGAGTCGAGATGACTACCGAGAGAATGATAAGCACGCCGCCCATGGTCGGCGTGCCTCGCTTCGATTCGTGCGAGCGCGGTCCTTCTTCGCGGATCTGCTGGTGGATCTGAAAGTCTTTCAACAAATTGATCATTCGGCGGCCGAACAGGAGGCTGATGGTCAACGCCGTTATTGCCGCAAATGCCGTCCTAAACGTCACGTACTCGAACACCCTCAGAAAAGACAGGCTGCTATGGACGTCTTTGAATAAATTCAAATAATAGAACACCCAATGCCCCCGAGGTCGAAGACCGGAAGATCGGAAGAACGGGAGAGCAGTAGACCCGCCCTTCCGTTCACTCTCTCTCCCTTTCTTTTCCTTTGCTCTCGCTCCACTGCTTCATTCTCTCGACCACGATGTCGGTCTTAACCCCTCGCGATCCTTTGACCAGGATGAGATCACCCGGCCGAGCTTCTCGTTTCAAGACCTCGGCGGCTTCCTCGGGCGTTTCGCAATAGAGCGCGCATTCCGCGGTCAAGCCGCTCTGTCTAGCGCTCTCTACCAGCTCCCGTGCCAGTCCGCGCACACCGATCAGCAGATCGACTCCCTGGCTCGCGACGCTGCGGCCGGCTTCGCGGTGAAGCCTGGGGCCGGCCGCACCCAGCTCGAGCATCTCGCCTGCTACAACGATTTTTCGCTGGTAACCTGTCGCTCCGGAGATATGGGCTATCATCTCCACCAGCGCTTGCGGGTTCGAGTTGTATGAGTCGTCAATCACCGTAAAGCCTTCTTTGAATTCGTGCACCTCGCCTCGCATCTTCGGGACCGAGAAAGAGGCCAACGCATCAGCGATCTGATCCAGCGGAATGTCACAGAGGTCGGCAACGGCTGCGGAAGCCAGAGCGTTGTAGACGTTGTGCCGGCCGCCAAGCTGCAGTTTCGCGTCGACGCTGCCTCGCGGAGTCACCAGTTGAAACCGCGTTACAGCGACGCCTTCTGCCTTGAGTGCGAGCGCCATTACGTCCGCATTGCGCTCGATGCCGAAGGTCCGAACCTCCAGGTCATTCCGAAGGCCTTTCATACGGGCAACCCGCTCATCATCCACATTCAACACGGCGGCGCCGCCGGGTTTGACACCGCGGACCAGTTCAGACTTGGCCGCCGCGATTTCATCGACCGACGAGAAGTACTCGAGATGAACAGGCGCGACGTTTGTCACCACCGCCAGGTCCGGCGGAGCGATGCTTGCCAGTGCGGCGAGCTCACCTCTGTGATTCATACCCATCTCGAAGACCCCGAACTCAACCTCTGATGCGCGAGAACCGCCGGACTCCATCTTCAGGATCGAAAGTGGCAATCCGTAAGCATTGTTGAGATTGCCGACTGTCTTTATCACTCTGCCGCCGGGAGCGAGAAGTGCCGCGGTCAGATCTTTCGTAGTCGTCTTGCCCATGCTTCCGGTTATGGCGATCAGCCTGCCTCTCCAGCTCTTCACCACGGAAGCTGCGAGTAACTGCAGCGCCGAAAGCGTGTCGCCCACTCGAATCAGCTTCCTTTCAGCCAGCGCGGCAACGGCATTCCACTCGCGCGACACGACAGCGGCGAGCGCGCCTCCGGCGAGTGCGTCGCCAACGAACTGATGCCCATCATGATTCTCGCCTCGAATAGCAAAGAACAGCTCGCCTCGGCGAATGCGACGCGAGTCAATCGAATAGCCAATGGGCTCCACGGTGTTCAGTTCGGTCTCCGTATCCTCTTCGCCTGACCCGAGTATTCTTACGATCTCACCCAACGTCATAATCCGTTCATACCGGCTTCTCTATTCTGCAATGCTTCGCGCGCAACTTCGCGGTCGTCGAAGTGAATGGTGCGAGCGCCGATGATTTGATACGTCTCGTGTCCCTTTCCCGCTATCAGGACCACGTCGCCCTCGCCCGCCTCGTTGACTGCCTGATAGATCGCCTCGCGCCGATCTACCAGCTTCCTGTATGGGCGCCCCGCGCGTTTCAAGCCGACCTCGATCTCGGAAATGATGGCCTCCGGGTCCTCGCTGCGCGGATTATCGGAGGTGACAATCGTGACGTCGCTGAGGCTGGCCGCTATCTCGCCCATCGGCGCTCGCTTCGTGCGGTCCCGGTCGCCGCCGCAGCCGAAGACAGTGACCACCCGTCCTCCTTCTCCGGCAACCTCGCGCGCTGTCTGCAGGACGTTCTTGAGCGCGTCATCCGTATGGGCATAGTCGACTATCACCGTAAAAGCCGGCCGCAGGGTTTCGGCTGCCGTTACCTGTTCAAAGCGTCCAGCGACAGTCGGGCAATCGTTGATGCCTTGTGCTATGTCGTCAGCGTCGAATCCCAGAGCCAATCCTGAGGCGATAGCGGCCAGTATATTGTAGACGTGCGGACGGCCGACGAACCTTGAAGAAATCCCGACGCGACCCGCGGGAGTGACGGCGTCGAACGTCAACCCAGAGGCATCGAGCTTGAAGTCCGTGGTGAAGACGTCCGCTTTCGGATTCAGGCCATAGGCAATCAGGTTGCTGTGCGCCGAGTTCAATAGCCTTCGGCCGTACTCATCGTCTATGTTGACGACCGAGATGCCAGGCTCAGAGCCGAGGGCGCCCGTAAACAGCTTCTCTTTCGCCGCGAAGTAGCTCTCCATAGTCTCGTGATAATCGAGGTGGTCCCGGGTCAGGTTGGTGAAGACGACCACCGCAAATTTCAGCGCGTCGGCGCGGTGCAGTTCTATAGCGTGCGATGACACCTCCAGGACCGCTGAACGGCAGCCGGCCTCAAGCGCTCGAGCGAGCATCCTCTGAATGTCCGCTGCTTCCGGCGTCGTGTGGTGCGCCAGCGAAGACTCATTTCCGATGCGATAGTTGATGGTCCCGAACATCGTCGAGACGCCTTCCACAGTGCGGATGATCGAATCGATCAAGTGAGCCGTCGTCGTCTTTCCATTCGTTCCCGTAACGCCTACAAGCTTCAAGTGCCGTGATGGGTGTCCATGCACGAGCGCCCCGGCCCGAGCGAGGGCCGCGCGAGCATTCGCCACCTGGAACCAGGCTGGCGCTCGCGCCGCGATCTCATCATTCACGCTCTCGAAGCTCTGTTCTGAGATCACCGCCACCGCCCCGAGGTCCAACGCATTGGGGATAAAGCGGTACGCATCGACCTTCTCTCCGAGAATTGCCGCAAAAACGCTGCCCGGCCCGCACTGACGTGAGTCATGGGTTACGTCGAGCGCGTCTGCGTCGAGATTGCCTCGTGCCTGAATGGCGTCGATCTCCACTATTAACTCAGCGAGTTTCAAGCCTGTTGCGCTGTCCATTCGCGACTGCGGCCTTCGACCGGTAGGCCGGCGAAATGGACTTGTCCTTTCCGTGAAGCTGCTTTGACAGCCTCACGCTGCAGATGCTGTTTTGGGCCACAAAGCGGCCTGGCCCCGGGGTTTGACTCGCAACGACGCCGTCGCCGGTCACTTTGAGCTTCAGTCCCGCCCGCCTGCACAGAGCGGCGGCTTCTCGAATCCCTCGTCCGGCCAGGTTGGGGACCGCCACGCTTCCCGCCGCCTTAGATGCGACTTCCGGTTCGATCGCTTCAGTCGAACTTTGATCGACTGTCGTTTCGCCCGCGATCCCCGGTCTGCTTTGGAACACCGACATCGGCACATCGTATATCCGGAAGTCGGCGGCCACCAGATGCTCTTGAGGTTGATCTTCAGGGGGTACGCCAAGGACGTGAAGTATGTCTGCGACCACGCGCGCGAAGACCGGGGCTGCGGTTTCTCCGCCGAGATGCACGCCACGAGGTTCGTCAAGCGAAACGATGCACGCGATTTCAGGATTATGTACAGGCGCGAATCCTGCAAATGAGGAGACATAACGCATCTTCGAATAGCGACCTGTACCCTCCTCTACTTTCTGAGCAGTGCCGGTTTTGCCGGCTGCGCGGTAGCCGGCGACAGCCGCCTGTTTTCCGGTGCCCCGGATGACGACTCCTTCGAGCATAGCGGTCAGAGTGGCTGCAGTGGCTTCACTTATGACCCGGTGGCTCTCGCCCATCGGCTCTTCCAGTGTATTGCCCGAGGAAGAACTCACCCGTTTGACCAGATAGGGCTTTACCCATTCGCCGCCGTTGGCTATGCAGGAGAATGCGGCGACGGCCTGGACTGCAGTCACGCCTATTTCGTGGCCCATCGGGATTGAGCCAATCGACGCCTGGGTCCATTCACTGACAGGGCGGAGGAGGCCGCGGGACTCGCCTGGCAGCTCGATACCGGTGCGGCGGCCGAAACCGAATGCTTCGATATAGCCGGCGAGCCGGTCGTTTCCGAGGCGCTGACCGATCTTGATGGCTGCCACATTCGACGACTTTGCCAGCGCCTGGGAGGCCGTGAGCACGCCTCGATGTCCGTCGCGAATTGTGCGTCCGGGCAGCCGTATCTCTCCGTCGCCGCAATCGATCGGCGTGTTCGGGCGAATCAGTCCTTCTTCGAGCGCGGCCGAGTAGGCAACTACTTTGAAGATCGAGCCTGGTTCGAATGAGATCTCGACGGCCCGATTGCGCCTCGAAGTATCGCTGGATTCTGAGACCTTGTTTGGATTGAAAGTAGGCGAGTTCGCCAGTGCCAGGATTTCCCCTGTGGCAGGCCGCATCACTACTATGGTTCCGCCTCGCGATCCCGTGACACGCACAGCCGATGCCAGCGCCTTTTCAACGTAGTGCTGGATAACGGTGTCGATGGTGAGAGTGACGCTGGCGCCGGGCACCGATTCTTCCATCTGATGATCGTAGGATTTCTTGAGCGCATCGATGTCAAGCACCAGCCGTCCGCCGGTTCCGCAGATGACCTGGTCGTAGACTTGCTCGACGCCGCTCTTGCCGCGTTCCTCGAAATCGACGAAGCCCAACACATGAGCAGCGGTTGCGCCGGTCACGTAGAAGCGTTTCATCTCGGGCAGGAATCGCAACCCCCGCAGGCCCAGCGCTTCGACCTTTGCGGCTTCGCCGTCTGTCAGCTTGCGCTTTATGGCGACCGCTGCGTAGTTCTCAGTCGTCAGCCGTTTGTAGATGAGGTCGGAATCCATGTCGAGGATCTTCGCGAGTTTCTCCGCGCAGGCTTCCGGGTCGGTTATCTCAGCCGGAGACGCATAGAGCGACTTTACCTGCGCTGAGCGCGCGAGTTCATTACCGTTGCGATCGTAGATGACTCCACGCTTTGGAGTGAGGTCAATGGATGCCTGCTGTTGTCGTTCGGCCCGTGCACGCAGGTTTTCGTGTTGGGTGACCTGAAGGCTGACGAGCCGGAAGCAGATGATTATGACCCAGCCAATAATAAGTAACTGTATTATGCGTATTCGCTTGTTCGAGGGCTTGCCAGCTCTTGGCATGTCTCGTTTATCGTTTCGCGTTTCGCGTTTCTCGTTTTGCGTTCTGGTCACTCTTATGGTCCTCGTCGCGGTTTAAGGCTACTTCTTGTCCCCGGCAACCTGGGCCGGGCGGCGAATCTCTTTTCTTCCCGAACCCGGCCGCTGCAGCCCGAGTCGTTTCGCGCGACGCTCGATTTCAATAGGAGACGATTCACGAGCCCGCTCGGTCTCGAGTTGCCGTTTCCGCTCTTCCAGTTCTGCGGTCTGTCGTCTAAGATCCTCGTTCTCATAGCCGATCTTAACCGCATCGAAGTGCTGGCCCGCGCTGATGATGAATCCGCACGAGATCAGCGCTCCGGCCACTGCGATTATGGCGAGCCAAACGAAAATGTGAGCGCTAATGGGACGCGCTACGCGAGAGTTCTGGATCGGTTTGTGTGGGAAAAAACGATCAGTCATAAAGCTTGCCTCAACGGTGTAATCGGGGCGTTGCGCTTATGATGAAAAGATGAGCCGAGTGAGCCAGATGAAAACGGCTCACCCCGGAGTTTCTCGGCCTTCCATCGAAACTGCCTGCTGCCCTGTTTGACCCTGGGGCTTACAGTCGGGTCTTCAAAAATCCTGCTACAATCTTTCGCATACTCGGAGAAGTGCGCTCCGCGAACGCGGGTTGCGCGCGATCTCTTCGCGGCTTGCGCGGACCGGTTTGCGGGTTAGCACCTCGACCCGTCTGCGCGCTCCACAGCGAGAGCAGATCAGGTCGCCGTCGTTCGAACGTTCTGGTTCAGGGAGGTCAGCTGCCCGGATGACTCCAGTGCCTTGAGCTCGAACGTGACAGAGGCAACGGCCGGATTCGAGCTGAAGACTTCGCTTCACGATTCTGTCTTCCAGCGAATGAAACGAAATAATGGCCAGTCTCCCTTTCGGTCCAAGCACGGACAGCGCCGCCGGGATGAAGCTCTGGAGTGCCTGCAACTCCCTGTTCACCGCGATGCGCAAGGCCTGGAATGTGCGAGTCGCCGGATGTATCCGCCATCGGCCCGGAACGTTGAGCGCGCGAATCACCAGAGTTGCAAGTTCTCCCGTAGTCGTTACCGTCTGCTTCTGTCGCGCTTTCACGATGGCCCGCGCAATCCTGCGAGCGCCCCGCTCTTCGCCATACTCAAAGATCAAATCGGCCAGCTCTGCTTCAGGCAGGCGATTTATCAGATCGGCTGCGGTCTGCCCTTCGCTCTGATTCATTCGCATATCGAGCGGCGCATCGGCGGCGAAACTGAAACCTCTCTCAGCCTTGTCAAACTGTAGTGAAGACACGCCGAGGTCCGCCAGCATCCCACTGACATCGCGCTCACCCATCTCTGCGAGCACCGTACCGACGTCGCTGAAGTTGGCGTTAGCAGCTCGAAACCTCGGCTCGAACATGGCCAGCCTCTGTTTGGCAAGCGCCAGAGCTTCGGGGTCGCGATCGATGCCAATGACGCGGGTCGCCGCTGAAGCAGCCAGCAAGGCCTCCGCGTGGCCGCCCAGCCCTACCGTGCAGTCAACGAACGTCCCCCCGGTTTCTGGTCGAAGCCAATGAATGACCTCGTCGAGAAGTACAGGCTCGTGAGCCTGACCTTCGCCGTGGATATCTCGAGCCATCCCATTCCCATCAGGGTGCGCTTCGCGCCAAAGGGGCAGTTGTGCACTAAATGCCTAGCAGAGCCAGGCTGGCCGCATCCTCCGCAGTGTAGGGGTCAGCATCCATCCGAGCTCTAAAGCGATCGAGTTCCCATACTTCGAGGTATTGCAGATAGCCGAGAACGGTGACGTCGCCGAGCAGCTCAGCGTTAGAGCGAAGCAGCGGATGAACCAGAAGCCGGCCCTGCGTGTCCATCTCGGCCAACTGACCATAGTAGTTCGTACGATCCAGGAACTTCCTCACTGCTGAGTCCATAGTGCCCCTCGACTGGAGCTTCTCTTCAATGTTGAGCCATTCGGGCATAGGATACAGGCGAGCATATTCGCCGGTCAGACTGGTAACGTAGAACTCAGACCCGTAATGCTCTTCGACATAGCGACGGTAGGCAGCGGGCAACTTTATGCGCCCCTTCTCGTCCATCTTTACCGTGTAGCTGCCTCTAAGCATCGCCAGCCTCGAGCCCCCGTTTTGTGTCTCAGATTCCAGGGCTCTTTCGGGCTATCCCACTTCGTTCCACTTTGGTCCACTGCCCGCGTATCGTACGTCAGATAGGGGGCAGTGTCAAGAGGGAAATTCTGTAGGGGGAATAAGTTCCAAGGATTTGAGGGGTGTCTCAACCGGGGATCGAGTGCGATTCCGAGAGGAGGGAAGAGTCGCGCACCGAGCGTCTTGAGAGAGGCGAAAGGGGATGGGACGACAATCGAATCGCAGACTCAACCCAAGCGCGGGGAGAAGCGTCCGCAATGGTCCGCTTTCGAGCAGAGTAATTTGGAATTCTCCAGGCTGGCGGTACTCCTCTGAGGTCAGAGGATTAGGCCTTCGGGGCATAGTAGCCCTGCCGTGCCCGGACCCGCAGGTCAGACCTTGTGGGGGCCCGAACCGTGATTTTCCTGAATCCACCATCGGCCCGTTCATCCGTAGAATAGTATCCGAACAGATACTGCGCTTGAAGTTCGTCCGCTATCTGGCGGAACACAGCGTGCAGATCTTCGAGCTTTTCGGGAACGAAAGCCTTGCCGCCGGTCTGCGACGACATCGATTCCATAAAGCTCTGTCCTTTCATGCTTATTGTATTCAGGGCGATAGCCGAACCGCTCGGATTGATTGAATAGAAGAGACAGTCGTTCTTCTGCAACTCTCGGAGTGCCTCGCTCAGACTATTCCGCTTGCTGTGGTTCTCTTCACCGTCGGAGATCACCACCAGCACCCGCCGGCTTCCACCATCCGCGTTTTTCCCGAGATAGACCGCTGCCTCGACAAGCGAATCGAAGAAGGCGGTTGGTTCCTTCGCCGCGCCGATGGAAGTCAAACCCGCGACAGCCTCTTCAGCGCTCGTGGTGCGTGCCGTAACAAGTCTGGGAGTAACTCCTATCGAAAAGATGGATACTGCGTCTCGGGGTTTCAGCACTTCGTTGATAAAGCGCACAGCCGCCTCCTGTTCGAAGCGGAACTGTCCGTGAATGCTTCCCGAAATATCGAACAAAAGGGCGATATCAATGGGAGCCTTACCGGGCTCTCCCAGAGCAACGATCCGCTGGGGCCGGCCTTCCTCCTCAATCACGAAATCCCCTGGGCTGAGATCTCGGACCGGTCGCCCGGCGGCGTCGGACGCCGATACCGGTACCATCACCAGCCGTGAACTGAGTCGCAATACTTCATCTTGATCCTGCGTTGGTTTTTGATCCTGCGTTGGTTTCTGATCCTGCGTTGGTTTCTGTTGGGATCCAGTCTGAGGTGCGGATTGGGCCTGGGTCGCTGCCTCGCAGACGGCGGGTGGAGGTGCAATTCCCACAGTGAGGGAGATCAGACCCGACACTAAGATTAGAAGTATGATCAGCGATTGCAGTCGCAAGTTCACGCGTCCTCCCTCCATAATGACGAGTCCATAATGACAGTTGAGGCGTGATCATGAAATCCGCAGAAAGCCTGACTATCCGATCCACTGCGCCGGATGGCCCGTGCTGACCTCGGGATTCACGATCACGCCCCATCGTCGAGCCGCTTCTCGTGGCTACTTATTCACGAGTGGAACTGACCGGGCGGTTCACATTGACTGACGACCCGATACCGCGGCTCACCAGAATTTTCACCTCGGCGCGCCGATTCTCCATACGTCCCTCACGCGTGGCATTATCGGCAATCGGCATTGCCTCGCCGTAGCCGTACGGCAAAATAATCCTACGCAGCGGTATGTCGTGGGTCTCGGCGAGATAGCGAACGATGGCGTCTGACCTGCGCTGGCTCAACTGTCGATTCCGATTCTCGGAACCATCGGCTGAGGCAAACCCTCGGACTTCGATAACGAATCCGCGCTCGTTCTTGGCCTGCGTAGCGAGATCGTCGAGCATCGTCTTGGCTTCCGGACTCAATACCGCGCTGGCAACTTTGAAGTTGATCGTACTGCTCTTCTTCACTTCATAGTCGTCGAGCGATGAGATGCGATCGTTGGTCTTGTTGACGCCTTCAACTGCGGCATCGGCGGTATCCTGAGCTGCCGCAGCCCCTCCTTTTGCGAGGTTGGCAACCTGACCCAGCTCCTCTAACTGACCCGACAGTCGCTCTGCATTTTGCTCGGTTCGCGTCATCCGATTCTCTGCGGTGACAAATCTATTCTCAAGAGGCACAACTTGAGAGTCGATACTGACGGCGACTTTCAAATCGTCATCCGAGAACTTGATCTTATCGGCAACAAGATCTCCCGAAGCATCACCCCGTCCCTCTACTTCGACAGTCAGACCTCGGGTCACCTGAGCCATCGTATACTTCTTGCCGCCCCGGAATGGATTGCCCTTTTTCTCTTCCAATTTGGTGTTTGCCGCCAAACGCACCGTCAACTCGGATCCCGTCTGGTCACGCAAGAAGAAGCTGCTGTCATCGCGCTTGATGATGACGCCCTTGACCTTCATCTTTGTGCCCGCGTTGACCTGGGTCTTGTGCGAAGTATTCGGTCCGGACTGTTGGGCCATCACCGCACCGCTTAACGTCAGGCTCAGCAATACCACGACGGCCTTCAAGCTCGAAAGTCTTTTCATATGTCCTCCTACAGCCTAAGGGAGCAGGCTGAAAATTGCTTCATGTGGATTGAAGGCCGGAGAGATCCATTTCCCCCTGGTTAATGGAAAACACCCGGCTCTGGCAGAATTCGGGATAAGGTCCCGACCACTGCAAGTTCAAACAGCTGAGGCCGGCGAAGCATCAGATGCCTCATCACCGGTCTCGCGGTCAAAAATCACATTCAAATAGCATTGTCCGATCCGGAACCAACTCCGTCCGCCACTTGCTTCGCAATCGCCGTGCAACAGTTTTGAAAACTTCCGGATTCGGTGTAAACACATACGTTTCAGAGATTTAAGCTGATTGTGAGCAGCAGAAGGCCCAACTTTTGAGCCTAAACTGCCTGTTTGCAAGAGACTTAGCGTCCGGTCGACTGGTTGCGCCGTCAACGCAACTAGGTAAATTTGGGTGCGAGGCTGTACGCGCAGTGAATTATTTGCATACGTAAAGTGATTCTCCCCCATCAAGGTGATGCCCTGCCCCATCCGCACGTAACGCAGCGAGTATCGAGCAGTCCTCAACTCTGCCGATCGAGAAGAGGGTTGGATGCGATTTTGACAGTTGGACGTTTTCCTGACTCGAATGAAGGAGGTCTTAGAACACAACTTTCTCGTTGTGCACAATAGGGTGCTCTGGGGCTCGTCGAGCAGCATCTGACGACCCCTCTTTCCCGATCTTCTGCGTTGCTTATCGCCGCCTTTTAGGCGGCTTCTCATCGGCACCCGCTCCCGGCGCGACCATCTCTCGCTCTATTTCATTCAAACGAGTATCGAGTTCTGCCAGTTTGGCTCTTGCCGAATCAAGCTCCGCGGCGACCCGGGACTCCATGTTCAAGAGGGCTTCCTCGCGCTGCCCTAATTCCTCCAGCTCGAGTGTCAGCGCATTCACGAATTCGGGCGCCACGATCCCTGCGTCTTTCTTTTTTACCAGCTCCTCGAGGCCGCCTTTCCCTTTTGTCTGTTGTCCCCTTATCGCGACAACCTTGTCTTGAATGTCGTTCATCTCGCGCGTGAGTCGGGCCACCTGGTCTTGCTCAACCTTGATACGGTTGAGCAGGATCTGCGATCGATAGTTATTGACGCTAGTGCGGAGCATCTCGACCCGGAGGAGGTGCACTTCGTTGAAGATGTCCCGCAGTACCTTCTCTGAAACGGAAGAGGTCGGGGCAGGCTTATCGCTCGATTGGCAAAATGCCCGATGGGGCGTCAGAAGGACGAGCGCAGCCAGGCACAGGGCGGGACCCATCACTGATGTTTTCATATGCCTCCTTATTTAAACCTGAACATTGGTGCTCTTGGCATCTTGTCAAGTAGCGCTCTGCGTATCTGAGTGAGAGGGAAGAGGGCCTACAATCAGGCGCAGGCAGGTGCAGGTTCTGCGACCTGGGCGACCCGTTGACATTGTTCCCGGATTGCATCGTCAGGGCAAGCTGACTTCGCGCTTGTGACTACGGCGCTGCGTATCTTCTCTTACCCCAGCATATATCTTGCATATCCGGCCGAGGCCCCATAGAATTCCGCCGCTCCGCATGGCGATGCCTGAGCCGGGACGCGGAGACAGGTTGCTAAAGCTCCGGCGGAGTGAGCAGGTATGCTATATTGCGAGCCTTTGGTCGAAGCGGAGCGTTGAATGGGAAAGGGCACCTCATTAATAATTGGCTACGGGCTCGCAGCCGCGCTTGCGAATTTCCTTGGAGGTCTTCTCGTATCTTCCCGGCGCCTTGGCCAGGCCACTCTGAGATATCTGATCGCCCTTGGAGCCGGCTTCATGTTGGCGGCGGTCTTCCTGAAGATCATTCCTGAGAGCGTACAACAATGGTCGGGCCAGGCGACTGAGCCGATGATGTGGCTCCTGGCCGGCTATCTACTGATCCAGCTGGCTGAACATACCCTGGCTCCTCACTTTCACTTCGGCGAAGAGACTCACGAAGAGGCGATGCTTGCTCAGCACGCGGCCCTAGCTGGAGTCGGTGCGCTCACGGTGCACGCCTTCTTCGACGGCGTCTCAATTGCGGTCGCTTCCCTCGTCAGCCGCGAACTCGGCGTGCTTGTCTTCATAGCGATACTACTGCACAAGGTACCAGAAGGCTTCACTGTTGCGTCGATGATGCTCGCGGCCGGGCGAAACCGGCGCAGCGCCAGTCTGTCAGCCCTTCTCATAGGAGTTGCCACTCTCGCCGGAGTGGCCCTGGTGCTGTTCTTTAAGGATTTCGCGGTATACTCGCACCCGCTTTCATTCTATGTCCTGCCGCTCTCCGCCGGTGTGACACTCTACGTGGCAGCCTCTGATCTGATACCGGAAGTCAACAGGCGTGAAGGCGGGATCAAGATCTCACTGATGGTCTTTGCAGGAGTCGCGCTCATGTATTTAACTGAGGCGATGCTCCACTCCATGATTCATTGAGGGTCAGCGAGGATCACCGTTGAAACGATCGCACTGAAAGTCTCACACTGACGCCGTCGATTCTCGCCGCTCAGGTCAGCTTCACCTTCTCCAGTCCTTTCGGACTCAGATAGAGTTCTTCAAGCTTGCTGCTCAAGTACTGATACGCATCGTCAACAGAATCTGTCTTATGAAAGATCTTGAGATCCGATGGGCCAACGACTCCCCACTTGACCAGCGCGTCGAAGTTCAGGATCTCGTCCCAGAACTCCCTGCCGAAAAGGACCACCGGCATTGCCTTGCGCGGCATTTTCGTCTGTATCAGCGTCAATACTTCAAACAGTTCATCCATGGTTCCGAAGCCGCCCGGAAAGACAACCAGCGCCTTTGCGGGATAGACGAACCAGAATTTCCTCATGAAGAAGTAGTGAAAGTTGAACACCAGTTCGCGCGAGACATATGGGTTTATCTCTTGCTCGAACGGCAACTCGATGTTGAGACCGATGGTCTTGCCTCGGGCTGCCGAAGCTCCGCGATTTGCCGCCTCCATCATTCCGCCCGAGCCGCCTGAGCATATGATGAAGTGGCGGTCGCCGGTCAAAGCCTTGGACCATTCTGTCATCCGGCGGGCGAGCTCCATCGCGTCGTCGTAGTAGCGCGACAGCCTGACAGCTTGCATTGCGCGAACCTCCGCCTCCTGAAGCTCGGGGGTGGGTGTGCCGGCCTTCACCAGTTCCGCCCTGACCGCTTCCAGGTTTCGGCCCGCAACCTCCGGCGAGACCGAACGCGCAGAGCCGAAGAAGACTATTGTGTCCCGGACTCGAAAGCGCCGAAGCCGCGCCGCAGGCTCTATGTACTCCGAGAGTATTCGAATTATTCTGGCTTCCTGAGTGGCGAGAAACTCGGGATTTAGATATGCAAGCGGCGGCGTGTGGGATTGATCGGGTTCCGACATCTGTTCTCCTCGCAATCGCAGAATGATAGCAGTCAGCAACCGCCAGACGAAGCTTCAACGGCGAAGGAATGCAAAATGAGAGAGGTCTACAAAGACTGGCGCCCAAGGGATCGTTGGTGGCGGCACTAAAGATCGATCCGCTTAGCTATCCCTGTCGAATCTCGTGTATCAGATTCCACGCCAGCATTAAGCCGAAGATCAAGCTCAGTAGTCCGGCCGCCAGGCGTACGCGGGTGTTGATTTTTGAGAAGCGGCGAGCGGTGATCGCGAACGGAAGGCCGATCAAAGCGCTCATCAACAGCATTCCGCCGACCGATCCCAACCCGAACAACCCGATATAGACCACACCTAACACGACGGATGGTATTGTAGTAAGAGTCGCCAGAGTGACCGCGGCGCTTCCGGCCATGCCATGTACCATTCCGACAACGAAGGGCTTACGGCCTAAGCGGAACAGGCGGTGTCGATGCTCGTGATCTTCCTCTCGATGAACGTGAAGGTGACTGTGGGGCAGCTCGCCGTCGTGGGTATGCGAGTGCGTGTGCAACTGCAGTCCTTGCTTGCGAGCCAGCCCGAGCAGGACGTTGAGCCCAAGAACGACGAGCATTGCAGCAACCGCCATCTCCAGCCAAAGTCCGACCTGCTTAGGTATCGATATCTTGAGCAGCAGAACGGCGATGCCAACCGCCAGAAGAGACGCGGTGTGGCCGAGCCCCCAGAAGGTGCCGATCAGGGATGAGCGGGCGATGCTCTTATGCTCGCTCACTATGGTCGATACGGCGACCATGTGATCGGGGTCCAGCGCATGCCGCAAGCCGTACACGAATCCGAGACTGAGTACTGCAATAGTGCTGGCATCCATAGATCCGCATCATATCACGCAGTTCATCAATCCCAACAGCCTCGCCTAGATGGGTTTATAGGTACCAATTGGGAGCCACATGAAGCAAAGGAGGAAGACAATCACCGCCAGGAAAGCCAGGACCAGTCTCGTCGGGCCTAGCGGTTCCTCGTCGATTACCGGAGGGTGCCCCACCTTCGTCATGAACACCAGGACCACCGTCCACAAAAACCAGATCGGCGACCCGTACCACACGAACGCGATAATCGCCAGACACGCAACGGCCAGCGATGTCCCGGCAGATACCCATTTGTGTACTCGTCGGCCGGTAATCGCATATAAGACGTGGCCTCCGTCGAGCTGGCCGACCGGAAAGAGGTTTAGCGCGGTGATCAGCAGCGCGCCCCAGGCCGCCCACCACATCGGATTCCACATGGTCACTGACGGAGCGTGGAGCAGCGGGCTAAGTAAGCGGAAAAGCGGCGGGTCAAAGAATATCGTTGACCCCGCCTGTGGCGGGTTCGCTTCCTGGGCTACCCACAGACCGATGACCGAAGCGGGCAGGGCAAGCGCGAAACCCGCGAGCGGGCCCGCGATTCCTATGTCGAACAAGGCCCGGCGCGTCGTGATCGGTGACTTGATCTTTATCACAGCGCCAAACGTGCCTAAGAACGTTATCATCGGAGGGGCCGGAAGAAAGAACGGCAAGGTTGCGCGAACACCGTAGTATCGGCACGCGAAATAATGACCGAACTCGTGTGCGCCCAGGATCCCCAGTAAAGTGATCGTGAATAGCAGACCGTTGCCAAGAGCCAGAAGGTGGCCGTTTGCGGTCTCCGTCATTGCCCAGGTTATCGGTTCAAAGAAGGAAGCGGTCTCTATTTGCTGTTTCGCCATTTGCTCACTCGCCCACCACGCCATACCGGTGATAGTGGTGGTCAGACAAGTGATGCCAAACAGCAATAGATGAAATCGTACCCGAGGCATGGACAAGTCACGGTCTCGCGTTGGCGATGGAACGTGCTCCATCTGGACTTCAGGTATCGAGGGTTGAACTTCAGGGAGGGGATATCTTTCGGTACTTTCCACAAGTTTAGAATACAACTGCCAAACGTCTATGGGCAACCAGCGCTCCGCGCGCGTTTGTCCGAAGGTCAGTGATACGCTGCTTGATCCCTGAGTTCGGCTGCTGCTCGGCCGCGTGTAATATCTTTGGCAGAGTCACGCGCCGCCGAAAGCCGCGCGAAGTCTGGTAAGGTAAGATGCACTTCGATTGAGTGACTGGAGCTCCCGTGAGGAGCCAATGTCAGGATTGAAGCTCCTTGCCTGGCTTGAACCGAATGGTCTTCCCGGGTGGAATGTCGGTGACTTCACCCGTGCGGGGATTGCGACCCACGCCGCGCTTGCGCGGCTTCACCACAAACACGCCGAAACCGCGAAGTTCGATCCGCTCGCCTCGCTGCAAAGCCGATTTCATCGCCTCGAACAGCGCCTCAACTGCGACCTCGGCTTTGATCTTTGGAACGCCGGTCTTGTCGGCCACTTCGTTGACGATATCAAGCTTGATCACGTTAGCCTCCGTTCTAGCTGAATCTATAATCAACCGCAAAGGGGTGTCATTATAGGGGCGCGCTCAAAAGGGTGTCAAGAAGGACAAAACTTCGTTTCGCGTTTAACGTTGTCGTTTCTCGTTTGGCCTGGAGCCCTGGCCCACTCAAGGCTAAGACGAAGGATGAACGACAACGGTGAACGTTGAATCTTGACAGCCAATGAAGCGACTCGACGCCCCTCGGTCAGGTGAAAGATCCCTGAACTGGAACTTCGAGCACCGGAGTATCCGGGTCGTTGGTCTCGATAAGAATCTTACCTTTGAACTCTCCCGGCGTGGTGATCTTCGAGCGGTCCAGGGTCACCTTCAGTGTATAAATTTGCCCATCCGTGGCGGTGGACAGCGTCAGCGTGAGGAATGGAAGCGTCGAGCTTACGCTGTTAATCTTCAGCCCTCCCCCGCGAAGCTTGCGCACATAGATCAGCGGAAGGTTGGCCACTGACATATCCTGCGAAGAAGACATCTGTGGAATAGTCAGCATGTTGGGCGTGGCGAAAACCTTTGGGAAGACAGTTACAGCCAGATCGATTTCCAGCTCGGGTGCTTGCTTGCTGTCGGTCAGTATCTTAAGCGTTTGGTGGTACTGGCCTGGCTTGAGCGCCGGGTTGGTGCCAACAGTCAGTTGGTAGCGCTTGCCATCTTCGATGGTCTGAAAACTGGCCGTGAAGTCGGTTCCTCCCGGTTGCAGCTGTTTGACGTGAACAGGAGTCCCACTACCGTTGTAAAGAGTGAGTGTGCCTGCGCTGCTGCTGCCAGAGAGAACACTTGTAACCCATCGATCGCTCGGGCTGATGGTGAAGGGGCCGGCCAGCCTTCCCGCACCCGCCAATGCAACGACCGAGCCTGCCGTAGCAGGCTGCTCACCTTTGAAGTAAGCCCGAAGCAACAGGTTGAAGCTCTGATTCGTGGGATCGTTCGTCACGACCTGCGCGGATTTTGCGACCTCGCCGGTGTAGCCATCCGTATGTTCGACCTGCAGCGTTATCTTTCCCTCCTTACCAGGAGGCACGACTTTGTCAAAGTCGCTCGCGGTGCAGCCTCAGCCAGGGGTGACGCCTTGAATCAAGAGGTCGCTCTTGCCTTGATTTTTGAAGGTGAACGAGTACTTGAGCGCAGTCCCGGGCTTTACCTCACCGAAGTCGTGGGTGAACGATTCGATTACCAGCTTGGGCGGGCCCTTTGGCGACTTTTCCTGAGCTACCGCAGCGGCACACATCATCAGTCCAAGAGCGAGCGCCGCGACGAGATTTCTGAACTTCATAAACTCCTCCGAGAGGTAAAGATTCTCGAAGAGTCTACCAGCAATACAAACAAACCGCCAAGACGCCCCTGTAACACCGATGCGCGTAAAGTGGGGGAGAAGCAGCGGACGGTGCGCGCGAAAAGGGTTCCTCGACGATCGCGGGTCTAGCGAAATTTGACGCGCTCCATTGACGCGCTCCATTACAGATCACCACTGGCAGGAGACTACCTGAAACGCGCCGGCTGCGATCGCTGCCCGTCGCTGCTGTGCTATTGTTAGAGAATAATGAAGGTGATCCCGCTTGGAACCAGTTCGGGTAAACCGACTCTCAAGCGCAACGTGAGCGCTACTGCGGTCGTCCGCGAGGGGGAATGGCTGCTCTTCGATTGCGGTGAAGGAACCCAGACGCAGATTCAACGTGCGGGTCTGAGCCCCAACAGGCTGGCGGCCATCTTCATAACCCATCTCCATGGCGACCATTTTAACGGGCTGGCCGGCCTGCTCTCTACCATGGCGCTCGATCGACGCGAGCGGGGCCTGACATTGATCGGCCCTCCCGGCATGCGCGAGTACCTCGACACACTCGCTAGATTGAAGATCCTGTTTGTAAACTATCCGCTCGAAGTTCGAGAGCTCGGCGGCCGGTCGCGCGGCACTTCTGAGGAAGTGGGGCGAGAACCTGCAGACCCCAGGGCGCGGGAAAGCGGTCTCGGCGTTGTACACGAAGCTCCTGAGTACGTAGTCTATGCGCGGCCCATAGATCATCGCATCTTTGCATTGGGCTACCGAGTTGAGGAGCGGCCTCGGCCTGGAAGGTTCGACCTGGAACGCGCTCGAGCTCTGGGTGTGCCGGAGGGTCCGATGTTCGGACTTCTACAGTCAGGCAACGACGTTGAACTCCCCGATGGCAGCGTTGCACATTCGTCAGATGTTCTCGGCCCCGCGAGGCCCGGAAAAGTGATCGCTTACTGCACTGATACGCGCCCCTGCGCGGCAGCGATCGAGCTTGCGCGCGACGCTGATTTGCTGATCCACGAGGCGACTTACACTGAGGATCTTAGTGCGGAGGCTCGCGAGTTCGGCCACTCGACCGCGGCTCAAGCTGCACGAGTAGCCGCCGAGTCAGGCGCGCGTCGACTGCTTCTCACCCACTTCAGTACGCGGTACGCGGATGTCACGCCCCTGCTTGAAGAGGCGGCCGTCACCTTCAGAGAAACGACGATCGCGAACGATCTGGTGGAACTGGAGGTTTGAAGCATTGCCGCCCACAATCGTGAATGGCATGAGGACTGGTCGGAGATTGGTTGGTAGAGGCGATGATCGTAGCCACAGGGATCGACATAGTGGATATCGCGAGGATAGAAGGGGTGTTCGCGCGTCGGGGCAGCAGATTTCGCGATCGGGTTTTCACCGCCGCGGAGATAGCTTATTGTGAGTCGCGAGGCTCGAAGTTTGCCAGCTATGCCGCGCGATTCGCGGCGAAGGAAGCGATGATGAAAGCGCTCGGAACTGGCTGGTCAAATGGCATTGCGTGGCGGGATGTTGAAATTTTTCGAGACGAAAAGGGGGCACCGTCGATCAAGCTCAGCGGACGCGCGCTGGAGTATTTTAACCGACTGGGTGCCCGGAAGGTCCACATCTCATTAACGCATTCACGGGACCTTGCAATGGCGCAGGTAGTGCTGGAATCGTAGTCCAGAGGTCAGAGGTCTGACTCACGCGACTGTGAGGAACTCTCTAAGCGTTTGTCCGACCGCCAGCTCTCGAAGCTTGGCAAGTGCTCCCGCCTCGATCTGCCGAACACGTTCACGAGTGACTGAGAGATCTTGTCCGATCTCTTCAAGGGTGTGCGGCTCGATGCCGCCCTCCAGTCCATAATGCATCCTCAATATCTTGGCTTCTCGCGGAGTCAGTTGGGCGAGTGCTCTTTGGATCGCATCACGTCGTGATCGATCCAGAGCTGCCACAAACGGGTTGGCATAGTCTCCATCGTCGATGAAGGTGACCGCCGTTTCGCCGTTGTCGTTTGCCGCGATGTCGAGAGTGATGATGTGCTGAGAAAACCCGACCGCCTCGCTCACCCGCTCCGGATTCACATCCAGCCGCTCGGCTATCTCTTCGTTGGAAACATGCTCATACGTCTCCCCGCCGATTGACCGGGCCGCCCGCCCCACTTTGTTGATCAGGGTCAGTTCGGAAGCCGGCAGCCTGACGATGCGGCTTTGAGTGTCGAGAGCGCGCGCCATTGACTGCCTTATCCACCACATAGCATAGGTCGAGAAGCGGAAGCCCCTCCTCCAGTCGAACTTCTCTACGGCTCTCATCAGCCCGACGTTGCCCTCTTGAATCAAATCCAGAAACGGCAGACCTCGCCGCGTGTAGCTTCGCGCGACCGAGATCACGAGTCTCAGATTGGACTCGGTCATGTTTTGCTTGGCCGCGCTGAGCGCCAGGGCTGCAGCGGCGACCTGTCTGGACATTCTAACAATCTCATCTGCGGACGTTGTGCCTTCCGCCAGTAATTTCGATACGAGTCCTTCGATTTGGACTCGATCATTAGCGCTCCAAAGGAGAGCGGAGATCGGAGTTTGATTCGGGCGACTCCCGGCTCGCCTTTCGCACCCCTTAGCAATTCGGCCGGCCTCCTCTATCAGCCTGGTCAATCGGCGCTCGATGGCGGGCGTGAAGGTCATTGCTCTAATCGACCGGGAGAGCAGAATGAGAAGCCTTGCCCGAAATCGGCCGGCCGCGGTCACGCGCGATCGCTTGCCCGTGCTCAACAGGGGAGCCGAGTCTAAGCCGATCAAGCTCAGTTTCTCGTATGATGCCGCGACGTGTGCGAGAGCGGAGTGTATGAGATCTGCCGGGGACCTTGCCTGCTGGGATTGGTCGTTGGGCTGCACCGTCTCAATTATGTCAGCGGCTCGCTCGTCGCCCAAGTTAAACGCCTCCTGCAGGTACAGACAATATTCGGCGACAAGGGGAGAGCGCGAGAGCCGCTTCATCAGACGTTGGCGGGCGAGTTCGATTCGTCTGGCTGCTGCCGCCTCGCCCTTGGCATCCAGCATGGGCGCGCGGCCGGCCTCGCGGAGGTAGAGTTTGAGCAGATCAGTCTTATCAGCTTCCTCAGTCTCTTCGTTTTCCGAATCGGAGGCATCCAATGACTCGTCGTCCTTTTCTTCGACGTAGTCTTCGAGTTCATTCTCTATCTCGTTAACCATGGTGCAACTCCTTCGGGAATCTTTGCGGGGCTTCATTCGATTGATTCCCAATTCGACCGTCCCCATTGTACTTGGGCGGTGAACAGTAGAAAAATTAATAAAACTAAAACAACTTCACTGTTTTGCTTATACAGGATAGGATCTAGGATCCAGGATTTAGGATCTAGGATTTGCCTGGAGGACCTTAAACGGCGCTAGATCCTAAATCCTAAATCCTAGACCTCTCTAGAGATTAATTGTTGGAAGCGGGCCTCGCGCAGATTAGAATCCTAGTGATGGCAAGTAATCAGGGTCGATTCAGGTTCGCGCGACGCATTCGAGTCCTATGGACTGTCTTTTGGTTCGCCGTCTATGTGGTGCTCGATTCGCGCGGATGGTTGGGCGGAAGGTCCGAAAAACGGGAGTTTATGCTAAGAAAGCAGGCCCGCCGCCTGCGTGAACGTTTGATTGCGCTTGGGCCCACCTTCATCAAGAGCGGCCAGATGCTCGCAACTCGTGCCGATCTGTTGCCCATCGAATACGTCGATGAGTTGAGCCTGCTCCAGGACTCGGTTCCACCGTTCCCAAACAAGCGGGCGATGCGAGTGATCGAGTCCGAACTCGGGCGACCTGTCGCGGAGGTCTTCTCCAGTATCAGCGATGATCCGGTCGCATCCGCGAGCCTGGGTCAGGTCTACCGCGCAACTCTGATCACTGGTGAAGATGTCGCAGTCAAAGTGCAGCGACCCGCGCTTGAAGAGGCAATAGCATTCGACCTCGAGCTGTTGCGGTGGTTGGGCCGCTTCATGAGCCGCCACCCCAAGTTTTTTCCCGGAACCGACTGGCTCGGCGCCATTAATGAGTTCGATCGGGTCGTTCACGAGGAGATGGATTACAAGCGCGAGGCGGCAAGCGCGGACGAGTTCCGGCACAACTTCAAAGGATGGGCCGGCATACACGTGCCCAGAATATTCCATGAATTCTCCACTACTCGAGTCCTCGTCCTCGAGTTCATATCGGGCATAAAAGTTACCGACCTTACCGCATTGCGTGCCGCGGGCCACAACCCGCAGCTGATCAACGAATTGATCTACCGTGCCTACTTCAAGCAGCTTCTGGAGGACGGTCTGTTTCACGCGGACCCGCATCCGGGCAACCTGTTGGTGATGGCGGATGGCAGGCTGGCGGTCTTCGACTTCGGAATGATGGGCCGAATATCGGACGAGTTTCAGCGGCAAATAATCGACGCCTTCTTTCACCTCTACAACCGCGATGTGAGCGCGATAGTGGACGACCTGATAGGTCTCGGCTTTCTGGCGCCGGAAGCGGATGTCATGGCCGTGCGCACGATTGTCAGCGATGTGTTCGCGCGCAAGCTTAACCTGAAGATCGGCGAGGTGAGGTTCAAAGATCTGACCTACGATCTGGCGCCGGTGATGTATCAGCATCCGGTCACGACGCCGGCTCGATTCACCTACTTGATTCGCGCGTTGATGACGTTGGAAGGTGTCAGCATTCAAATGAATCCGGAGTTCAACTTCTTCGATGTCGCACGCCCCTACGTAAAGGAATTCCTGTTCAAGCGTCAGTCGGCGAACTTGCGAAAGATGGTGGTTCAGTCGATGCGGGATGCGAAGACGGGGCGTTTCGAGTGGGGCAGGCTCTGGACGATGGCGAAGATGGCTTATTCCCTGTATGTGGGGGGCAACTGATGTGTGATTGGCCGAGGCCTAATACAGGAGGGGCTCAATCGCTGTTCCCCACCCTCATTGCGCAGGTCGTGACCTCGGAGGCCTTCTCACTTCATCCATTCCGAAACCGCCGACTCTTCCCTGATTATCGTCTCTGTTCTCTCCGGGCCGGTCGAGATGACCGCAATCGGCGCACCGCACAGCTCCTCAATACGTCCAATATAGCTCCTGGCCGCGGCAGGCAGTTTTTCGTACTCCGTTATCTTACTGGTGTTTGTCTTCCATCCGGGAAGTGTCTCGTAAACCGGCTCGCATTCCGCAAGCACGCTGGCGCCATAAGGCATATCTTCGGTCGTTTCACCGCGGTACTTATATGCCGTGCATATTTTGATCTCGTCGAACTCGTCGAGCACGTCGAGCTTCGTGAGCACCAGAGCGTCGAATCCATTCAGCATCGTCGCATAACGCACTATCACCGCGTCGAACCATCCGGTGCGCCGGGATCTTCCGGTCGACGCTCCGACTTCATTGCCCCGTTTCTGAAGATACGCGCCGGTCTCGTTGAGCAGTTCAGTCGGAAACGGCCCGGCGCCCACGCGAGTCGTATAGGCCTTGACTATCCCGAGCGCGCCGGTGATGTGACGGGGTGGCAGGCCCGTGCCGGTCGCCGCGCCGCCCGCCGTCGCGTTCGATGAAGTGACAAACGGATAAGTGCCGTGGTCCATATCGAGCATCGTACCCTGCCCGCCTTCAAGCAGAACGGACTTGCCCTCTCGAACTGCGTCGTTGATGAGCACGGCGGTGTCGCTGATGAAGGGCTTCAAGGTAAGCGCCTCGCTTAGAAACTCATCCAGCACACGTTCGATTGCGAGCGGCTCCTGGCCCATCGAAGTCAGCTCTCGGTTGGCTTTTACGATATTCTTGCGGATCTTTTCGCGGAGCAGATCGGGGTAGAGTAGATCGCCGGCGCGCACGCCGGTCCGCGCGGCCTTGTCCTCGTATGATGGTCCTATGCCGCGCATCGTGGTGCCGACGCTGTCAGCTCCGAGTTCCGCTTCGCGCGCGCAGTCAAGCGCAGCGTGATAAGGCAGTATCAGGTGAGCCCTGCTCGAAACGAACAGGCGGTCCGAGCCTTCGATCCCCATATGTCGAAGCTCCTCGATTTCGGCGTTGAACGCGCGCGGGTCAACCACGACGCCGTTTCCTATGACGCACGTGCACTCTTCATGAAGGATGCCCGAAGGAATGAGGTGAAGCACGAACTTGCGCTCGCCTATTCGAACGGTGTGCCCGGCGTTGTGACCACCTTGATAGCGCGCAACGATGTCAAAGTGCGGCGCGAGGATGTCAACAACCTTGCCTTTGCCTTCGTCGCCCCACTGGGCTCCGACTACGACGATGTTTTTCATAACCATTCAGGAACCGGACACCAGCAAGCGGAGGATCTCCCGATCGCCTTCAATCGGACCCCAAGCTGTGAAACCCGGTTATTTCTTTCAAACAGACGTACAGGCGCACACTTTCGATGGCAATGTGTGCGCCTGCAAGCTGCAATGTGCAGAAACGCGATCCCGGAGTTAAACTACTTCGACTCCGAGCGCTCGGTCGATCATTCTGGAGATGTTCTCCTTAGAGGTTGTGCCGACTACGCGGTCGGCCTCGCTTCCGGCATTGAAGAGTATAAGGGTGGGGATACCCTTTATGCCGTAGCGCTGCCCGGTCTGATTGTTGCTGTCCACGTCCAGTTTGACCACCTTGGCCTTGCCTTCATATCTCTGAGCGACCGCCTCGACGGTTGGCGCGAGCATTTTGCAGGGCTGGCACCACACGGCCCAGAAGTCCACGAGCACAGGCACCTTGGACTGGATCACCTCCTGCTCGAAGTTGTCATCCGTCACTTCAGTAACATATTCGCTCATCACTACCTCCAGAGAGATTTAGCGCCGGCAATGAAGGCCACTACCCTCACTCGCTCAGTCGTTATTAAACCGTGGCCGCCGCCCCGCGACGCGCCAGCTTTTCATACAACTCGACGTACTCGCGCGCCGACGCGTCCCAGGAATGATCGGCTCGCATTCCATTTACCATCAGAGCGCGCCAGATATCCTGGTCTGCATAGATCAGCAGTGACTCGTACACCTTCTCGAGAAGGCGCGCCGGGTCGTATTCGTAAAACTTGAATCCGTTGCCGCTCCGCGTTGCCCGATCGAAGTTCTCTATCGTGTCGTCGAGTCCGCCGACGCCGCGTACGATAGGGACCGTGCCGTACTTGAGCGAGTACATCTGGTTCAATCCGCAGGGCTCGAACCGAGACGGCATTAAGAACATATCTGATCCAGCTTCGATCTTGTGCGCCAATTCGTTAGAGAAGCCCAAATAGACTCCCACCTGAAATGGCGCCAACTGGTGAAGCTCCTGAAAAGCTCGTTCGTAGAACTCCGCGCCTGAGCCGAGCAGCACAAACGCAACGCCTCGTTCGAGCATCGGCCGGGCTATCTCAAGTATCAAGTCGAAGCCCTTCTGATCAGACAATCTTGAAATACAACTGATGAGCGGCAGTCCCAGGTGTTCCGGAAGATTGAAAGCGCGAAGGAGGTCCAGCTTGCACGCCTCCTTTCCAGTCAGGTTGTTCGGCGAGAAGCGGGCCGCTATATAAGGATCGGTTTCAGGGTTCCATTCTTCGTAGTCGACGCCGTTCAGTATCCCGAACAGATCTGCGCGACGGGCGCGAAGGAGGCCGTCGAATCCCTCACCAAACTCCGGCGTCTGTATCTCCCGGCTGTACTTCGGACTGACGGTCGAGATCGCGTCTGAGAAGACCAGCCCGGCCTTCAGCGAGCTGCAGGCGCCGTAGAATTCGATGCCGCCCTCGGTCGTGTTGATCCAATCGGGCAGGCCGAACTTTGGCAGGAGCTGAGATCCGAACGCGCCTTTGAAGGCTAAGTTATGTATTGTGAAAAGCGTCCTGGTGTTAGCGAAAAATCTGTCACCCGAGTAGACAGTCTTCAGGTATGCGGGCGTCAGGCCGGTCATCCAATCGTTGAGATGGATGATGTCGAACGGTTCGCCGAGCGCCTTTGCCAGTTCCAGGATCGCGCGGCTGAAAAAGGCGAACCGCTCCGTGTCGTCGGGTTCACCGTAGAGGTTGCCGCGCGAGAAGTATTCAGGAGCGTCGATGAAGTAGACCGGAACAGGGTTCGAGTCATCGACGTAGACGGCTGTAGGGCGGATGCCGAAGTTAAATGGCACAGCCAGTTCGCCTTCGAGGCGTCTGCCGCTATTCTCAATCTTGTCGAGATTGTATCGTGGGACCACGACTCGGACCTTGTGTCCGAGCCGGGCAAGGGCTTTAGGCAGCGCCCCCGCCACGTCAGCGAGTCCACCGGTCTTTGCGTACGGGACGATTTCAGAGGCGGCGAGGAGTATGTTCAATCGGGTCTCCCACTGTCCTGAATCTTGTCTAGCCACGAAATCAAAATACTAGGCGAGGGTCCAAGGGGTTGTCAAGAAAAGCAATTTTGGATTTTAGATTTTGGATTTTGGATTTTGGATTATTGCGCACTGTGGATGGCGGAATCCGCAATCCAAAATCCAAAATCTAAAATCCAAAATCCTTTGACGGCGGATACCGCTTACGGTAACTTCACCAGGCGGAACGGGACACTTATATGATCGAGCGCGGGCCAATTACTACCCTCCTGTTCGATTGGGATGGAACGCTTGCTGACTCTTCGCATCGAAGCTTTATCGCATTTGAGAAGAGCTTGCGTGACCTGGGAATCGCGCTTACCCGAGAGGCCTACGACGCTCTCTATACGCCCAACGCCTACTTGATGTACGAAGCGTTGAACCTCCCGGCAGAGCGCTGGCCACAAGCTGACGATTTGTGGATACAACACTATGGCGAAGACCCTGCCGAACTCGTGGCAGATGCCCATGAGACCCTGGTCTCGCTCCATCGCAAGGGCTATAGCTTCGGAGTGGTGAGCAGCGGAAGCCGGTCTCGGGTAATGCGAGAGATCGGTGAGTCGGATCTGTCGTCGATCTTTGGTGTTGTGGTTTGCAATGAGGACATCCAACACAAGAAGCCTCATCCGGAGGGCCTCGAGAAGGCGATGGCCTTACTTGGAGCAGGGAAGCAATTCTGCTCCTACGTAGGAGATGCTCCTGAAGATATCCGAATGGGCAAGAACGCCGAGGTACTCACCGTCGCGGTGCCCAGTGCCTTCCCGAGCAGCAAGAACCTTCACGACGAGCACCCGGACATTCACGTGACCTCAATCAAAGAACTTCTGCTTCATTTTTGACCCCGCCGTAACGCCGGTCGCGCGTCTGATAATCGATCAGCGCCGCCAGGAAATCTCTCTCGGCGAAGTCCGGCCAGAGAGTCTGAGTTACGTGAATTTCCGCATAAGCGATCTGCCAGATCAGAAAATTGCTGACCCGCATCTCACCGCTCGTGCGAATCAGAAGATCGGGGTCAGGCATCGCTTGAGTAGAGAGATGTCTGGCGATCAATTCGTCGTCGATCATAGCGGGATCCAGGCGGCCCGCCGCCGCTTCCCGGGCAAGCTGCCGGCACGCTTCGGCAATCTCCGCGCGGCCGCCGTAGTTGAGGGCGATGCTCAAGACCAGGCCGGTGTTTCCTGACGTCTCCTGTTCGCCTTTTCGAACCTCTTCGAGGACCGAGCGCTCCAATCCCTCTCTGCACCCGATCATCTGAAAGCGGATGTTGTTCTTTTGCAGGCTGGCGAGTTCCTTCCTGATGAACTCCTTCAAGAGTCTCATGAGTGCGTCGACCTCGAGGCGGGGGCGTTTCCAGTTTTCGGTCGAGAAGGCAAACAGCGTGAGATAGCCAATATCCAATCGCGCAGCCGTCTCGACGGCTCTGCGCACCGCATCTGCCCCGGCGCGATGGCCGGCGACGCGATGCAGATTGCGCTTCCGAGCCCAACGTCCATTGCCATCCATTATGATCGCTACGTGGGCCGGAAGGACCGCCGGGTCTATCTGCCTTAGCAGATACTCTTCACTTGTTAGAACATCGCGACGTTGCAAAATAAAACCTCCTGGGAATTTCGAATTGCGAATTTCGAATTGCGAATTTGTTGGGTTTCAGATCCCGCGTTCGAAAACCGAGAAATTCGAAATTCGCAATTCGAATTTCGCATTTCGAATTTCGCATTTCCTCACCCTTCCTGCGGATCGAGCTTGATCACCTTCTTCCCATAGAAGATGGTGTCCAGAATGTCGCCTGCCAGACCGCCGGTTGATACTCGCAGCCGAGGATCGGCGACGTCGGGGGCGACATCGAATACGACCTCTCTGGTGCACGAGGATCCGGGCGGAATTGGCCTAACGCAACGATCGCCGGCCCCGCTCGCAGCGTCGAGAGATCCCTGCGCCTCGAACGAGACGCGATACTGTTTGCCGTCTCTCGCGACAAGCACCGGGCTGTCGGATTTGAACTCGTAGTCTACTCGTTTGGCGTGATTGGCAACCTTGAGGGTCACAACGTAGTAAACGCCTTGAGCGGTAGAGTCCCCGAGGGTGCGAGTCGTCCGCACTCCCTGGACTGAGAAGGCGAAGTCGTCGTACTGAATCTCCTGATTGAAGCCGGCGACCTGATCGTGGCGATTGAGAGCCGCCAGCGTCGCCAGCAGACCGAAGAGCAATCCGCAGCCGATCATTATTGCAATCGTCAGTGATTTCATGGGTTTGTTCATTCCAATTACCTTTTGAGATTACCGCGAATTATCCGGGCGTTCGTCTCCCTGCCAGACGGCAGTGCTCCATAACCTGGAACCGTTCTCCTGGATCGCCCGCCACGCTTCCCGGCGCGACCAGCTTGCCGAACGCCAGTCTTCGTGTTCGAGGGGTGTCCATCGAGTGAGCAATCGAGAAGCGACCGCGCTGCGCTCCTGTGTGCTGAGCGCCGGAAGCGCTGATACAAGCGCAGGCACGGCATCCGCGCTCAGCGAAGTTGCGTACCGCGAGTCGAATCCCCGGCCGCTTTTCGCCCGCTCAGCATTTGTTCTCACGATCAGCGCATCCGGGTTCACCAGGTGGAGGGCTCCAATCAGCACCGCCCCGGCGACCAGAGCGCCAAAAGCAAAGCGCTCTCGTTTCCCGCGCAGCACAGTTGCCGCGAACCAGACGAAGACAATTGCCAGCCAGGCCATGAAGGCCGTTGTGTACAAGCGCAGTTCGGTCAGCCCGTACTCGCCTTGATAGAGCCGCATCCGCTGAAGGGCCGAGAGCATAATAACGAACAACAGGACGATCTGCGTGCCGGCGAGGACTCTGAAAATACGCTCGTGCGTAAGGTTCGCTTTTCGCAAGAGCCAGTGCGCCATCAGGAGCAGAGGAAGCACGAGGAGAGCCACCGTCACCAGCTCAAAGAAGCCGCGCCGCGCATACTCGGCATAGGTCAATCCGGTCGTCGCCTCGACTGTCGACGCGCCGCCGAAAAAATATCGGAACTGGACCACGACGAAGCAGAAGAAGAGCAGGTCTAGCAAACCCAGCGCCAGGCCTACTTCGACGATTCCCAGCGAGAGTGACTGGGCCTTTTGCTCCTTCGGCAAAACGACGGTGCCGGCGCGCGCTGCCGGTTGTGTGTGGGCGGCGAGCGTCTGGCCTGTCTGCAGAAATACTGCTCGCAGAGAGCCACCAGCGCTCCAGGCACAGGTCGTCGCCACGAACCCATGGACGACGAGTCTCTCGAGGTTGAAGTCGAATACGTTCTGAATGATATTCTGGAACGCGGCATCCGCGGCCATGAACAGGCCGCCGAAAACGGCCAGCAGCGGAACAGCAATCAGCAAGCCGCGTCCGGCCGCGGCAAAATGGCGTGGCCGGCTCCGGCCGGGAATCTCTCGCCACTTGATGTCCTCGAGCAACAAAATGAAAGGGCCAAACACGGCATTGCTGACCGCTATGAAGAGACCCTCCGCATACTCGGTAATCCCCGCCAGCAATAGCCGTCCCGATTTGGCGCGAAATGCGGCCACCGATAGGGCGCCGGCCAGCCCAACTCCATCCAGCACCTTCAGCGTTGGCGAGTCGCGCCAGGCGAACAGCGCCGCGAGCCCTATCAGGGCAAGCGCGAGCCACAGGCTGCGCCCAGGGAGATCCCTGCCCACGAAACGAGACAGAGTGCTGACCGCTCCGACCATTACCACGATCCAAACCAGCACATTGAGACCACAGGGTGTCTCCCGCAGGAGCGCGTCGCCCAGCATCCCCATGATTGCTGCTACGGCCAGTATCCCGAGTCCAAGCTTCGTACGGTCATTCATCTTTCAGACACTCTCTCTGCGCCAACATCTGATTTCGAGGGGGCCGATCCTTGAGTCGCAATCGTCTTCGGTCGCATCAGGAAGCTTTACCTGTCCGGCTGAATGCTAACAATAGACCGATAGGGGGCAAGAAAAATGAGGGCTGTGTGAGAAAACTGTGAGATTACGTCTGGTTTCCCATCACCGTTACAGACACACTTCGACTCCTTGCTCCATCGAGCTCGATCAGGAAGACTCGCTGCCATCTTCCGAGTTGGACTACGCCACCGGTGAGGTTTAACGTCTCCGACGTGCGCAAAAACAGAGCCTTGCAGTGGGAATGGCCGTTCTTCGTCTCATCGGCCTGCATGTTGGCGGTCCGGATGCTGAAATCGTTATGTCCGTACTCGATCTCCCTTGGAGCCAGCCGGTCCAGAGTCCGCTTCATGTCTTCCAGAAGCAACGGTTCGTTCTCGTTGACCATGATAGCGGTAGTGGTGTGTCTGGTCTGAACGTTCACGATGCCGTTCTGAATTCCGCAGTCTTCCACCAGTTCAACAATGCGGTCCGTGATATCGATGAACTGCAAACACTCGGCGGTCTCCATATGTATGACGCCGTGCTCGATTTTTAGCGCCTGGCCTATCCCTTCCAGGGCGAAGAGGGTTTTAATCATGCTTTGCTCCCTTATGATTCGACTGACCTGGCCGCTTTTCCCGGCAACCAGGACTGTCCCAGCCATCTCTAAGCGAACTCTACTCTGAAGCGCTCCGAGAAAAATGAGCGCGTTGTGAGGAAGTTGTGAGAAAATCAAGCGGTATGACCCAGGTCATTAGCGCGGTGGCGGGTTATCGGTTCGACGGCTTCCACCTGGACGCGAGGAACAGGCAACTCTGGAGGGAAGGAAAACCTGTTCCGCTCAGTTCAAAGTACTTTGACGTGCTGCTGATGCTTGTCAGCCGGGGAGGCGAACTTGTCGAAAAGCAGCACATCTTCGAAGAGATATGGGATGGCGTGTTCGTCACCGATGCAGCGCTGACCCAGTGCATCAAGGACATTCGCCGCCAGCTTGGCGACGATGCATCCAACCCGCGCTACATCAAGACCGTTCCCAAACACGGATATGTCTTCATTGGAAACGCGGTCGAGGCGCCGGGACAAAGCGCCGTGGCCGCGCCCGAATTCGTCCAGCCGGCGACCACCCCCCGACCCTATAAGTTTCTCGATTACTACACCGAGCAGGATGCGAAGTTGTTCTTCGGCCGCGAAGCGGAAGTCGAAGCGATATGCTCGCAAATTCTGGCTCACCGTTCATTTATCCTTCATGGCAGGTCGGGCGTCGGGAAGAGCTCGATTCTGCGAGCCGGGCTCATGCCGCGCCTGAAAGCCGACGGGCATCTGGTCTTCGCGATCCGAAGCTTCAGCGATCCGCTTCATCAAATGATGAGTGCCCTCGTCGAAACGAACGAAGGAGTTGGGCTTGAAGCGGCGATGCCGATCGCCGATTTGATCGCATCTGCAGCCGGCTCTTCACCGAGACGCTTCGTCATCTTCTTTTTCGATCAGTTCGAGGAATTCTTCTCACTGCTGGGTGAAGAGAGTCAGCAGCAGTTCATCGACTCGATTGCCCGCCTCGCCGTCGGCGAAGACCTGAACCTGCGATTGGTCTTCGCTTTGCGCGAAGACTACCTCGCGGAGATGAGCCGCTTCAAGACCGCCGTCAGCGAGATCTTTCATCACGAATATCGCCTTACTCGGCTGAGCCGGGAGCAGGCGGCGCTTGCGATCACCGGGCCGGCCAACGCGGTGGGGTGCCGGTACGAACCGGAGCTCGTCCAGCGTTTGCTTGATGATTTGAGCGATAAGGGCAGTATCGAACCACCCCAGTTGCAGATCGTTTGCGACAGCCTTTACGACTCGCGAGATCCGGATGGCCGGCTCACAACCGCGGCGTACGAGCATCTGGGCACCGCCTCCCAGATACTGGCCGGCTACCTCGAACGAGTATTGAACCGATTCGACGCCCCGGAGCTTCGCGTTGCCAAGGCAATTCTCACGGCGTTGATCTCGATTGACGGCCGTAGGCTGGTTCTGCGCTCATCGGAGCTTGCGGCGCGACTGGGACAGCGCACGTCGCAAGGCACGGACTATGCGAATAGACTGATCGAAGAATTGGTAGCGGCGCGGGTGGTTCGCCGCAGCCGGGAAGACGGCGAGACCTGGCTTGAGCTGGCTCACGACTTCCTGACTCCCGAGGTGTCTCGATGGTTGACCGATGAAGAGCGCGCGTTGAAGCAGGCTCGAGGAGTCATCGAGCGCGCGATGGAGAACTACCGGGCGCATAACCTGGTGATCGACGCCGATGCGCTCGATGTTCTGCTGCCGTTTGGCGAAGAACTGGGTCTTACAGGCGAAGAAGCAGACCTGTTGGCCACAAGCGGGTTGAGTCGAGGGCGACCGCTGCCCGACTGGCTCGTCCACCGAGCTCCGAGCGCAATCGCCATCATTGCCGAAGCTTCTCGTCATGATGATTGCGATGTCAGGCTGAGTGCGGTCGAGGCATCTCAGTCGCTGCGAACCGATCAGGCTAATACGATACTGAGGCGGCTTGCTCTGTGGGATTCTGACTTGGGTGTGAGGAAGGCCGCGAGCATCGCTCTTGCCGTCTGGTTCCAGGAGGCAGCAGAGGCTGTTCTGTCCGAGGGTGAGGGCATCGAAAGACCGGGACTGATTCGCCGCGCGGTGAGCCTCGCGATCATACGCGACTATGACAAGCAGCTGCTGAGGCTCAATCGACTCTCGATTCCCACAGCAGGCCTCGTAGTGCTCGGGCTGATGTGGGTGAGGCTACGACGAGGCTGGCCTGAGATCTTGCGTCAGGGGACCGGAGGCGTGCTCGGAGGGGCCGTCTCGGGAGTTGCGGGCGGGTTGCTGCTCGGAGCCGTGTTGGCGTGGGCTCAGAAGGCGACAGCGCTCGAAGCTGGAAAACTGATTTTCGTATTGGTCAGCCTCGGAACCCTCATCGGAACGATTGGCGCGTTTGGCGTGAGCTTCGGAATGGTCGTAGCGTCACACATAGCCTATCGTCATAGTCGATGGTGGTCGGTGGTCGGAGGGGCTGCCGGAGGAGCTGCGGTTGGAGGAGCGTTCAAGCTGTTGGGCATCGACATACTGAGGGCCGTGTTCGGACAGAACCCTGACGGAATTGCGGGGTCGCTTGAAGGGGCCCTGCTGGGAGCGGGCGTTCCGCTGGGCGCGGTCGCAATTGGACGGCTGGTTGCGGACGCGCGACCCTGGCAGAAGGTGCTTGCTGCGAGCCTGGGCGCGATGTTTGCCGGCATTGCGTTGACGGTGATTGGGGGAAACCTCTTCAGCGGCAGTCTCGAGATTGTGGCTCGTTCGTTTGCCGATTCGCAGATCAGGCTTGACCCGCTTGCTCCCTTCTTCGGCGAAGTGCATTTCGGCAAGACGACGCAAATAATCTGCGGCGCGATCGAGGGACTGCTCTTCGGCGCGGGTGTTGGGCTTGGAGTCGAACCGCTTGTCCTCGGGAAGGAGCCGGGGATGCAGGAACGCCGGACGTAAGCCCGGGTAGTGTCCGAGAGCAAGGTCTTAGACGAATCAAGAGTCCTTGCAGGGGCCTGGTTTGTCCCATAGCCAGTAGTCTTCGTCGCCCTCAAATCGCAGAATCGAGGGCCTGACCCCAGGCTACGCTGGGTTCATTCCCAGCACCCTTACAAGGAAGCCCCAACAGTCCGCGATCTCTTCAATCACTTTCGAGGTAGGTTTGCCCGCGCCATGCCCCGCCTTGGTCTCGATGCGAATCAAGACTGGAGCCGGCGCTCCCTGCGAGGCCTGCAAAGCCGCGGCGAACTTAAAGCTGTGGCCGGGTACGACCCGGTCATCATGGTCGGCTGTTGTCACCATTGTCGGCGGATACCTGGTCCCCGGTTTGATATTGTGCAGCGGAGAATAGGCGTACAGCGCCTTGAACTCTTCCTGGTTATCTGAGGACCCGTAGTCGGAGACCCACGCCCAACCGATTGTGAACTTCTGAAAGCGAAGCATGTCCATGACGCCCACCGCGGGCAGGGCCGCTCCGAACAGGTCAGGACGTTGAGTGAGGGCGGCTCCTACGAGGAGGCCGCCATTGCTTGCGCCGCCGATTGCGAGCTTTGGCGTCGATGTGTACTTGTTCGCGATCAGCCACTCAGCCGCTGCGATGAAGTCGTCGAACACATTCTGCTTTTGCAGTTTTGTGCCCGCCTGGTGCCAATCTTCGCCGTATTCGCCTCCGCCACGAAGATTGGCGGAAGCGTAGACGCCCCCCATCTCCATCCACACAAGATTACTGACCGAGAACGCCGGAACGGTCGGAATGTTGAAGCCGCCGTAACCATAGAGGTAGGTCGGATTGGCGCCGTTCAGGATCAAGCCTTTCTTGTGAACAATGAACATCGGTACCCGCGTGCCGTCCTTGCTTTCATAGAAGACCTGTTTCGTCTCGTAGTCGCCGGGATTGAAATCGACTTTCGGGCGCCGAAAGATCGTGCTCTTGCCGGTTGCGACGTCATAACGATAGATGGTGGTCGGGGTAGTGAATCCAGTGAAGGCATAAAACGTCTCTCTGTCTTTGCGCTTCCCCCCAAATCCTCGCGCGGTTCCGATACCGGGCAGGTCAACTTCTCGCACGAACGTCCCGTCGAGTTTGAACACCTTGACCTGGGTGCGAGCATCTTTCAAGTAGGAAGCGATAAACCTATCGTGCACTACAGTGACGCTGTCGAGAGTGTCGGCGGTTTGAGGGACCAGTTCCCTCCAGTTTTTCCGCTCGGGCTTTGTTGTGTCGATAGCGACGAGTCTTCCCCGAGGAGCATTGAAGTCGGACTGAAACCAAAAGAGTGGTCCGTCGTTGCCAACGAAGCCGTAGTATGCATCGAACTCATCGAGCAGCGTGACTACCCTGGCGTCCCTGGCTTGAAGGTCTTTATAGTAGATCCGGTTCTTGCGATCGGTCCCTTTCCATACGCTGATGATCAGGTAGCGGCCGTCTTCGGTGACAGTGCCGCCGAATCCCCACTCTTTTTGATCGGGCCGTTCATAGACCAGGAGGTCTTCGGACTGAAGCGTGCCGACGCGATGAAAGTAGAGTTTCTGAAAATAGTTCGCGGCGGCCATCTTGGTCTTTTCGTTGGGCTCATCATAGCGGCTATAGAAAAACCCCTTGCCGTCAGGTGTCCACGATGCACTGGAGAACTTCACCCATTTTACCAGGTCGGGAAGGTCTTTTCTGGTCTCGACGTCGCGCACCCTCCACTCCTGCCAGTCAGACCCGGAGGTGGAGAGTCCATACGCCATCAGTTTGCCGTCGCGGCTGATCTCCAGGCCCGTGAGCGCAACCGTGCCGTCGCTTGAGAGGTTGTTCGGGTCTATTAGCACTTCGGCGCGTGAGTCCAGGGATGTGGTCGTATAGATGACGCTCTGGTTTTGCAGACCATCGTTCTTGGAATAGAAGTAGCGGTCGCCCTCTTTAAAGGGTGCGCTGAACCTCTCAAAATTCCACAGTTTGGTTAAGCGTTCCTTGATCTGGGCCCTTGCCGGTATTTCATCGAGATAGCTGTGGGTCAGTTTGTTCTGTGCTGCCACCCAGGCTCTGGTTTCTTCAGAGTCCGCATCCTCGAGCCAGCGATACGGGTCGGCTACTTTGGTGCCGTGGTAGTCATCAACCTGATCCATCCTTTTAGACTCCGGATACTTGAATGATCTCTGCGCCCCGGTGGAGCCGGCAGTGACCAGCGCAATGCCTGCGGCCAGAGCAATGGCCCTGAAGGAAGTCATGACAGGCTCTCCTTGGGATTATCAACTACGCATCTGTGCAGACCGCGCAGGTTGCGGCGCCTCGTGAGATGCGGCTGTTAACGACAGGCGCATCTCAACCGGGACTTTCAACGGCGCGCCGCCTTAGTGACTGAAGGCGGCGCCGATCGGGTTTTGTGTGAATGCGAAACTACTGAGACTGCATCGAATCCAGGAAGTCCGAGTTGGCTTTCGTCTTGCTCAGCTTATCGAGCAGGAGCTCCATAGCCTCAGTGGGTGAAAGCTGCGATAGCACCCTGCGCAGTACAATGATGCGGTTGAAGTCGGGCGGCGCCAGCAGCAACTCTTCCTTGCGAGTACCGGACTTGTTGATGTCGATCGAAGGGAAGATACGCTTCTCGGTGAGCTTTCGATCCAGATTGATCTCGAGGTTGCCGGTGCCCTTGAACTCTTCGAAGATCACGTCGTCCATTCTGGATCCCGTGTCTATCAAAGCAGTAGCGATTATCGTGAGCGAGCCACCCTCCTCAATGTTTCTGGCTGAGCCGAAGAATCGCTTCGGCTTCTGCAACGCATTCGAGTCGATGCCGCCGGACAGGATCTTGCCCGAGGGGGGGACGACCGAGTTGTGCGCCCGCGCGAGTCTGGTGATGGAATCGAGCAGGATTACGACGTCCCGTTTGTACTCCACGAGCCGCTTCGCTTTCTCGATAACCATGTCCGCGACCTGGACGTGGCGGGTCGGGGGCTCGTCGAAGGTCGAGCTTATGACTTCGCCGTGAACAGAGCGCTGCATGTCGGTGACTTCCTCGGGCCGTTCATCGATCAGCAGAACTATCAGGGTGACCTCCGGATGATTCCGGGTGACCGAGTTGGCGATGTTCTGGAGGAGCATCGTCTTTCCGGTTCGAGGTGGAGCGACGATGAGGGCCCGCTGGCCTTTTCCAATCGGGGTCATGAGATCCAGCACGCGAGCGGCGAGGTTCTCCTGATCGGTCTCCAGGCGCAGTTTCTCCTCGGGATAGAGCGGGGTGAGATTATCGAAGAAGACCCGATCTCTTGCCAGCTCTGGCGGCTCGAAGTTGATCGCCTCGACTTTGATCAACGCAAAGTAGCGCTCACCTTCCTTGGGAGGCCGGATCTGGCCGGAGATAGTGTCGCCGGTGCGCAGGTCGAATTTTCGAATCTGCGAGGGGCTGACGTATATATCGTCGGGTCCGGGCAGGTAGTTGTAGTCGGGGGCGCGCAGGAAGCCAAATCCGTCGGGCAGCGTCTCAAGCACGCCCTCGGAGAATATCAGGCCGCTCTTTTCGGTCTGAGCCTGGAGGATCTTGAAGATCAGCTCCTGTTTGCGCATCCCGGTGGCGCCCGGGATGTCCAGCTCCTTTGCTATATGGGTGAGCTTTGAGATGGACATATCTTTGAGTTCGCCAATGTCCATCAACTCATTTACTTCTTCTGCCATGTTATTCTGTTTTCCTCACATTTTAGTGCCGCGTGTATGCCTCGCGGCGCGGAATTGTCTGAAGGATTCGCGTAGTGATCGCACATTTGCGAATCTCCTGGATCTCGGGCTTGATCTAGCGGGCGGCTGAAAAAAAGTCTGTTTCCGGGCCGCAAAGAAATACGGCGATGCGAAGACCGCACCTGGACTGGCTCCTTGTCGTTGTTGATTGTGTCACTCTGTGCCTTCGTGACAGGGTTCCCCTCTTCAGCACCCTGCTAGGAGTGGAGAGTATCTAAACTGTCTATCAATCCATGATCGGCAATCTGCGATCCGTAATCCGCGATCCGCCCGGTGATCCGTTTCCAGATGCGGTCCGCCCCACTTCGCGTGACCGCTGAATATGGGATGAGATCGCTCTTACCGAACACCTCTGACGCGTGCCTGAGATTCTCCCTCAGCTTATTGCTGCTGAGCTTGTCGGCCTTGGTTGCAACGATGATGAATGGCCTTCCCCTGGATTTCAACCACCCTGTCATCAGCTGGTCTAACTCGGTGGGCTCACGCCTCGAATCAGTGATGACTACTGATAGCACAAGATTGGGTCGGATCGCAAGATACTTCTCGATCATCGGCCCCCACTGGTCTTTCACGGCAATCGGTACCCGCGCATAACCATAGCCCGGGAGGTCCACAAAGCGAAACGCATCATTTATCAGGAAGAAGTTGATAAGCTGAGTGCGTCCCGGCGTGTTGCTGGTGCGTGCCAATCCTCGCACACCCAACAGGCTATTTATCAAGCTTGACTTGCCGACGTTGGAACGACCAAGGAAAGCTATTTCCGCCCGGCCGTCGCGCGGATAATGCTCGAGAGCAGTGGCGCTTTTAACAAACGTGGCGCTCTTGATTCTCATCAGCGATGCGTGATGGGTGACCCGTGACCGGCGCAACACGCATCACTGTCACCGTTATTCAATGGTCTGATTGGAAGTCGGAGCGTCAACTGGCGGCTGCTGTCCCCAAATGGGAACCTCCGGCGTGGGGACCTCTCTGGTTATGGGCCGTTCCAGCGCAATCCTCCACAGCTCATCCACACTCTCAATGGTATGGATCGTCAGCGCTTCCCTCACCTCGACCGGAAGCTCGACCAGGTCCTTTGCATTCTCCTTCGGCAACACCACCGTGGTTATGCCTGCCCGGTGGGCGGCAAGTAACTTCTCTTTCACTCCACCGATCGGCAGCACTCTTCCTCGAAGCGTGATCTCGCCCGTCATTGCAACATCGCGACGAACCGGAATCTGAGTCAGAACCGATACGATCGCCGTCGCAATCGCGATCCCAGCCGAAGGGCCGTCCTTGGGAATCGCGCCCTCGGGTACATGCAGATGCAGATCATACTTTTTATAGAAATCCGGAGTGATGTCGAGCAGCTTGGCTCTGGCTCTCACGCAAGAGAGTGCCGCTCTCGCCGACTCCTGCATGACCTCGCCCAGCTTGCCCGTAAGCGTTATGTTGCCGCGCCCGCTCATCAGCGAGGCTTCGATGTGTAATACTTCGCCGCCAACTTCGGTCCAGGCCAGGCCTGTTGCAAGCCCGATTTCACTTTGCTCCTCAAGAGCGTGCGGGCGGAAACGCGTGGGTCCAAGCAACTCCTTAACAAGATCGCCGGTGACGTTTTCCTGGTTCTCTGCCGGTGTTTCCCCCGTCAGCATCCGGCGCGCGAGTTTGCGAAGGACTGATGCAATCTCGCGTTCAAGATTTCTCACACCCGCCTCGCGCGTGTAGAACTGGGTGATCGTGTACAGTCCATCTTCGGAGAAGTTGACGTGCTCTTCCTTCAGGCCGTTGCTTTCGAGTTGCTTGGGTAGCAGATGGCGCTTGGCAATCTGGATCTTCTCGTGCTCGGTGTAGCCTGCCAGCCGGATGATCTCGAGCCTGTCCTGCAGCGCCGCCGGGATCGTGTGAAGCACATTTGCCGTCGCGATGAACATGACATTCGACAGGTCATATTCGACGTCCAGGTAATGATCGTGGAACGCGAAGTTCTGCTCAGGGTCGAGCACTTCGAGCAATGCGGCGGAGGGATCCCCTCGGAAGTCCATCCCGAGTTTGTCGACCTCATCGAGCATGATGAGTGGATTGACCGTCGCGGCCTTCTTCATCATCTGAATAATCTGACCGGGTAGCGCCCCGATGTAGGTGCGCCGATGGCCCCGGATCTCAGCTTCATCGCGCACGCCACCCAGAGAGAGGCGCACGAATTTTCGACCCGTCGCTTTGGCGATCGACCTTCCCAGGCTGGTCTTGCCAACGCCCGGAGGTCCGACGAAGCAGAGAATTGAGCCGCGCGGGCGTTCGACGAGCTGACGCACCGCCAGGTACTCGAGAATGCGTTCCTTCACCTTTTCCAATCCGTAGTGATCAGCGTCCAGGACTTCCTGTGCCGCCTTGATGTCCCGAACCTCTTCAGTCTTGTCCTTCCATGGCACCGCCAGCAGCCAGTCCAGATAATTGCGAGACACTGTGCTTTCAGCCGACATAGGTGGCATCTGCTCGAGTCTGCGAAGCTCGGCCAGAGCCTTTTCGTAGGCGTCCTTGGACATTCCAGCGGCTTCGATCTTCTGCTTTAGTTCTTCCAGCTCAGCCTTCTCGTCCTTGCGTCCCAGTTCCTTGTGAATGGCTTTGATCTTCTCGTTGAGGTAGTACTCTTTCTGGGCGCGCTCCATCTGCCGCTTGACTCGTCCGTGGATCGCGCGGTCGACTTGAATCTTCTCGAGCTCGACTTCGAGAACCTCAATCAGCCTCACCAGCCGGTCCTGGACCGGGAAGATCTCCAGCAATCCCTGCTTGTCCTCGACCGAGATCTTCAGGTTCGAAGCGATCGTGTCGCACAACCTCGCCGGGTCATCATTCCTCAAGGCGGTTGTGAGGGTCTCGGGGTTCGCAAGCTCCGTTGACTGGCGCACGTACTGATCGACCAGGGAGCCAATGCGCCCGATAAGGGCGTTCAGCCGCGAACGCGGCTCCACTGCAAGAGCGGTCTTCCTCAAGGTCGCAAGCCAGTAATCGCCCGTATCCTCGACCCTGACCGAGCGTGCACGTTCGATACCCTCGACCATTACCTTTATGTTTCCATCCGGCAGCCGCAGATTGTGAGTTATCCTCGCGATCGTGCCGACTGAGTAGACCTGTTCGACAATGGGTTCGTCGATCGTCGCGTCGTGCTGAGTCGCGAGAAATATTGTCTTGTCGCCTCGAAGCGCGGCCTCGAGCGCGCGGACGCTCGCCGGCCGTCCGATCACAAATGCAACTATCGTGTACGGGAAGACGACCACATCCCGGATGGGTACCATGGGGCATCTCACCACGTCGCTGGGTGTGCTGTCGCTGAATTCATTCATGATTAATTTCTAGGATCCCCCATCGGACGCTCCTGCATTTGGAGCCCAAGCCGCATGCCAGGCCGTCTCATCCCGCTTTCTCCAGGACCGGGAAGGTCGCGCGGCGGCTTTCGACCATTTCCCGCGTCACAACGAACTCTTTGACCTTCTTGTGGGAAGGCAGCATGTACATCACATCGAGCATGAGCTCCTCGAGAATCATTCTAAGGCCGCGAGCCCCAACCTTGCGTTCACAAGCCATGCGAGCGACGGCCACGAGGGCATCGTCGAGGAATCGCAGCTTGACGCCTTCGTATTCGAAGAGCTTCTGATACTGTTTGACCAGCGCATTCTTCGGCTCGGTCAGGATCTCGACCATTGCCGCTTCGTCCAGTTCGTGGAGAGTGCCGCACACAGGCAGCCGCCCGACAAACTCCGGTATCAGGCCGAACTTGATCATGTCCTCCGGCTCGACCTGACAGAGTGTCTCGCTCAACCTCTGCTTGCGCGCGCTCTTTACGTTGGCGTTGAAACCCAGTGCCTTCTTGCCGATCCGCTTTTCGATGACCTTCTCCAGGCCCACGAAGGCGCCGCCACAAATGAAGAGAATGTTCGTCGTGTCGACCGGAAAGAACTCCTGATGGGGATGCTTGCGCCCGCCCTGAGGCGGCACATTGGCGATTGTACCCTCCAATATCTTTAGCAATGCCTGCTGCACACCCTCGCCGGAGACGTCTCGCGTGATGGATGGGTTTTCATCTTTGCGGCAAATCTTGTCTATCTCATCTATGTAGATTATGCCTGTCTGCGCGCGTTCGATGTCCCCATTTGCGGCCTGCAACAATTTCAGGATGATGTTTTCAACGTCCTCTCCAACGTAACCGGCTTCGGTCAACGTAGTGGCATCGACGATTGTGAACGGCACGTTGAGCATTCTGGCCAGCGTTTGTGCAAGCAGCGTCTTGCCGGTTCCGGTTGGCCCTATGAGCAATATGTTCGACTTCTGGATCTCTATGTCTGAAGTGCGCCGCTTGAGCATGTCGACGCGTTTGTAGTGCTGGTAGACGGCAACAGCTAGTTTCTTCTTGGTTTCGTCCTGGCCTATCACGTAGTCATCGAGAAATTCTTTTATCTCGATCGGCTTGGGCAAGGGCGGACGACGCGAGGCGGTCTCTTGCTGTTGATCATCGGTGATGATCTCATTGCAAATATCTATGCACTCGTTGCAGATGTAGACGGTTGGGCCGGCAATCAGCTTTTTGACCTCATTCTGCGATTTGCCGCAAAACGAGCAGCGTAAGGTGTCATCGCCTCTTCTCATCCGGTCTCCGATCTTCCTAAGGTTCTAGCGCTTTCGCGTTGGAGGCACTTCGGAGCGATGAAGGATGAATGACAAACGCGGAACCTCGCAATCCCCGATTTATCATTCAGCGCCCATCGTTCATCGTTTCCTTTACCGTCACTCTCGGTGAGAAATGACCTGATCGATCAGGCCGTATTCCTTTGCCTGATACGCGCTCATTATTCTGTCTCGTTCGACGTCGCGTTCGATTACTTCCATATCCTGTCCGCTATGTTTGGCCAGGATCTGGCTCGTAAGCTGGCGCATACGCATTATCTCTTCAGCGTGGATTCTAATATCTGTTGCCTGTCCCGAGATGCCGCCTATGGACGGCTGATGGATCAGAATGCGGGCGTTGGGCAGGGCGAGTCGTTTACCTGCTGAACCGGCCGCAAGGAGCAACGCACCCATCGACGCGCACTGGCCGACGCATATCGTTGTGACGTCGGGCCGGATGAACTGCATCGTGTCGTAGATCGCCATGCCGGCTGTGATAGATCCGCCGGGGCTGTTGATGTATAACGAGATGTCTCGATCCGGGTCTTCCGCTTCCAGGAACAGGAGCTGGGCTACAACCAGATTCGCGATGGTATCGTCAATCGGGGTGCCTATGAAGATGATGTTGTCTTTGAGGAGTCGTGAATAAATATCAAAAGCACGCTCGCCACGTGCAGTCTGTTCGACCACCATAGGAACGAGCGCCATGCGTTCACTAAACATGCGACTGCGATCACCTGGATTCATGCCCGTATTATACTAGCTCTCCACTCGGTCGGGGAAGTTGCTTTCTGTGGCGATGGCGTCCGAGGCCGATTTCTCTTGGGTGAAGTTGAGGTCCGCAGCAGTATCGAGGGAGGGCGAGATCGGCAGATCATTACAGCCTTACTTATCCCTCAGCTCGCTTGACCCTCGTCACCACTCACCGCCGCCTCTTCCGCACCTAACCCCTCTATCTCTTCTGTTCGGATTTCTGCGGAAGATATTACAAAATCAAGGGCTTTGCGGTTTCTGATCTGCTCCTTGATACTATCCAGCGCCTTTTCCTTTGTCAAGCGTGCTTTCAATGCCTCCATCGTTTGCCGCGTGCGCGCGGCAAACTGTTCGACCTCGCTGTCGATCTCTGCTTCGCTTACTTCAATATGCTCCAGTTCGGCGATACGATCGAGGACGAATGATCCGCGGACTTCGCGTTCGGCCCGTTCTCGTTGGCCCTCGCGGGCCGCCTCCCAGTCGATCTTTAACTGGCGAGGATCTATCCCCTGACTTGCGAACTGGCGCACCAGTGAGTTGATGCGCGAATCCATCTGCTTTTCTACAATGTATTGAGGTACCTCGAAGCGATTGCGATCGACGAGTTGCTCAATCGCCGCGGATCGCAGTTCCTCTTCTGTCTTGTGCGAGGCCTCGTGCTCGAATTTCGAGCGGATGTCCGCCCGCAGATCGTCGATTGTTCCGAAGGTTTCGTTGACGCTGCTCGCCAATGCATCGTCCACTTCGGGAAGCTCCTTGGCCCGCACAGCCGTTACTTCCGCAGTGAGGTTGAACGTCCGGCCCGCGTACTTCTCAGGCTTGTAGTCGGCCGGATACGCTACGACGAAGGTTCGAACATCGCCGACCGTCGACCCGGAGAGCGCTTCGTTGAATTCGGTCAGGACGCCGCGGCCGCCTAACTCGATTTCGAGATCCTCCTGATTTATGTCCAGGCTTTCGGCGGGTGGAGCCTCTTCCGATACCGGAGACTCTGGAGTCTTCTCGGCGACGACGCCTTTCACGTTGAGCGTTAGGAGGTCCCCCGTTTGGGCGCCCCGGTCTTCTACCGGGACGAGCTCGGCGAAACCCTCGCGGAGGTGATCGATCGCTGTTACTACATCCTCATCGCGGATCTTGTAGACCCGCTTCCTCAACGCAATGCTCTTGTAGTTTGCAATCTCGAACTCAGGAGCGACCTCCACGGTGAAGCTGGCGTCGATCGACTCATCGTCATTGAACTTGAAGTCTTCCAAGGACGGCTCTCCAACTACTCTAAGAGCCTTTTCGCGAATGGCATCGCCAAGCGCGTTCGGGAGCAGGTGCGAGATCACTTCTTCGCGGAGCTCTTTGCGGAATCTCGTCCTGATTACCGAGCCGGGCACGTGCCCCCGCCTGAATCCGGGTACGTTAACCTGGCGGGCGAGGTTTACGACGACCTTGTCGGTTTCAGCGCGCACAGCTTCGCTTGGAATCGCAAGGCGCACCAGCTTCTTACATTGTTCTTGATCTGTGACGGTTATGTTCAAGATCGACTGGCCTCTTATCCTGATCGAGAAGCTCGTGACAAGCCTAGCGAAACGCTCTCACGTGGCGACACGAATCGAGTATTGATGCGAAAGGGGGGACTCGAACCCCCACACCTCTCGGTACCAGATCCTAAGTCTGGCGCGTCTGCCAATTCCGCCACTTTCGCATCGCTCAAGTAAGGTAACATATCGAAAGAGGCCAGGATTGGCAATTTCGTTTCGC
>DASYSA010000009.1:0-2653 GCA_036003885.1 Blastocatellia bacterium | reverse complement strand
AGAACGCCACGCTCTTTGCAGGCTGCCCTTCCTTTCCAGGTTGAGGATTCAGATAGATATCGACCTTGAATTCTCCAACCGGAAGACCGGCCGGCGGGGGAGTATAGTTGAAGTCGACGACGTTCTTCCCTCCGCCCCCTTCAATCGACATCTCTCCGAGTTTGTCGTTTGGCTTCTGGCCTTGCGCATTCACGACGGTCCATACCGATTTCACACTCGTCTTCTCGGGCGCGTTCGCTAGCACCACCACGCAGTGAACAACGCCATCGGCTGTGTCAAACGTACTGGTTGGGTCGATTGGTTCCATTTTGTCGCTGACGCCTTTGGCCATCGTTACATCGGCAATCCGAGCTGTGGACACGCTGAAATTGCAAGCGGTAGCTATCATAGCCACGACGCTGAGCACAATCAGCGCGGGCATTCTATCATTTGTCACGTTGTAGCTCCTTTTCATGGTCGATTCACGAGATGAAATGCGACCGGCTAAGGCTCAGGTTCAGGCGGCGCTGTGAGGGCAGTGTTAGTTATCTTCGATAGCTGCCATCTCCAATCACGATTGGACGGCTTCCTTAAGCGATCTCCAGGACTCGTGCAGGAGCGTCTCGATCTTTGCCCAGTCTTGTTCTGTTGCGACACCGCTTTCGGCTCTGTTGTCGCGAATCGTCATCGCTTCCGCTCGGAGGCGCGCGTGATCCATCACTCGTTCGAGAGGCACTCGATATAACTCGGCAGCTAACTCGGCGAGCGCTCGATCCAGAGCGCCTGGCTCCTGAGTGTGACGCTGCCGATGAATGATCCACCACTCCAATTCCAGATGCGCGGCCCGGTTCGCATCGAACGGTATATCGCTGACTTTGCGAATCGACGTGTAGAAACTGATGAGATAGGGAAGCGCTTTTTCATAGTCCGCCCGGTTGTGGCCGTCTTTGAACACAAAAGCGGCTCTCGCAGCTTCGTATGCGACGACGTTTGATCGGACAAGAGGGAGGTTGTACTGGCTCCTCAATAGCTCGGTCATTTGGTTGAAAAGCTTCACCTGCTGACGGTCGTAATAGGACCGCCACATAGCCGTCTCGAGCCGCGCAACTTCGTCGGCGTTGAAGTCTCGCATCTTTGACTCGCGAGGAGCGAGCAGGTCGAACGCGATGTACGCCGCGGCTGAGATGACTACCACCAGGAGGATCGGTATGATCCGGGATCGTTTTCGTTTCGGGCTCGTCACAGCTTGATGATACCTGACTCCTGACCTTCACGGTCGTTTGGTTTCTTCCACGCGCTTCAGTTGCGTCGTGTTCGGTCCACGCTTGAGCGCACAGCCCACCGTCCTGGCGGCCTCGACAATGAAAGTGAGGGATCCATAGTCGTCAAAGGCAATAGGCCTGAACGTGGTCTTGGCAACCGCCAGCAGACTCAGAGGTTGATCGCCGCCCGGCGCCGCGAAGAGTTTGCCATCCTTAAAGGTGACGTCGATCTGAAATCCCTGTTCGCCTTTGTACTTGCCCACGTAGGATTGCAGTGTCTCGGCGTCAACCTCGGCCGGCGGTACTGCACCAGCCTTCTTGAGCATCTTTGCGATCTCGACACTTCTGTTATCGCCTGCCGATGAAGCCACCAGCGCTCTGGTGAGCGTTTCCGGCGTTAAGCCGCCGCGGTCAAGAGCAACACCGACGAATTCAATGTTGCCTTCGAGTACGGCCGTCATCAGCGCATCGCTCACGCTGGGTTGCGCGAACGTCAACCAAAACCGGTTGAGGTCGCGGAAGATGAATTCTCTCATTCCGTAAAAGGTGTCATGAGGGCCCTCTACGACCTCCACTCGATCCTTAAGGCGCCGGTAGAGATCATCAACGTTGTCCGTATAGACGTACAGATCGACTTCGCGACGGTCGGGCGTGCCTGGCTGCCCGCCCGAGTTGAACATGACTTCACTACTTCCGAACGAGAGAATCGCAAAACTGAGCCCCTCACTGCCATCGCCGTAGGTGTCGATCACCGTGAAGCCAATGGACTGGTACCAATTGACGGTCGCGCGCACATCAGGCACGTGAATCATAGGCACCACTTTCTCTGGCAATGCTTTCTCCTGTCTCGGTTAGGTCAGGGGGCGGGGAGCGCTGCCCCGAAGTTCCTGCCTGACGATCCCGCTAAAACGCACCTTACTCAGCTTTGTGGCAAACCGCTTCGATGTTGTACCCATCTGGATCGAGAACGAACGCACCGTAGTAGTTTGGGTGATAGTCGGGACGCAATCCCGGCGCGCCATTGTCACGCGCACCGGCGGCCAAAGCTGCGTGATAGAAAGCGTCGACAGTGCTGCGGTCATCACTTGCAAACGCGACATGCACGGCGGGACCACCGCAGCCCGGCAGGTCCTGGGTTTCCGCCTGTGCCTCCAAGCTGATGGTCTCACCCTGCTTGATCCAGAAGTCAGGGATAAACCCTCTACGGAACCCGGCGCCCGAAAGGGTCTCCATTGCAAGCGTGTAGCCCAAAGGCGCCAACGCTGCTTCATAGAACTTTCTGCTGCGATCGTAGTCCGCGACGCGAATACTGATGTGGTCAAGCATGGTTGCACCTAAGCTATTGCCATTAGTTTCTCTCTCAATCTATCTTTGAGCTGTTTTTGTCCTTCCCAAAATATGGTTGGAATGTC
>DASYSA010000008.1:0-13842 GCA_036003885.1 Blastocatellia bacterium | reverse complement strand
ACCGGATAAGCCGGGCATTCTTTGATCAACAAGGAAAAGTGCAACAGCACCGGTCCTGACCTTCAATTCCCGAACAATCTCCAACGCGGCCGGCCCTGATTCGGCCCGCAGCACCCGATAGTCGCGTGCATACTGGCGTCTTAGATCGCGCTCGATTGCCCGCAAGACCTCCGGATCGTCGTCGACCGTGAGCAATACCGGTTTCGCCATATTGATATCTCTTATTCCTTGCCTGTCCGCGTCCTTCCACGAACTCAAAACTGAAAACGCAAAACTGAAAACTATCTGTTAACTTCTCTGTGAAGCCAGATCTTAGCAGTGGTCCATTCACGTTTGACCGTCGCCGGCGACACCCCGAGGACTTCGGCGGTCTCTTCGATGTTGAGACCTCCGAAATATCTCAACTCGACGATCTGGCTCTTGCGGGGATCAAATTCCGCAAGGCTATTCAAGGCAAGGTCCAGCGCAACGATATCGGCGGCTTTTTCATCAGCCAACGTCGCCGCTTCGTCCAGCGAAACCTTGCGCGCGTCTCCGCCTCGTTTGGCCCTGGTGCGGCCGCGCGCGTGCTCTACTAGTATGCGCCGCATCGCCTGCGCGGCGACGGCTAAGAAGTGAGCGCGATCCTGCCAGCGCATCTTCTTGTAGTCAACCAGGCGGATGTATGCCTCGTTCACCAGTGCGGACGTTTGCAGTGTGTGACCCGCGCGCTCTCGCCGCATGTAATAGCGCGCCATCCGTTTCAGCTCTTGATAAAGGAGCGGCATCAATTTGTTGAGCGCCTCATTGTCCCCGGCGCTCCAATCGAGAAGCAGTTGTGTTACCTGTCTTTGCGAAAGTGCTTCCATCTTAATCCGTACACGAGCGTGGCTGACCGGAAATGCTCGCATTGTATCACCTTTGTGCTTAAAGAGACTTGGCCACAGTGACCGGGTCGTTTGCCCCCGAGGGCGGCTCGGGTTTGGACAAGTCGAGTCGGTGTACGTTACGCTCAGCGTGTCTGGATTGAACGATCCCGGCAATGGAGGTGACACTGTGAAGCTGAGGTTGTTGATCCCGCTCTTGCTTTTTGCCTGCTTCGCCTCGCATTCGCAATCAAATGCAGGAGCGCAGGAGCCGCAGGTGAACAAAGGAAGCTCTCCGGCAAAGGAAGAACGCAGCGCCTCGTCTGCGGATGCACTTGAGCCTAAGCTGGTGACTTTCCCGGGTCCGGACCATATGACTCTCCACGGCTTCCTTTACTTGCCATCGGGCCAGGGGCGATTCCCCGCGATCATCTGGAATCATGGCAGCGAAGCTAAGCCAGGTTCGCACCCTGATCTGGGAGAGTTTTATACAAGCAAGGGCTTCGTGTTATTCATTCCTCACCGGCACGGCCAGGGGCGGTCGGCGGATACCGGACCGTATCACGGGGACTTGCAGGCCCAATGCAAGTCACAAGAGTGTTGGATAGAATTGCACGAGCTATACAACAAAGATGTGATCGCCGCGGTCGAGTGGTTGAAGGAGCAGCCGTTCGTAGACAAAGACAGAATAGTTATGTCGGGCGTCTCTTACGGCGGAATTCAGACGCTGCTCACCGCAGAAAAAGGTGCAGGCATACGCGCGTTTGTCGCGTTCTCTCCAGGAGCGATGTCATGGGACAAGCACCCCGATCTGCGAGTCAGGTTGCTGAAGGCGGAACAGAAGGCTCAGCGCCCAATATTTCTGATCCAGGCCGAAGGCGATTACAACACCGGTCCCTACTCTGTGCTTGGCTCCTATCTACTAGAAAAGGGCGGCAGGAACAAGGCGAAGCTTTACCCAAAGTTTGGAAACTCAAAACAGGAAGCGCACGGAGTTTTCGCAACCCGGCCCGCAGGGATCAGTATATGGCAAGCGGATGTGCTCGCGTTCTTAAACGACGCAATGAAGTAGTAGTCTGTTGTGAGGATCGAGCCCCGATTCAACGACACAAAGGACCTCGCCATCATTTGAACGTCAGGAATACGACATCACTGGTCTGCGTGCCGCGCGACAGTGCCAATTGTTTTCCGTCTTTTGACCAGTCGAACGAGAAGATCCGATCGGTCTTAAAGTCTGTGATCCGTTTCGGTGAGCCGCCATCGAGCGGTTGGCTCCAAATATTGGAAACGCCGTCGCGCGTGTCAATGTAGAGCACAGCGCTTCCGTCCGGCCTCCATCGGAGGTAGTTGGGCGCGGGAACTGGAGGGCGGGCGCTTCGTCCGAAGGGAAATACATTGATTGGGTCGCCGCCCTCAGCTGGTAGGACCGCCATCTTCAGTCGCGAGATCTCTCGTTCGTCGCGATACCAGCAGACCATTAGCTTCCCGTCCGGTGAGTGGACAGCTCCTCTTACCCACTTATTGGTCAATTGTACCGGGTCACCGCCATCAATCGACACCTTCCACAAAGTGCCCTGTGAAGCGAGAGATGTATAAACGACCCATCGACTATCAGGCGAACAGTGCGGCAGCACATCCCGAGTACCGCTGGTCAATCGCTTGAGGTTGCCGCCGTCACTGTCCATCCTCCATATATTCGGATAGCCTGACCGTTCGGAACTGAACACGACATAGCGGCCGTCCATCGAAACGCTCGGTCGAATAGCAGAGGCTGTATTATCCGACAGCTGTTTCCGGCCGCCTCCGTCAGCATCCGATATCCATACTCCCGGACTGCCGCCCTCGTTCGACTCGTATACGAGTTTGCCATCGGGCGTCCAGCATACCCCGCCCGCATTCTTCTGGTTTCCAAGCCCGGGCGATATCTGTTTTGCGCGATCGGCATTTCCGTTGGGTGCAACCCACAGGTAAGAGATCTGCTCGCTTCGCACGGCCACCATTGCGGCGGAATCTGCCGTAACGCTCAGGCTGAGATAGTCGTTCAAATCGTTAGTGATTCTTTGAACCTCGCCTTTAGGGAAGGAAAGATGCCATAACTGGATTGGGCCAAACGCCTCCTGTTGACCGGCCACTACCAGACCACTTGAATCAGGAAGCCAGGCGACCACTTCTATAGACGGCAGTTTGCCGGGGTCTATCACTCGCGTCTGATGATCAGCGACGCGGACTTCAAGTAAGGAAGTCGGAGGTTTGCTCTCCCCTTCTGTGAATCCGCAAACGATAACTTTTCCATCAGGGGACCACGCGGGCGAGGTCAGATACCCGGCCGCCAGCTCCTTTTCACCGGTCCCGTCCTTGTTGGCTATCATCAAGGTCAGGTCTCGATTGAATACGGTCCCGCGAATGAAAGCAAACTGCTCACCGTCAGGAGAGAAGGAGATGGCGCTGGAGACACTTCCCAGTACCTTCTTCGAAGCCCCTCCGAGTACGGCAACTCGAAAAAGTCCATTTGAGCCCCCTTCCGATTTGGCATAGTAGACGTAGTTGTCGTCGCGTGAAAAAGTCACCCCGACGTAGCGAGCCTCGGCCGGCGGCACAAGCTCGACGTCGCTGGCGGCGACTGCCGTCTGCCGGAGCCGGAGACTTTGCAGATCGCCCTCGTCCACCAAATAGACGATGTATTTTCCATCAGGCGAAACGCTTGCGTTCAACACATGGCCGCTGGTGGTCACGCGCGTCGGCCTCATTGACTGGAAAGCTGTTCCAGACTTGCCTCGCTCGACGATTCTATAAATGGCGTACCCGATACCCGCTATCGCGACCACGATTGTTGCCAGGGCAAGCATCGCCCCTCGCTTGTGCCGCCCAATGGCGGTTATCAGATACTCGGCGCTCGATGTCGCCCGAACGGCTACAGCCGTTCTCGGTGTCGGCTCATCGAAGGTTTCACCCATCTCCTGGCGGGTGGTCACCACCATCGTCGTCGCGTCGCTCAACCCTGGTGTGAACGCACCGCCGTGATCGGCTTTGAGCTCAAGCTCGCGTTTGACGCTTCTCAGATCCACCAGCAGTTCCTGACTGGTCTGGTATCGATCCTGTCTGTCCTTGCGCAGCGTCTTGCTCACGATCCGTCGCAGGTCCGTGGGGACGTCAGAGCGCCGATCCGGTAAGGGCGCGGGCTCGTTTTGAAGGATTGCAGCAATCACGTCGCTCGTAGTGTCTCCGTCAAAGGGCACCTTCCCCGTGACCATCTCGTACAAGACGACGCCGAGGCTGAAAATGTCCGTCCTTTTGTCTACTTCCTGTCCCCGTGCCTGCTCAGGCGACATGTAATTCACCGTGCCCATCACGACGCCCGGCATAGTGGTTACGCTTGATCCCGCCAACTCGTCGGCTCGGGAAGTAAAAGGCGGGTTTCCGCTAAGTTTCACAAGGCCGAAGTCCAGGACCTTCACATATCCGTCCGGTCTCAACATTATATTTTCAGGCTTGATGTCGCGATGAACTATGCCCGCCTGGTGCGCTGCCTCAAGCGCGCTCACTACCTGGATTGCCAGATCTACCAGATCGCGGAGACTCAGTTTCCGCTTTGCCATCGCGGACCGCAACGTCTGCCCTTCGATATGCTCAGTGACGATGAAGTGCCGATCGTCCAGTAGCCCGATTTCATGAACGGTAATTATGTTCGGATGATTCAGGGCAGAAGCAGCACGAGCCTCTTGTTGAAAGCGACGCACTCTCTCTTTGTCCGAGGAGAAGGATACAGGCAGAAGCTTGATGGCTACTTTGCGTCCCAATCGCGCATCTTCGGCGAGAAAGACTTCACCCATTCCGCCGGCGCCAAGCAGTGACAGAATTGTGTAAGGACCGATCGCGAGTCCGACCATCGAGGTGGCACGCTCGGAATCGAGCAAGCCGGCGGCGTATTGAAGGGCAGGGGTCTCGAGAAAGCTGGCAACCTGTTCATTGGAGGCAAGCAGAGATTCCACGTCCTGGCGCAGGGCGTCATCGCCGGCGCAGGCTTCATCGAGGAAAGCAGCGCGCTCCGCAGGTGTTCGCCCCAGCGCGGATTGAAGCAGGTCTTCTATTCGCTTCCAACGGTCAGGCGTCATAGAACAGTTTTCAGTTTTCGGTTTTCAGTTTTGAGCGAAGAGAGTAGAGCGTTTTCCGGATCTCGGTGATACGCTGGTCCAGCTCAACGCTCCCCTGCGGTGAGATAGACCCATTCTCTCAGCGACTATGCGCTGCGTTTCCAGTTCTGCCAGCGACGCGTTAGATATGGACAAGAACTGACGAAACTCTGCGATGTGATGGCGCGCCCGTCCTTCAGCAATATTGGACGAAATGGAAACTACGGCTCGCTTCATCTGGTCAGTCAACCCATACAACTCGCTCCTGGGGAAGGTAGAGCACACTTCGTAGACAAGAATACTCAGCTCTATGCCCCTTTGCCAAACGATCAAATCTCGATACGACTGCGATCCCATCGGCGCCTCTCCTTCCAGGAACTGGAACAGTTTTCAGTTTCGAGTTTTCAGCGAATGGTACTAGAGCTTGATACGATACCTGCTCTTCCAGGAACTGAAAACTGAAAACCAAAAACTGTTTCCATCTTAGTCCGTGTCCGAGTGGGGCTAACGAGGAAGTGCTCGGATTATACCACTTTCTCGAGACTCTTCTACCAGGAACTGAAAACTCAAAACTGAAAACTGTTTCCCGCCATGAGCCGATTTCGAGCCGCTTGTCGCCTATCTGGATGGCGACAAGAAAGTCGCCAAAAGGAGATTACAATTATGAGGCATAGATATTCGGTTCGCTCGTTGATCCTGTGTGCGTTGACAATCATTGCCCTGGCCTCCGCGCAAGCGATCTTCGCGCAAACGACCGTGATCGCTTATCAGGGCAAACTCGATATCGACGGTGTACCCGCAACCGGCAATTACGATTTCCAGTTCCAATTGTTCGACGAGGTCAGCGATGGCAACCAACAGGGACCAAGCCAGGAGCGACTCAACGTCACGGTTACAAACGGCACATACACCGTCAATCTCGATTTCGGCTCAGCGGTCTTCCTCTCTAACGCCCCTCGATTCCTTGAAGTCAGCTTCCGGACGACGGGCAGCAGTGCCTATACAGCGCTGACACCACTCCAGGTAGTCACCACTACGCCTTACAGCATTCACAGCATGGTGGCGAATACCGCCCACATCCTGGATGCGACGTGCGTCGGATGCGTGACCAGCAGCCAGATTCAGAACGTGCAAGGCTTCCAGGTGACGGGCAGCGTTGCCGGTGGTCAGATCATCGGGACGATCCCGGTGACGAGCGTGCCGGCAGGAAGCGGGAACTATATTCGGAATACCCTGAGCCAACAGTCCGGCAGCAATTTCAACATTGACGGCAGTGCCATAGTCGGCGGCCTCTTGTCCGGCAACACAGTAAACGCGACCACGCAGTACAGCCTGGGGACGTCGCGTGTCTTAGGCTACGACGCATCCAACTTGTTTGTGGGATTCAATGCTGGCAATACAAACACTACCGGCACTTTCAACTTGTCTGTGGGGAGCAGCGCCGGCAATGCAAACACCACGGGTTCTGAAAACAACTTCTTTGGATTTCAGGCAGGCCGTAGCAATACAACCGGTGCTCATAACTCGTTTTTCGGGGGAAGTGCAGGCAACAAGAACACGGCCGGCAACTTCAACTCTTTCTTCGGATACAACACCGGCTACAACAACACAGGCTCCGAAAACTCTTTCTTCGGATCAGCCGCAGGCTACAACAATACGACCGGCGTCTACAACTCCTTCTTCGGAAGAAGCGCCGGCACCGGCAACACGACTGGTCTGGAGAACTCCTTCTTCGGATGGGGAGCGGGCTTCGTCAACACGACCGGCCAATCCAACTCCTTTTTCGGATTCGGCGCAGGCGCACAGAACTCGGCCGGCTCGGGCAACACCTTTATCGGGTCGGGGGCGAATTTCAGTGGCGCAAGCACAACTGAGAGCAACAACACCTTGCTCGGTTACAACTCCAGGGTTGACTCAGGGGTGAGCAACTCGACCGCCATCGGGGCTGGCGCGCAGGCCATCGCAAGCAACACCGTCGTCCTCGGCACAAAGCTTGAAACGGTCATCGTGCGCGGCAAATTGCAAGTTGACCTTTTGGCCGCCGCCGGCAGCCAACAGTTGTGCCTGAACAACTCCAGTCGCCTCGCGCCTTGTTCATCGAGCCTGCGATACAAGACCGACTTGCGCCCGTTCGCCGAGGGCATGTCAATCATCAACCGCCTGCAACCCATCAGCTTCAGCTGGAAAGACGGGGGGCTGCGCGACCTGGGCTTCGGCGCGGAAGATGTCCAGAAGATCGAGCCTCTGCTGGTTACCTACAACCCGCAGGGGATCGTCGAAGGCGTCAAGTATGACCGCATCACGGCCGTGCTGGTTAACGCCCTCAAGGAGCAACAGAAACAGATTGAAGAACTGAAGGTAATCAAAGCGGAGAACGCCGAGCTCAAGGCGCAACTGGCCGCCATCCTTGTGCGTCTCGAGAGGGTTAAAGGAAAGAAAAGCCCAACGAAATAGTTTTCAGTTTTCAGCTCGGTTTTGAGTAGCCTTCGTCTGAGCCGAAAACTGAAAACTCAAAACTGAAAACTATTGGTGGGACGGACCACAAGCCAGGGCAATTTAAACCCGCTACTGGCGAAGCCGGCAGCAGCTGGCTACCATGTCATCGGACTTGACCGGAAGAAACTGACAGCCTTGACCATGAGAATCCTGCTCATCAACCCGCCGTACGTAACTTTCACTTCGAGGTTCGGAGTGGGGCATCAGATTCCGCTCGGTCTTCTAATGGTGGGCGGTGCGCTGCTGGATCGCGGGCACGACGTTGAGTTGCTCGACGCGGAGCGGCGACATTTGAAAACCTCCGCCATCATCCGCGAAGTCCGGGCCTTTGCCCCCCACATCGTAATGACCGGCCACGCCGGATCGACGCCGGCCCATCCCATCTGTCTCGAAATGCTGAGCGCAATAAAGCGATCCTGCCCTCAGGTGACCACCGTTTATGGCGGCGTCTATCCGACCTATCACGCTCCGGAGATCCTGTCTGCCGAAGCGGCCGTAGATTTCATCGTGCGCGGAGAAGGCGAGGAGACCGCAGTCGCCTTAGTCGAGGCGCTTGAGTCTCAGCAAGAATATCGCCCTGCGGTCACTCGGAATCTCCCGCTGGCTTACGGGGATCCGATCCCGGCCCCTTCGTTGCAGTCGGTTCGAGGAATCAGCTACCGCGTCGGCGACCGGATCGCGCACAATCCGGATTCCGTTCCGATTTCGGATCTCGACGGCTACAGGACCGGCTGGGAGCTGATCAGGAATTGGGACGACTATCAGTGCTTCAGTTTGGGCCGGGCGGCGATAGTGCAGTTCTCGCGGGGCTGTCCGCACCGCTGCACCTACTGCGGCCAGCACGGTTTCTGGGTGAACTGGCGCCATCGCGACCCGGCCAGGCTAGTGGATGAGATCGAATGGCTTCATCAAACTCATGGCGTCCGCTTCTGCACGATCGCCGACGAGAACCCAACGACCATCCGGCCGTTGTGGCAGCGGTTCCTGGAAGAGATGGCGGGCCGCCATCTGCCGGTCAAGTTCTTCGCGACGATCCGCGCAACAGATATCGTGCGCGACGCCGACATAATGCCGCTTTACCGCGAGGCCGGCCTGCTCTACGTGCTGATGGGGATCGACTCCACCGAACCGGAGGTGCTCAAGGAGATCAGAAAGGGTTCGACGACCCGCCACGACTTCCTTGCCTGCCGGTTGTTAAAGCAGCACGGGATCTATTCCGTGTTAGGCCACATCGTCGGACTCGAGGACGACTCGTGGGCGGCACTTGGCGCCGCGCTCAAGCAACTGAAGCACTACGATGGCGACTATCTGAACGCGATGTATGCGACGCCGCACTCGTGGACGGAGTTTGGGCGAGCCGCGGTTGGCCGGCGCATTGTGCAACCGGACCAGCGAAGGTGGGACTACAGGCATCAGGTGTTGGAGCAGCCAAATCTGAAGCCCTGGCAGTTATTCGCCGGCGTGAAGTGGCTTGAACTGCGGTTTCATCTACGCGTCACTAAGCTTCGCGACCTCTTGTTTGCGAGCAATCGATTCAGCCGGCGACAGGTGCTGTGGGGGTTGTTCCACACAGGATTGGTGTGGCTCGCGGAGATAGGTGAGTTTCTCTCCGCGAACCTGCGACGAAGTCGACACAAACGAGCGATTCAGATGCAATTAAGCCAATACAACACCGAAACATATCCCCCACCCATCCCACCAGCCGATTCATAGGCCAGCGAACTGGTCTCGTGGCCGGTATCGTTCTTCAGACCCGAACTTTCCCCCGGCACGGCTGAAAACTGAAAACTCGAAACTGAAAACTGTTCTGAGCTGATTTTGATCTGCTTGTCGCCTATCTGGACGGCGGCAGAATGGTTTTCGGTTTTGAGTTTTCAGTTTTAGGTTTGAGCCGTCTTCAGTCTGAGCTGAAAACTGTGAACTGAAACTAACCTGGGCAGATTGGCGAATCAGTCTCGCAAACCATTCGAGCCTCCAGGAACCGCAACGCAAGACAGAAAGGATGAATATAGATATGAAACATATGAAACACCAAAACGCCGAATCTAAATCAGCAGTCATTGTCATGAGAAGTAGAAAGCCCGGAACAACCCGCAGGATGATCACGGCTCTTGTCGCGATCGCCATGCTATTCGCACTCTTCACCTGCTCGGGCGCACGCTCGAGCGTCAGCGCTGCCGTGAGCGAGCCTCTCGCAAGTTCGTCGCCTGACGGCTCTGACACCTTATGCGAGGGAGGAACCCTCCTCACTTATTACGATTCGTCCAGAGGCGACTCGATAGTTCTGCCTACACCTTTCTTCCCCTTCGTCTTCACCGGCGGCAGGGCGATCCTAAAAGGGTGGCTGTATCTTCCTGCCAACAGCAGCGTCGCCGATAGCCCCAGGGACTTACCTCTTATTGTTCACAATCACGGCAGCGATAAGTCGGCGGGCACCCAATGCGAAATGGCGGCGTACTTCACCGGAAAGGGATTCGCGTTCTTCGTTCCACATCGCCGAGGGCAGGGCAAGTCCACCGGCACTTACTTCAGTGATTTCCTGGATCTCTTTTGCGGGCGCACCGATCAGAACCCATATGGCACTTGCGGCAGGATAGGAAACAATGCCGCTCTGCTCGTCTACCTCCAGGATCAGACCTTTGAGGTTGCGCAAGCCATCTCTTACGTCAGTTCTCTGAAGAACTCGGCGGGACATCGGATCGTCAACCCCAACAAGATCGCTATCATGGGCCACTCTTTCGGCGGCATTGTCACGCTGTTCAACAACAGGCTGCTGACCAACCATCAGGCTGCGATCGACATCGCCGGGGCCTCTGAGTCGTGGGAATTCTACGACGGCGATGATGAGACGGACGGTGACAACACTCCGGATAACTCTGCTTCGATCAGAATCCTCAAGGATGCGGTGCGTGACGCAAACAGACCAATCTTCTTCTTTGAACCGAAGAACGACGTAAGCATTCGTCCGACGGTAGTGCTCTCGAAAGTAGCCGGCGACCAAAACGAGCGCTTCCAGGCGGCGATTTATGGGCCGGTGCCTCCCGACCCGGGAGAGAAGACGATCGACACTACGCATGCTCACGGCAAGTTCGTCACGGACCATGACGAGGTCCGCAAATGGGGCCCGGCCGTAGTCGAGTTCCTGGCCCGCTTCGGCGTCAAGTAGTCCGGCCGCAGGAGTGATCGTACTTTTAACAGAGCGGATCGAGGAGACGAGACGCTTGTCATAGGAGTTTCATCATGCTCAGAAAATACAAATACATCGCAGGGATACTGTTGGTGCTAATGGCTTCGCGCAGCGGGCGCGCTCAGGCGCAGACCCAGGCGAACATCGCGAATAACGCAGCGGCCTGTCCCCAAAGGGCTGCCAGGCCCGAGGAAGCATTCAATGCGATCGAGCGCAGGAACCACTCAGATATCGTTGGGATGTGTGTGGGCGCGGTCGGCCCGAATTACTCCGAGACGAAGTGCTATGGCGAGATTCTGAATGGCTCCGGCATCGCCCCGACGGACCACACGCTCTTCTGGATCGGGTCCGTCACGAAGACGATGACCGCCACACTGCTGGCCCTTCGCGCGAGGGAGGGCACGGTGGATCTGAACGATCGCGTCGATAAGTACCTGCCCAGCAATTTTCATATTCCGCAGATCACGCTGCTCCAGCTAGCCGATATGGAGTCCGGGCTACAGAGAAATCCTCCCAACCCCTTCAAGAGTCCTCAGGACGATTCTGAGCTCTACACGGACCTCCAGCTATGTGTTCGCCATCCCTTGTGCTGGGCCGGAGTCAACCAATACAGCTATTCGAACTTTGGCTATGGCGTGCTCGGAAGCGTCCTCGCAAACCACGATGGCCCGTTACCATGGTCTCTCGACACCTTCTACTATGTAATGGCGCCGCTCGGCATGTTCGACTCGAGGGTAGCGCAAGACTTCACCTCGCTGGAGTTTTCAGCGCGGCGCTCCTATGGGCACAGGCGCGCCGGCGATGCCTGGACGGTTCTTCAAACGAGCAGTGTGTCCGACGCCGAAGCCCCCGCCGGAGGGCTCTGGTCTACTGCGAGCGACATGCTCATCTGGCTCAAGAAATCCGCGCAGCTCCATCCCACCACGAATCAGGTTCAGCTCGCCCTGAAGGCGACCATGGAATGTAGAGGTCCCTGGGGCAAGAACTCCACGTGCTCGTCGGTGGAGGATTGCGGAAGGTGCACGGGCCTCGCTTGGACCGAGGACATCGACCCGTGCACCGGAGGGATTCGGATCTCCAAGAGCGGTTCAGTTCCCGGGTTCCAGGCATGGATCGGCTTCGACAAGAGCACAGGTCGCGGAGTGTTCGTCCTCCTGAACAGCGAGGCGATAAAGGGAGACACCGTCGGCGAAGAGCTGCTGGACTTGATTCCATGACCGGCGATATTCGCAGAGTCGAAGGGCTCCGCGCACTCCAATAAAATCAACTAGAGGCAGCCCTCAGAATGCTGCCTCTAGTTGCGGCTGCGCCATTCTGAATGCCTCGTGTCCCAAAGCTTCACAATCTTGACGACCTTTTTCCCGCATCGAGCGTGTAATGAGAGGTAACGCATGGTTGTAAGAGGTGGGACAAAGAATGAGAAAGCAGTTTTCTTCTGGAATTGTAATCTACACGCTCATATGGGTGATGTGCGTGTTGATTGCTGGCGCCGCGGCTGCCAACGGCAAGAAGCACTTCAAAGAGGGTATTCATTATGCTCAGGCCAGGCGGTGGGATAAAGCGGCTGAACGGCTTGCGCTTGCAGTCGCCGAGGAACCTTCAAACATAGAGTATCAATTGCATCTTCAGAGCGCTCTCGTGAACGCGGCGATAATGTATGTGGACCTGGGTGATCGGCTTGCCGCCGGAAAAGACTACAATGCCGCCTACAGGGCGTACCAGCAGGCCTATGCTTTCGACGCTGTAAACGTAAATACTCTCGTCAAGATGCGCCACATGCTCGAAGCGCAGGGAATGACCACCCCATTGCCGGTGGCGGGAAGTCCTGCCCAACCCTCCGATACGCCTGCTAATACAGTGCCAGCATTATCCGGCGGTGAGCCGGCACCAGATCCAGCTCAGACTCAGAAACCCATTGCATCGGCGCGCAGGGGCAAGAGGACCGACGTGATCTTCCAAAACGGAAATCTGCTCGGCGCCATCGTACAAATAGCCCAGTCGATTCACCTCAACGTTGCCTTCGATCAGCAAGCCGAACTCTCAATAAAGAACCGGGCACTCAACACCGAATTGCGCGACGTGACCGCGAGCGAGGCACTGGAGATTATTCTGCAAACGAACAACCTCATGTATTCACAGGTTGGCAGGCGAACCATAGTAATAACGATGGACAGTTCCCAGAACCGCATGCGACTTGAACAGATGGCTGTGCGAACGTTCTACATCAAGAACGCCGACCTTAACGACTTGAAGGCCACAATCACAGCAACCATCGGCTCAAAACAGATCGTCGCCTCTAAGCAGCTCAACGCGCTCGTGGTGCGAGACAGTAAGGCCAACCTGGACTTGATAGGGGCGACGATCGCCTCGCTGGACAAGAGCAAAGCCGAAGTGCTGATCGACATCAGCCTGTACGAGGTCTCGCAAAATGACCTGCTTCAACTCGGGAACCAGTTTCTAGCGACGGCAACAGCTACCAGCGGGCCGAGTCTCAGCGGGGTGGGAGGCGTCGGACAGCAGTCCGGGCTGGTGGGAACCGCGGTGCGCACGCTAAAAGGCCCCCTTGGCTTCGGACTCGGACTGCCAAACAGTACTTTGAGTTTCTTCCAGGACAAGGGAAAGGCGAAGCTACTGGCATTCACACAGGTTCACGTCCTCGACAATGAGCAGCACCAGGTCCGCATCGGTCAACGGGTGCCGGTCAAGACGGGATCTTCTCCGCTGCTGTCTCTCGGTTCCAATTCGACGCCGAGCACCACTGCTACCACCCCCACGACAACTCCAATTTCGAGCGGCTTCGGCACGGTCGACAATATTCAATACGAGAACGTGGGGCTCAACATCGACATGCAGCCACAAGTATTCGACGACGAGGTCCAGGTCAAGATGAAGATAGAGTCTTCTTCGGTTGACCGCAGCACGGGCGACCTCACACCGTCTTTCAATCAGCGAACTATGTCTTCGGTCGCCCGGATCAGGGATGGCCAAACGACTATGATCGCAGCGATCAGCCGCACCGAAGACTCCAGACAGATAAAGGGCATGCCGTTTATTGGGGCGATCCCGATTCTCGGCCGACTATTCTCAACGCCAACGACAAGTAACCAGCAGAACCACGTCGTGATTACCGTCACGCCCCATATTCTTCGCCGCGCGGATATACGAGAAGAGGACCGCCTGACAA
>DASYSA010000007.1:0-4553 GCA_036003885.1 Blastocatellia bacterium | reverse complement strand
TTTTTTTTATTTTATAATTTCCCAATTCCGCCTCTAAGTCCGGTCAAGCATTATTTACCCAGACCAGCCCGCGTGTATCGCACTGTCGCGTAAGGAACGCTGTCCAGGAATCAAGAGGGAGCCGAGCCGAAACGCCCAAATTCGAGCCCTTTCATCCGCGCCGACTCGCTCTATTAATAGACAACTGAATTTCGCCTTTCGCTTCGCTCGGTCGGCTTGTTATGATCTCGCTTCGCCGAACGCTCCTGGTGGGTTTAATGATTACCATGAAGTTCTCGATGAACAATCCTTTTGCAGAAGATCTGGCCGCGGACCTGGGCACCGTTCAGACGTTCATCTACGCCAGGGGCCGAGGCATGGTGGTGAATGAACCATCACTAGTGGGAATCGATCGCGTGACCGGCGAGGTGATCGCAACCGGACACGAGGCGCTTGAGATGCTCGGGCGTCCTCCCGAAGACGTCGAGGTCGCCTACCCGATGCGGGAAGGGGTCGTAGCGGACTCGGAACTTGCACAGAAGATGCTTGGCAAGTTTGTGCGCAAGGCGCGCGGAAGTCGCGCCCGTTTCTCACGGCGAATGACTCTCAGCGTGCCTTCAGGCATTACTTCAGTGGAGCGACTTGCGATCCACGATGTAGTGAAGGGCGTAGGAGTGAGCCGGGCCTATCTGGTCGAGGAAGGACTGGCGGCGGCCATCGGCGCGAAGCTTCCCGTCACGGAGATGAAGGCTTCAATGGTCGTCGACATCGGCGGGGGAACCACTTCGGTCGCGGTGGTCGCGAACGCGGGCCTCGTCGAATCCGAGACGTTGCGAATCGGCGGACTCGACATGGACCACGCAATTGTGGATTACATCAAGAGACATCATCTTGTCTTGATCGGTGAGCGAACCGCCGAGCGATTGAAGGTCGTGTTGGGATCGGCAACCGACGCGCCCGCCGAGCATAAGAGTGTAGTGAAAGGGCAGAACCTCACCGAAGGAGGCCCCCAGTCCATAGAAGTTTCGGCAATGGAAATTCATCGCGCGATTGAGCCGGTCGTGAAACAGATAGTGGAATCGGTGCGACAGGTGTTGGAGCGCGTGCCGCCCGAGATTGCCAGCGATCTGCACGACCGCGGAATGATGCTCACCGGCGGCATCTCCTTACTGGCTGGGTTAGACGAACGAATAAGCAAGGCAACCGGGCTTCAGGTACAGGTTGCGGAGAGCCCAAGGCAATCGGTGGCGCGGGGCTTGATCGCACTGTATGACCAACCCCTCCTCTTGCGACGAGTCGCCCGAAATGTCGAACTCGCCTGATAAAACGCGAAACGTTTTTCTACTGCCAGTCATCGTACCAGACCTTTCGCGGCCTCTTCGCAGCAATGAGATTCGCCAGGAACTTATATGCCTTCGGGTTTCGCGCGCGCAGTTGATCTCGCAAGTCAAAGCTGACGTAGATATAGCTCCCTTCTCCAAACCGCGCGACGAGTAGAGCCGATCTTTGGTGTGCCTCACTCGAGTCTGCTGGTCCGAGCAGAGACGTGTACTCATTGGCCCACTCACGAGGGCAGTCTTTAACGATCCAGTTCTCGAAATCCTTCTCATCCATCCTGTTCGGCTTCGACATCAGAACGTGATCTCTTGCAAGGATCTTCATTGGTTGGGGAGATCCCGCCCTGGAGAGCTTGATCGGGAAAGGAGCAAGCCCGAGCTGACCAGGTTGAGCGTTCCAGTCGTCAGCCGTCTGGCCGAGCACAACGAGGTTGCCGCCTCTCCGAACGTAATCCAGTAAGCATCTGTTTAGCGATGCGAGATCGCGCCGGACAGAGTATGCGAAATTGTCGATGACAATCGAGTCGAATCGCGACAGTTCCGCGCAGCCCGGATAGGCAGCATCTGCGGCGTCGCCATGATTTTGAACCCGCACTTCATCAAGCGATACCTCGCCGATATCGACGCCCAGTTGAGAGAGCGCTATTAACATTTCCGCGTTCGACCCTCGAATGAATCCGACCGCAGTTCCAGAAGTGACTTCGAAGCCGGCTTCAACGACCGCGATCTTCAGCGAGGCCAATGGATTGGGCGGGGCGGGCTTCTCACGGCGGAATTCGATCAAAACGTCAGGCGCGAGAGGAGGCTTGAGAATCGGTAGCTTCAGCCTGAGCTTGACCTCGACTTCTTCGTCCTCTCGCGTGAACTCAATGTGAGCGGGCTCATAACTGTCCGCCGTTATCGCAAGGGGGACAACCCACAGCGCGCCGGCAAGCCGCCCGGGAGTTCGATTTCGCACGCGGGCAACAAACGTCGCTTCGCGCGGATCGGCCCAGTCTCGGATCAACGCAAACGACGGCGTTACCGACATCTCAATAGGGGAAGAAACGTCAAACCTGACCATCGCCGGCAGAATGATAAAAGTCTGGCCAATACCCACCTCTGCATAAACAAAGATCTCGTTGCCAAAAGGGTTTGTTGACTGTGCCCCCGGAAGCCCCGAGCCCAGAGGATAGTAGTCCCGCTCCGAGAGGTGCGCGGAGTGAGGAAGCGTCAACGAGGCGTCCTGCTGGACCTCGTACTCGAAATCGCGCGAAACTGCGCCTGCGCGTGGGACCGCGACCGTTTCGGATGCCGTCGAGGGCGTGTTGTTTTTTGCGTCCGCAAGGGAAGCCGGCGTGCGAAAGACTACGGGCAGTGCCCCATTGCTGCCGGGGCTCAAGACAAGGCGGACGTTGAGCTTCTGACCGGGCACCAGGAGGTCATCCGAAATCGCGATACGAAAGTCGAGTCCCAGGGCCAATGCGATCCCCCGCTCTAGAAGCTCCCTGAATCGCAATACGCGAGCGAACTCGACGCCATAACGCTGATAGAGATCGTCTAGGGATCCCTCGACTCGCTTCTCGAGCAGTTTTTCGCTGAGAGCCTCCACGAGTTGATCGCGTTGATTGATCGCATTGAGCAAAGGCACACCCGCGGCGCCGGGCGGGGCGATCGAGCGCCCAACGTTCTCAGGCAGCTGCAGACCGGCCAGCAGTGACCCGCCTGGTTTCAAGCGTTCCCCGGTTGCAGAGCGCGCAAGCTTATAGAAGCGTCTGGATGGTTCTCTATTTGGGGGCGCTGGGCGCCGAGACTGCAGCGCTTCCACGGCAATCTGCGCATAGCTGATGCCGCGAGTGAGGTCATACTCCGCCAGATTGACCTCGACATCGGCGTTCGTCTCATCGGAGGTCTGAAAGACCCGGCGAACTTGCCACACCCTGGAATCGGCTTCTGGAAATCGTTTCGCGTCTGCCGCTGCTTCGAATGCCTCGATCGCCAGCCGCCAGACCGCTTCGTGTCGCGGCTGCTCATAGCTCGCGCTATGATTCGCGATGACTACGTCCGGCCGCAAAAGTCTGAATGCTCGAAGCATTCGGCCTAGTGCCTGATCGTGTCCCCATTGCTTCAACAGATCGTCATCCGACTTTGAATCGCCCGAATCTCGAAAGTCCAGAAAGTGGACATCAGCGCCTACGATGTGGGCTGCCGCCAAGGCTCGCCGAGTGGCGACAACGACACGGTCCGCCTCGGTATCAGCGTCCGCGCCCTCGAGCTTTTCGCCGCTTCTGGTGGCCAACACGAGAATGACCCTGGCGCCGAGCCTTTTGTGGTAATAGGCCAGCGTTCCCCAGTCAACATCGTCGCAGCTTCCGGCCACGCACATCACCGAATAGGGATTGGTCAATTCTCTGAGCACCTGGTCGAGAGCCGTTATCCCGCGGTCTTCGACACCTGAAGGTAAGTAGCGGGGAGGGAGTCGAATAGCTCTGGCGCCTGAACCGGAAGCAGGGGCGAGCGACAGGCAGGCTAGAGCTATCAATGCAAGAACTGGTCGCATAGTCTCGATCATTCAGTACTATCGAACGCTCCGCGCCTGACTCGATGTATCTCGGGGCCTAAGCTCTCGACTCCTTCGCTCCACGGCGCTTTGTCGAGCGCTCGTCTCATTGACACCTCACTTCAGTGAGGTGTTGTCGGCCCGGCGGATCCGCCGAACCGTTTCAACGGTTTTCTCCCCGTTGTGGTAGCCATCTAGCCTCCCGCAACAGACTCTGGCCGGAAGGTTGAGCTCGCATTGGGCGGATCGGAAACGGTTAAAACGGTTCCGCGAGCACCGGCCCCATCGACAACCCCTCTGAAGTGGGGTGTTAATGAGATGCATGTGCCGCGGATTTGGGTCCCAGTTTCAATTGCACCCTCATTTTATCATTCTTCGCGCCATTCCATGACTGATTGGCGGCCCTATGTTAGCATCTTCGCCGACGAGAGCAGATCGGACCCGATGGAAACTGACACAGTTGTCGTTGCGAAGAGTGAAACCCAGCCTGCCACTGGCCCGACCAGGGCCCGCCTCTTTGTACTCCTCCTCTGCGTAGGCCTTTCGGCCGCAGCGGCCGTCCCATTCTTCTTCATGGGGAGGACGTCGAACCAGAGCAGCAGGACACAACTGCGGATGCCCGTTACTCATGACATGCATCTGCACTTCGAGCAAATGAAGTCGTTCTACAACAATCTCTCGTCCGGAACGATCTACCC
>DASYSA010000006.1:0-12065 GCA_036003885.1 Blastocatellia bacterium | reverse complement strand
CTGCCGTTCCTTCAGAAGCTCGATGGGCGGAACTTCTGGATCGCTATCACACCCAGGTCAGGAAAGAGGTCGAGTGGTTCCGGGGACGCGATATCGAGATCGCCTCAGACGGATTCCTGGCTACCTTCGATGGGCCGGCAAGGGCCATCCGAACCGCCTGCGCAATCCGAGAAGCAGCCATCAGGCTCGGTATCGAAACAAAAGCCGGCCTGCATACCGGAGAATGCGACATCACCGATCATCGAGTGACCGGTATGGCTGTTGATATTGGCGAACAGGTGGTGGATAAGGCGGAGCCTGGCGAGGTGCTGGTTTCCAGGACGGTGAAGGACCTGGTAGCCGGTTCAGGCATCGCATTCGAAGACCGAGGCGAACACGTGCTGAAAGGTGTGGCCGGAGAGTGGCGGCTGTTCTCGGTCGCGCGAGGCGCCTGCAATTGACTGGAGTGGCGTTGCTATTTGCGCTTAGTCGAGTATTCCCTCGAGCTTGAGTACTAATCCCTTAAGCAAAGGCTCGCCGGAAAAATCCGAAGGATTGTCGTGGACTTCGACGGGAGAGCCAGGGCAATAGATGTGGACCCTGTGCTGCAACGGATCCAGCAACCAGCCCAACTGCGCCCCGTTCGCAACATACTCCTCCATCTTCGCTTGTAGTGTCTTGAGCCGGTCTGTCCTGGAACGTAACTCCACGACGAAGTCCGGGCAGATAGGGGCGTAATCATTCCGCTGTTTCTTAGACAGAGCTTCCCAACGTTCACGCCGTATCCACGAGACATTTTCTTGAGGGGTCAGGCACTCGATTCCTCGATTCCAAGCGACGGATGACATCAAAATCGTGGAATCGAGTGCCTGACCGCGTCACCCCGTCTCTGGCTTCTCGCGCAAAATGTGACGCGCACCCAGCCGTGAGGGCCGGACGCCATTCTCTATCTCCGCCCTTGCGATGGAGCCTCTAGATGAGCGATTCTTGCGTTGCCGCTGAGGCGATAGTCGAGTAAACATGAAGCGAAACTATCTCGGAGCTTGTTATCTGCGGTCGCCGATGAATCGTTTTCGCTCGTCGTTTATCGTCGCGTTTCGTTCAGAGGTTCCAATTGCCCCGTTCATAAGCCGCGAAACGATAATGAGAAACGACAAACGTAAAGCGAGAAACGCGATTGTCCATCAGAAAGGAGCAACACATGAGAAGCAACATGATTCTAGCTTACGCTGTATTGATGTGCGGAGTCCTGGTGACCATTGCCAAAGCCGGCGAGGGAACTCACCGTACTGTCATTTACGACGGAGAGGTTTTTGAGCTCGGCGGTTCTTTTAACGAGTCGAAGGACTTATGGATGTCGCTCAACGACCTCACGCGCGTGACCAAGTTTGTCTTGAAGCCGCAGGGCATGTGCCGCGATAAGCTCTGCTATCCGATTCCGAAGGCAAGAACCAAAGAGTTCCTATTCAACACGACGAAGCCCAGGCCGACGACCTGGTTCAATATGAGCGAGTTCGCGCGGCTCATTCATCATCCGGTCGCCTACGATGATGCCCAATCTGTCTGGTACTTCGGAACGATGCCCGAGCAACAGAATGGATACATCTCTTCTCTCATGGCGCCGGACTTCAGGCTGCCCGACGCGAAGGCTGAAATGCACTCGCTATCGGACTTCAGGGGCAAGAAAGTGCTGCTGGTAACCTGGGCGTCGTGGTGAGGCTGCCGATTTGATTTGCCAGGATGGCAAACTCTCTATCACGAGTTGAAGGACAAGAACTTTGAGATCGTTTCAGTGGCGCAGGATACCGGAGGCTTGAAGGATGCCCTTCCGTGGATCAAGGCCGCAAACCCTGAGTACACGGTACTGACAGACGTCACGCACCTGGTCACGAAACTCTACGGCATGGTGAACGTTCCAACGGCCGTGTGGATCAACGAGCAAGGTCGCATCGTTCGCCCAAATGAAGTTGCATTCGTCGACAATCGCTATAAAAGTCTGCACGGCATGGACGCCGAACCCTATTTGGATGCCATTCGCGATTGGGTCAAACACGGGGACAAGAGCCCGTTCGTGCTGAGTGAGGACGAGGTAAAGAAGCGAATTGCGTTGCAGGGTCCGCAGCGCGCATTGGCCGATGCCGAGTTCAATCTCGCGGAGCATCTCTACGCGAACGGCAAAAAAGCAGACGCAATCCCTCACTTTAAGGAGGCTCAACGGCTCGATCCCGACAACTGGAACTACAAGCGGCAGGCCTGGGCGTTGTCGGATGCCGAACGTGACTATGGGACTAATTGGAACAAAGAGGTCCAGAAGATGACTGCGGCGGGCAAGCGATACTATCCGCCGCGCATTCTACCTGAGGTGAAAAAAGCGAAGCCCTGAAGAGAAAATGCGAAGTGCGAAATGCGAAGTGGGAATTTCGCATTTCGCATTTCGAAATTCGCATTTCCCTACTTGATACCTTTCTTCTCTACCTGCGTCTTCAGGGCCCGGGAAACCGCAACGTCGAAACCGCTCTCCTTGCCGCCCGCCGCCACCTGCTTCTTCCGTTCACCGGAAATGAACTCATCGCGCTGTTTCGACAGCGCCATGATGTCAGCTCGAAGCTTGGCGCGCTCGGCGAGTCGTCTCGCAATCTCCGTCTTCCTCTCGTTGGCCGAGAGCTTGCGCAAGTCGCCAGGTAGATCTTCATCCTTTACGGAGTCCAACTTGAGTGAGCCATTCTCGATGCTCTGCAGCATGTCCCCAATGTAAGCATCCGCATTCACCACCTTGTTCACCGCGCGGTCGGCAGCGGCACTAGGAGCCGCGTCGGCAACAACCTTGACCTCCGCTTCAACCTGACGTGCCTTCGTTTCGGCCCTATGCCTCTCGCCTGCCTCGCCTGCGCCGCCGCCGTAGGCCATGTAAGTTGAACCAAGTTTCGCACCAAGTTCTCCGATCTCTTTGTCATATGGCGTGGAGATCGCCTGCACTCCGCCGTTCTGGGCGATGGCGAAGTACTGCCCCTGGCCGCGGCCGGCTATCGCTTGCCACACCGGCGTGGTTTCGGACAGGTTGCCGCACTGAATGGTGTTGACGATGATGCCGGCTCGAGAGGCTTCGGCGACGCTGACTTCCGTCGAGGGTTCGTTCTGATAGTCTTCGTGAGGCGGAGCATCTCCCACGAGAAACAGGATCTGTGCAATTGAGGACGAGGGTTGTGACCATCCAGCCTTATGTACGCCGTCCGAGAGAGCGCGCCTGACGTCCTCAGGCGTGTCGCCTCCTCCAGCCGCGCTGTAGTTCATCAGGGTCGAATATACCTGATCCAGATCGTTGCTCAGCGGCAGGACACGAGTGACATACTCATCGCCCCTATCTCTGTAGGCAACCAGGCCGACCCGCACTGCGGGACGGGACGGCGACTGCATTACCTCGTTCACTATGCTCCATATCTTCTGTTTTGCTCCCTCGAGCAGGCCACCCATCGAGCCGGTTGTGTCGAGGACAAACACCATCTCGAGCGAGGGCTTACTGTTCATTGAAACCTCGGGCGGCTCGGGCGGAAGCTCGGGGGGCGGGGAGGGAGGGGCGGACCGAAGCGAGTGGGCAATCAATGCGGTCGCGGTCGTAACACCGACCACGAAGGTGAATATCGGGATGAAAAGTTTGCTGAGTTGTGTCTGTTTCATACTGCTGGTCCTCAAATGCCGGTGATCGAGCCACCTGCGGTCAGATCGTGCTGACTCGCCGGTTATCCGCGCTTGACCGATCCCGAGCTATTACTCTCCTTAGAATCTCTGAAGCGCCGCAACGGGGACGCATGTAGATGAATGGGCGGAGAGCGCCGGCTTGCTGGTAATCGAACATCTCATTAACACCTCAACTCAGTGAGGTGTCTGTGCCGGGGAAAACCCTGGAACCGTTTTAACGGTTTTTGCCCGTTTGGTAGCCACCGGCTTCCGCGCCAGATTCTCCACTGAAGGCCGATCTCACGTTGTGCGGGATCAAACCCGTTAAAACGGTTCCACCGAGCCCATCGGCCGCTAGACAGCCCACTGAAGCGATGGGGTGTTAATGAGATGGCGATGCCCCACTACAAGAGCGGACATCTCGAGCTGGCGACCTTTGAGTGCCGGTCATAATTGCGCCCCCGCCCTCGCGCCCGCCGCTTCCACCACGCTCAAGTTGAAAAACCCTCGTCCTGTGTGTTAAAAGTCGTTGATCCAGCGCACCCAAATATGATGACTCGACGGCACTTTCTTGAGACCTCAGTCGCGCGCGCGGCGTATCAGTGGCTAGCGAAGATCAGCGGGGGTTATTGTAGGTCCTTTCCCCCTGGAAAACCGGACGCAAGGAGAGAAGTTAATGGATAGTAAGTTGGCACCGAAGCCTGGAGATCTCGCAACAGAGTCCCGGCCCGACACGACGGCTTCCGAGCCGAATTCGCAGCGCAGCGACGGGAAACCTCAGTCATATTCGATGATGGAACCCAAGATGCGCCGAATCTACGGCGAGTTCTATCGCGAGATCTATTACTCCGAGAAGAAACACCTCGACACGAAGACCCAGGAGTTGATTTCGATTGCCGCTTCTCTCATTGCCAGGTGCCAGGGCTGCATCGAAGGACACCTCAAGAAAGCCCTGGCGGCCGGCGCCACTGAAGAAGAGATAAGCGAAACCATCTCGATCGCAGCAGCAATAAACGCCGCCTCCGTCATAGACCTGACCGATGTTGCGGCCAATAACATGAATATCAATCACTTCCCGAGCGAAGGATCTCGCTTCAATGTGAAGGGTTAACGATGAGACGAAGAAAGCGAATGGCAGCCTCCATTCTTGCGGCGCTCGTGCTCCTTGCATGCGCCGCGTTCAATGCTTTTCCCCAAACACCACAACAGCCTGCGGTAGCTTCAGAGCCTCACGTCGATTACTCTTCTCTACCCTCGGCGGCGCTTGGGCGCGAGTTGAAGTTTGCGGTGCTGCTGCCCCCCTCTTATGAAAAAGAGACCAAGCGGCGCTATCCCGTTCTCTACTTCCTGCACGGCATGAATGGAAGTGAGGGTGAGTTCCAACGCCGTGGCGTAGCCGCCGCCATCGGCAAACTCCGCGATGACGGCAAAATCGGCGAGTTCATAGTTGTCGCGCCGGCCGGTCAGAACAGCTTTTATCTGAATGCCAAGAACGGGGTTCGATACGAAGACGCGATCATTCAGGACTTGATCCCGTTCGTAGAGAAGACCTATCGCGCCCTGGGCACACAAGCGGGGCGAGCCATTCAGGGATTGTCGATGGGGGGCTTCGGCGCGTTGACGCTGGCCTTCAAACATCCGGAGATGTTCTCATCAGTGACAGCTCACAGTTCGGCGCTGCTCCCGGAACTGCCTAACACCTCCGGTTCCGACCGGCGTTCACAGTTCATCGGCAGCCTTGTGGGCAACATCTTCGGCAATCCGCCCGACGAAGCATTTTTCCGGGCCAACAATCCGCTCTACCTTGCCGAGAGCAACGCGACCGCAATCAAGAAATCGGGAATAAAGGTCTACTTCGATGTCGGCGAACAGGACCGATACGGGTTTCAAGGCGCCAATCAGATATTCGACGAACGGCTGACCAAAGCCGGCATCGCACACGAATACCATATGTTTCCCGGGGGGCATGGCTGGGAGTACATGATTTCGGTTGCTGACCATTCCTACGAGTTCCTGTGGAGGAGCTTCAAGACTGACGGCAAGAGCCAGGCGTCAGGGCGCACTCGAGCAGGCCGCTGAAGTAGAACCTTCCATGCTATATTTGGGGCTGATGGCATGCCGCATCAGCCCCTTAGTTTTGACTGGGCAGGCTCCGCCATCGGTGCCTGGCTAAGTCGCTGGAAGCGACTGCGCCGGCGAGCGACAAGGCGATTTTGAAAGGGAGTCCGCGTCCCGGTCTTTCTTCTTCATCCGTCTTGTCTGTTCCCGTGGCGGGAGCGGTTGGGTGCGAGCGAGCCTCGGAGGAGCACTGTGTCGAAAGAAGCCCCAGAGGAGATTCGACGCCGCTTTGCCGAAGTCGTATCGCGCGATGACGACAGAGTAGACCTTGCCCTGGCAGCGCTGCTGATCGCGGCTGAAGAGTATCCTCGCATTGAAACGTCTCTCTATCTCGAGAAACTCGATCGAATAGCAGATCTCGCCCGCGAGCAGGCGGGCAGCGCCGAGACGTCTCTGGACTTTATCTCCGCGATCAACAGCACCCTGTTCGACGAGCTTCGATTCCGGGGAAACATCGACAACTACTACGATCCACGAAACAGCTATCTGAATGAAGTGATAGACCGGCGCACGGGAATACCGATAACCCTGGCGGTAGTGTATATGGAGGTCGCGAGAAGAATCGGATTCGCCGTTGATGGCGTTGGACTCCCGGGCCATTTCATAGTCAAACATTCGGATGAGAACGGGGAGGTCTTTATTGATGTATTCAACAGAGGGCGTCTATTGGGCGAGGTGGGTTGCGCAGATCTCTTGTCGAGCCTGAGTCGAGGCAAGGTAGCGCTGCGACCCGAGCACCTGTTGCCCGCCACCAGGAAGCAGATTCTCACCCGAGTGCTATCCAACATCCTCGGCATTTACTCTGGTACAACCGACTATCACAGGGCCCTGGCGGCTATAGAACGCATTCTTCTGATCAACCCCGATTCACTGTCGCACATTCGCGATCACGGACTGTTGCTCGCCGCTGCAGGCAAAACCACCGGCGCACTCGATGAACTTGATCGCTATCTGACACTGGCGCCCGAAGCTCCCGATGGCGAGGCGATCCGCGAACAGATGAAGTCTATCCGACAGGACCGGGCGAAACTGAACTAATTCGATTTTGGATTTTAGATTTTGGATTTTGGATTGGCGGAGATTTTGAATTTGGAATTCACCTTGGATCGGCCTCTTCAATCTAATAATCTCCAAAATCGCCAAACTCCCTCAATCCAAATCCAAAATCGACAAATCCGGAATTCCTATTCCCTATCAAGGTAAATCGAGTATCTTAAAACCTCCTTCAATCCAAAATCCAAAATCTAAAATCCAAAATGCCTATTGGGCTCGTTGGACATAAGACCTCATTGCTCAGTATAGTTCTCGATACAGGCAGACCCTCTTCTGGTTGACGGAGGTAGCTCGTGAGCAATCTGGATCTGATCGTCGTGCGAAGAACTCAAGAAGCAATTGGAGGCCGCGCCTTCCGCAGGACTGGCACGCTTTTAATGATGGCTATCTTTCTGACCCTTACTTCAGCACCAGTCTATGCACGGCGGCCCGCGCCCAGGCGCCAGATTGAGACTGCGAACACTCTCACCATCCTCCCAATTCTTCCCGTGGCGGTTGCTCCAAACCAACCTGCGGTTCTGGCGGGATCCACGAAAGGTATCATCAATGCCGTGTGTGAAGTTGGTCTGAACATTGTGGGATGTTCCTTCCCTCCTCAGAATGGGAAGATTACCTGCGACACCAATGGCGACGGCATACCCGAGTTGATGATCCCCCTCACCAACGTCACCTCGGTTAATGGGCTTCTCGTGCAGGCGCTCATCCCGGCCCTTTCGCCCGCTCTGCCTGGGACTCCATTTCCTCTTGCGTGCTGTGGGGGTCTGGCGACATTAACGTTGAGTCGAACGGTGCTGGCCTCTCCCGACAACATCTTCGGAGAGTTCACGCAGTCGATCACATGTCCAATTGAACTTGGAGAGCGCGCGCCTGTTGTCATATCAGCCACGCCCTCGGCCGGCAACTGCTCGCTTGGCCAGGATCTTCTTGTATCCGGTTCGTGCTTCGTACGAGCAGACGGCACGCCAAACGTCACCTCGGTCTTTGCCGTCGATCGAAATGATCCCAACCACGTAGTTCAGTCGTCGAAGTGGTCCATTCTCAATCCAAACCTGATAGACGCAGTTTTCGAGTTTGGTTCAGTCAATGCTGGAAAGACTTTCCTGATCTTTGTGAGCGGCCCAAACGGAACGAGCCGGAATCTGACAGTTCTTCCTGCGGGCGCGCATCCGGGTTGCCCGATCGGGAATGAACAGGGCATCGTTGTGACATTCGCCTGTGCCTCGGTGGCTCCCCCTCCTCCCCCTCCTGTTGATCAGGTTCCGCCGACGCTGGGCACTTGCAGACTTGAACGGAGCTCATCGGGCGCAGTTTCCCTGGTCATAGAAGCGGACAGGATTCGATCTAATGCGACAATTACGGTCGGAGGCGTTACACCCAAGAAGTTGACCTTCAAGGACCCAACACTCGAAGCGGATACGTTTCAGAAGGTGGTCGCAAAAGGAACCAAGGTGTGTAGGGGTCTGCCTGGCGCGATAGTCATCACGAACTCGGGCGAGGCGCCAAGAGCTTTTCTTTGCAACGAACGATGTGAGCCTTAGCCAGGAATTGCGAATTTCGAAATGCGAATTTCGAAATTCGCTTTCTTCACTTATAAGCGCTCGCATCAATTTCGTAAGCCTTCAACTTCATGTTCAACGTCGTTGGCTTCAGGCCCAACAGAGTGGCGGTCTTCTTCTGCACACCGTGACACTGCTTCAATGCGGCGCACAGAATAGCCATCTCATATTTCCGAACTTCATTGATCAGATCCAGGCCGGAGGGAGGCAATCCGTACTGGACCGACTCAGGTGAATCCGCAATGTGCGCCGGAAGATGGGAGAGCCCAATCATTGGAGGTGCGCAGCGCTGGACCATCTGCTCAACCATTCCCCGCAACTCCGCTACGTTACCCGGCCACAGGTGGCGGCGCATGACCGCCATCGCCTCGGGCGCGACCTGCCTGACTTCCCTGCCCGTCTGTTCGCATGCCTGTTTCACGAAATGGCTGATCAGCGGTTCGATATCTTCCGGTCTCTCTCGAAGCGGTGGAACGAACAATACGTCCCCAACGCGGACTTCAGTCCTTACCAAACTCCATTCCTTTCCGAGACCGGCGTCCAGCCGGCTGGTCGAGCCGAGCATGATCCGAACATTCGATCGTTGAACCGACACGTCCCCCGAACGGCGAAATTCGTTGTATTGGATCAACCGCGAGATGTTCGCACGCAACGAGAAGCTGAGCTTCGAGGCGTCGGCGATGTAAACGATCCCCCCCTCGGCCGATTCGACCAATCCCGGGTGAATGAGTCTGGGTCCGGTTGGCAGCGACCGCACCGACCCAAACAAAGCTGCCTCGGCCGATTCGTCGGACACAGAGTCGAACGAGATGGCGACAAACGGACCTTTGCTGCGAGCGCTGCACTTGTGAATCATGCGGGCCAGGAACTCTCTCCCTGTCCCCGGTTCACCTTCCAGGATGACCGTGTTGTCGTGCGCCGCGTGAGCCGCAAGCCGAGTGCGGGCTTCAGCAGCCCAGCGACTGGCGCCAATGACACGCTCTTGCAGGAAGGAGGAGTGGTTAGGTTGGATGCTGCTGGTCCCCAGCAGCCGGTCACTAATTATGCTTTCAGCTACCTGCATCCCTCGGCCAGTCCTTCCGTTTGGAAATTTCGTGGATGACCTTCAAGGATTGAAGCCCTTCATTTTCTGGAAGCCCCGGGAGGGGGAGCCTGCCCCCGCCAGCTGAGTAGGCCGCAAACAGAAGACAACAAGCCGAACCAGCGCGGTACCAACTCGCTGCCTCCTCATTCATTGGCGGGGGCATACTTCCCCTCCCGGGTCAAAGATCAAATCAAAACGAGAAGCGCACTCCGAGCTGCAACACGCGTGACTCGGCAGCGCCGGTAAACTTCCCGAAGGTGCTCTTGCTTGCATCGATCTGCCCGCTCGCATCGCGGACTATTCGATCAACGTTAGTGTCCACGGTTGTGAACTGGGTATGGTTAAATGCATTAAATGCTTCGAAGCGAAGCTCTAACGCCTTTGTCTCAGACCACAGGCGCGTCTTCTTGGTCAACACCAGGTCCCAGTTGTTTGCGCCATTGTGGACCCGAACCTGATTGCGGCCTGACGTGCCGCGCCGAAAATCCGTCGCCAAATCGAAGCCCGTGTCAGGATCGCCAAAAGCGACAAAGGAACCTGGATTGAAAGCCCGACCGTCGTTCGTCCGCGGATCGATGTTCCTGAACGGCTCGCCCAAATCGGCAAAGGACCGGAGCGCTCCACCATCGCCCGTGGTGTCGAACGGGTTCAATACAGTGATGGGAGTTCCGGATTGGAAGACCGCGATGCCGCCAATGCTCCAGCCATTCAGCACGGTTCCCAGAGGTCCTCCGAGTTTGCGCGCGAATGGCAGATCGTATATCCAACTGGCGACTAACCGGTGCGGTACATCGTCACCCGACAAGCCCCGTGCTGCGCGCCGGTCGAGTCGATCCAATACTCCCCGCTGAGTATCGGTCTCGTTGATGGCTTTCGCGTATGTGTAAGCGACCTGGAACAGCAGCCCGCTTGCGAAACGCTTTTGCACGTTCGCCTGAAAGGCGTTGTACCAGGAGTTTGCGCCCGATACCAACTGGCCGACGCTCTCCTGAATATCGTTGTTCAAGCGGCGCTCGTTCTGATTACCAGGCGCGGGCGCCGGTATCGTTCTTCCGGCGGGCACGGGGAAGAACGTTCCAACCGAGGGATTCAGCTCCTCGACCGCGTAGAGTTTGCGGCCGACGTTGCCGACGTAGCTCAGGCTCGCCACGTAATTGTGTTTGAAGCCCCGCTCAACCGTCATATTCCAGCCCATCGTGTAAGGTGTGCGAATCAGCGGATCGATCGGCTGTGACGTGAAGGACAGCGGCGCGAACAGTTCGAGCTGGCTCTGGGTGAACGGGTTCGGCAGACTCCCAGCGTTGCCGCGGAAGTTCGGGAACGGATCGGGAGCGAACGGATTGGCGAGAGTTCCGGCTCCTCCGGTGATCGCAAAAAAGTTCGTCCCGCTGAAGCCAGGCGCGGAGAGTTGCTGCAGAGCCGTATCGCCGATGATCGCTCCATAAAAGAGACCAAAACCGGCGCGAATCACGGTCTCGCGATCGCCCAGGAGTGTGCCCAGCCATCCGCTCGTAGCCCGGGGTGAATAAGCAAGACCTACTCGCGGGCCAAAGTTGTTCTTGTCTTTCCTCACACCGCCGGCAGGAACTATGCCGCCGAGCACGGGGTCTGGGTCGCCCACGAATACGACCCCGTTTGGAGCCCGTTCACCCGGCGGCACAACTATCGGGGTGCCCTCGAAGGTTCGAAGCCGGCCTCCGGTCAACAACTGCGAGACGACGCCCGGCCGATAGTATGAAACACGATTGAACTTGTCGGTCAGCGGAGAGGTGTACTCCCATCTGAGGCCGAGTGACAGAGTGAGTCCCTCGCGCACGTGCCAGGTGTCCTGGCCAAAGAACGCCGCTGCTTTCTGGCGGAAATCGCGGTCGCCGTTCGAACCCGTCTGGATGAATCCCGGCGAGTTGCCGATCAGAAAGTCAGCGAAGTCATCGCCCGTTGTATTCCCGCCAACCAGGCGCGTGAACCCGATGATGCCTTGATTGACGAACAAGAACGCCTGATCATGCCTGTACTGCGTTCCGTCAAAGCCGAACTTCACGCGGTGGTTCCCTTTTGCCCAACTAACCGAATCCTGAATCTGGAAGTTCTCAGTGACCCTCGCCTGCGGGCCCTGAACGGCATTGCCGACTGAGAAGTTTCTATCGAAGAACCAGATCAGCGGTGGGCCGGCCAGCGCCGGATCGACGACGAAGTTGCCTGTAAACCCGATCGCGGCCGGCGTGGTCTTGTTCTGAGGCTGGAGCGAAGGAAAGTTGTTGCGCGCGTAGCCCAGCAACAACGAATTGATCAGCGTGGGCGTAATCGAATCAGTGTGCCGGACCACATAGTTGTAGGTCCGGTCCTTGTCGATGCCGCCAAATCCCGGAACCGACGAATCGTTCGGAGCTACGCCGCCAAATGGGAATGGATTGTCGACCTTCGAATCAAAGACATTCAGGGTGAAGTTCAACACCTGTTTTTGATTGATCTGATGATCGACTCGCGCGGTGAAGTAATGGTTGTTGGTTATCTGGTCAGCGCCGGCGGTCGCCTGGCCACTTGCATCAGCCTGAGGCACAAAGCCGAGGTAATAGGCGGCTATGGGTGAGAAGCGGTTC
>DASYSA010000005.1:0-29475 GCA_036003885.1 Blastocatellia bacterium | reverse complement strand
CCACGACTAATGACGAAGGTGGGTGGTCAATACCAGCTGTCCAGAGTGGCGTGTACACGGTAACTTTAACCGCTCAGGGCTTCAAGTCTACAGTCATTCAAAACGTCAAAGTCGATGCAGGAACGACGGCCACGGTAAACGCCGCTCTGGAGGTGGGAGGTGCGTCGGAGCAGGTCGTTGTCACCAGTGGCGGCAGCGTTATTCAGACCGAGAGTGCGAATGTGTCGTCAACCATCGTCGGCCGCCAGATAGGAGAGCTACCGTTTACGACCCGTGACGCCATGCAATTGGTGCTGACTCTTCCCGGTGTTCAGACACCCGGCACGCCGCGCACTTCGTCAGTTAATGGACTGAACAAGAGCTCGATCAACATCACTCTCGACGGCGCCAATATCCAGGACAATTATCTGAAATCGAGCGACGGGTTCTTCACGACGACCCAGGTGAGATCGGATGCCATCGAAGAGGTGACGGTTTCTACAGCAACACCGGGCGCTGAGAGCGCCGCCGGAGGCGCCTTCCAGATCAAATTTGTAACCAAGTCTGGATCCAACAACCTACACGGCGGAGTGTTCTGGCAGCACCGCAACAACGCGTTGAACGCAAACTACTATTTCAACAACATCGACGGTCTGCCGCGCGATGTGATCAAGCTGAACCAGGCTGGCGGCCGCATAGGCGGGCCTATTGTTTTGCCCAAGATCTTCAATGGCCGCGACAAGGCGTTCTTCTTCGTCAACTTTGAAGAGTTTCGGCTTCCTCAAACGTATAACGCAGACCGCACAGTGCTCACCGATTCCGCGCGGCAGGGCATCTTCACCTACAGCGACACCGTGAGCGGGGCGACCCGGACAGTAAACCTCTATCAACTCGCCGCGGCGAGGGGCTTTCCGAGCACGCCCGATCCGCGAGTCGGGAACGCACTCAACCTGGTGGCTGGAGCGCAGGGCAAGGGCATACTCAAGAGCCGTATCCAAACCGCAAACGACTACAACCGGTTGGATCTGACCTTCCAGGATCCGGGCCGCAACCTGCGCAGGTTTCCCACGACTCGGCTGGATTTCAATATCAACAAGAGCCACAGTCTGGAGTTCGTTCACAACTACCAGCACTATTTCTCCCTGCCTGACGGGGTCAACGGCATCTTGAGCATCTACCCCGGAGAGGGGACTGTGCTGGGCAGCAGCGCCCCCGTCGGCGGGAGCATCTATCGAAACTCCTTCACCTTTGTGATGGCCGAGCGCTGGACCATCAGTCCAAGCCTCGTTAACGAGATCAGACTGACCTCGTCTGGCAACGGCACTTCGATGTTCAGGCGCGAGTTCGATCCCAGAAACTACTCGCTGTTCAACCAGCTCAACGTAGGGAACCCATTCTCGTCAGGGTTCTTCACCTACACCAGCCAGTCGCGACGCAACACGCCAGTCAAGACCATGGATGACCAGTTGAACTGGCAGAAGGGCTCCCACCGCTACAGTTTCGGCTTCAGTCTCACCCGGATCAAATCGTTCGTCCAGGGCGTTGGTTCCCAGAATCTGCCAAGCGTCGCCCTGGGACTCGACGGCAACGATCCCGTGAGACTGGGGAGCACGAATATCTTCAGCACAACAAACTTCCCCAATAGCAACACGACTCAACGCGGCGATGCGATGAATCTGTACGCATTGCTGGTCGGGCGTGTCAGCGGCACGGGAAGGACCGCGGTGTTGGATGAAGACAGTCTGAACTTCGCGTTCGTCCCGTCTACCGCTCGAAATCACGCGACCGAGTACGGCGTTTATGTGCAGGACTCGTGGAAGGCGAAACCGAACCTGACATTGACGGGCGGGATACGCTGGCAGTACATGCCATCGCCGGTGAATGACAATGGGATATATACGAGGACCGGAGTCGACGGGATCTTCGGGGTCTCCGGCCGCGGCAATCTCTTCAAGCCTGGTGTATTCACTGGAGGGGTCACCCAGTTCAAGCTGGTGGAGAAGGGAGAGGCAGCCTTCGATCCCAGCAAGAGAGACTTTGCTCCGTCTGTGGGCTTCGCGTGGACTCCTAACCTGAACAACGGCTTCCTCCGTCGAGTCCTGGGCGAGACCGGGCAGACTGTTCTGCGGGGCGGTTACTCGATTGCGTACATACGAGAGGGCTTCAACGCCTTCGACAGTATGTTCGGATCGAATGATGGTCCTACTATAGCACTTGGCACCGGCCCGACCAACGACCCGACTATCTTTGGCGCTGCCGGAAGCCGCATGCTCCGTGATCTGAACTTTAATAACGTGCCATTGAGGTCAATGCCGGAGGCGAAGTTCCCAATCACGGCCCGGCAGTCGGCGTCGATCAATGACTTCAATCCGAACCTCCGCTCCGGTTATGTTCAGTCCTGGACGTTCGGTATTCAGCGAGAGATTGGAAAGGACATGGCCCTGGAAGTTCGATACGTGGGTAACCACGGAACCAGGATGTGGAGGCAATACGAAATCGGAGAGGTCAACATCTTTGAGAACGGCTTCCTCAATGAGTTCCTGATTGCCCAGGAGAATCTCAGAATCTCGCGAGCGGCCAACGCGGCCAGCACCAATTTCGGCAACGCCGGCTTGACTGGGCAGAAGGACATCCCGATCATCAGGACCGCTTTGGGCCTGATCAGCGACCTGACGTTTGCCACGACTATTGCGCGAGGCGAAGCCGGGCGTCTTGCGGCCAACATCGCGCAGAACGTTACCAGGATGAACAGGCTCATCTCAGCCAACCTGATCCCTTCCATCACCCTGCCCGATCCAAACGCTCCGGGCGAGTCCATGACCCTGTCGAATTTCTTCGTTGCCAATCCCAGGTCGCCTACCAGCAGTTGGATCATGGACAACGCAGCGGATGCAAACTACCACTCGATGCAGATCGACTTTCGACGAAGGATGTCCAAGGGCGTTCTGATACAGGGCGGCTACGTCTGGTCGCACGCGCTGACCAACTTTTACGTCGACAGCAGCGCAGCAGCCGGCACTCCCACCACGCTCAGGGATTTCGGGTACGACAAGGGGCCGGCACCGCGCGACCTGCGTCACGCGATAAAGTTCGACTGGATACACGAGCTTCCCATCGGCCCGGGACAGCGCTTCCTGAACTCGAACGTGCCCGTGGTGAAGAAGCTGCTCGAAGGCTGGCAGTGGAGCGGAGTGATGCGCATTCAGTCCGGAACTCCCAGCACCCTGACCAGCGGGCGGCTGACTTTCAACAACAGGGAATCGGGCGTCGAGCTTCACAACATAACCACGAAGGAGCTTCAGAAACTGATCAAGATCCGAAAGGAGACGGTGTGCGGCTCGGACGGCAAGTGCCTGGGCGTTATCTACTTCCTGCCCAAGGACATTATCGAGAACTCGCAAGCGGCATTCGAAGCCGCAGGCAAGACGCTCGCCGATCTCCAGACGACCCAGCCTTACATCGGACCGCCCACAACGCCTGGCCGACTGGGCAATCGTATTTTCATATACGGACCATGGACATCGCGTTGGGACCTAAACCTGTTGAAGAGGACAACGATCACGGAGAACACTAACTTCGAGTTCCGTGTTCAGTTCCTCAATGCGTTCAACCAGTCGATCATAACGATTAGAGGGGCGGGCACCGATGCTTCGGGGGGCTTCTCGCCATCGGCGTCGACATTCGGACAGACGCGCAATGCCTATCGTGACTTCACGGTGTCTGGCACCAACGATCCCGGCGGGCGATTGATCGAGTTTCAACTCCGGCTGAACTTCTGATCCAGCCAATCGCAGGAATCGCGTAGACTAATCGCCTCGGCCGCACCTGTGGCCGAGGCGATTCTTTATGTGAGTCCGAGGAAGCACCTTGGCCCCCAAGGCGCTCTTCTCACTTGTAGGTTACCTGGGACTCAGCGCCGCTTTGATCTTGTTGATGACCCCCAGAATCTGCTCCCGGTTGGGCGCCTCCGGGACATCCCTCAGGTACTGCTCAAATGCGCGCATCGCCAGCTCGTGCTTCTTCTGTGTAAAGTACAGCTCGCCGAGGAACAACTGCGCGCCCCCCATTTCCGGACCGCCCAGGCGGTACGACTCGATCAACGCGCGCTCGGCTTCGTCGAGACGCTTGAGCTGCAACAATGCGCCACCGAGTTGAAGGTGAATCCGTGCCGAGTTAGGCAATATCTTCGCCGCCTCCTCCAGCTCTTTGACCGCCTCGACGAATCGCTGCTTTCTGTTCAACAACAGACCGAATTTGTAGTGCGCATCGCCCATCGCCTCTCGATCGAGACGACCGTCGCTGAGCACGGCGCGCAGGTGACCCTCCGCATCATCCAGACGGTCCGCCGCCATCAGCGCGTCCGCAAGCGGAGTGCGAATCTCGATGAGCCCGGGGTTCTCCTTGCGAAGTGCCTCGAGCAGGTCAATCGCCTCCTTGTACTTCCCTTGCCGAGTTCTTACGATGGCGAGATTCAGCCGCGGGTAGTAGACACGAGGCGCGATCTTGGCTGCCCGCTGCAGCGTCTCAGCGGCCTCGCTCAGTCTGTGGAGCTTCATGAACAACACACCCAGATCGTTGAGCGCGCGAAAGTAGTCCGGGTAGATCGTCAGGGCAGCGTGTAGCTTGCTTATCGCCTCCTCGGCCTTGCCGGATCTGAGAGAACTCATTGCGCCATCGTATTCGTCCGCGGCTCGCTTCGGCACCAACACGTCAAGCTCGGCGAGATCGACCGCTCCTGCTGGCTTCGATGTTGCAGATGCCGAAGATGTTCCAGAGGCGACCGGCCTCAAAAACACTGGGACATAGAAGACGGTGTTGCCATAGTACTTGAACGAGATCGTGGTGGTATCGAAAGATCTTCCGTCGCCTTGAATAGTTATCGTGTATCCAGCGTTCGGAGTCAGCCCCTCAGCCCTGGTGAAAAGGAAACGTCCCTTCGAGTCTGTATAGAACGTGTCGATCCGGCCGGTGTCAGTCGTGAGTGTGAAGCGCAGCTCTCTTGGCGGCAGCGAACCGTCCGGCATGAAGACCTGAATGGAGGGAGGAGCCTGTGCAAATGAGGAGATCGACAGCCAGAAGACAAGTAGCGGCACGCTGATTCCATACCTGGTTAGGCTTTCACCCATGTCTCTACACTCAGTGAAAAATCCTCTGTCCGGTTTCGAGCCACACTATCACAAAAGAGATTCGTGGTAAATCAGTGGCTGAGAAGTCAGAGATCAGAGATCAGAAGTCAGAGATCAGAGATCAGAGATCAGAAGTCAGAAGTCAGAGGTCAGAGAATCTGATCTCTGATCTCTAATCTCTGGTCTCCGACCTCTGACTTCTGATCTCCGACCTCTGACCCTCCGATCTCTGACCCTCCGAGGCCGGCGAGCTGTGATCTGAACAGCAGCGCACCAGCGAGGCAAAAGAGACCGCCCACTGCCACCGTGTGCGCAGCGCCGATTCGCGTAGCCATTGCGCCAGCCAGGAGGCTGCCGAAAGGAGCAATGCCCATCAGGCTCATCGTGTAGAAGCTCATGACACGTCCACGCATTCGATCCGGCACCATAGTCTGCAGGAGCGTGTTCGATCCGGACATCTGGAGCATCAAGGTAAACCCGCCCGGAACCAGGATCCCAATCGAGAGGAGAAGGTTGGTTGAGACAGAAAAGAGCACAAGCAGTATGCCGAAAGCGGCCGCGCTCAGGGCCACCACACGCCCAAGCCCTCTGGCGCTCGGGCGGGCAGCAAGAGTTACTGCCCCGGCTAGCGCCCCCACGCCCGCGGCGCCCAGCAGGAGGCCCAGTACTCGCGCACCTCCCCCCAGAACCTGATCGGCGAAGATCGGCATCAGGACCAGGTAGGGCAACCCGCATAAGCTGACGAGGGCTATGAGTAACAACACTGCGCGAGCGGGCCGGGTGCTCCGTAGGTAGTCGAGGCCCTCGACGAAGTCGGACAGCGCCGACCCTTTACGCCGCTGGGCCTGCGCGCCGCTGATTCGCATCGCAAGCAACCCCACAATGACGACGGCATAGCTCAATCCGTTAATCAGGAAGCAGGGGCCCTCTCCGAGCCACGCCACTATCAAACCGGCGACAGCGGGGCCAATTATCCGAGCGCCATTGACCATTGTTGAGTTCAGCGAGATCGCGTTCATCAGATCCTGCTTCCCGACCAGGTCAACCAGGAACGACTGGCGCACCGGCAAATCGAATGCGTTGATTATGCCCAGCACCACCGCCAGCGCCAGTATTGCGTTGACCGTCACGTGCCCGCTCAGGGTCAGCCAGGCAAGTAACAAGGCCTGAACCATCGATGCCACCTGGGTGAGGATTACGATGCGGTGGCGCCTGTGACGGTCGGCTAAAACGCCGGCGAGCGGGGTGACAAGGAAGACAGGCAGCTGGCTCGCAAATCCGGTCAGCCCCAGCAGCCATGCAGACTCCGTGAGGCGGTAGACAAGCCAGCTCTGGGCCACACTCTGCATCCAGGTGCCAGAGAATGAAATGAGCATTCCGAAGAAATATATCCGGTAGTTACGATGGCTCAGTGCCCGGACCGTTTGGCGAGCCCGCATCGTTCTCGTTCTGTCGTCTCGTGTCAACCTTCTGCTCTTGCCTCCGGGGCCGGCACTGAAAGACTTGATTCTACGTTGCCGGCACTGCGTGCTCAAGCCTTGTTCCGAGATGGGGCGGGGCAAGCGGTCCCACCCTTGACCGTGAAGCCACCCTGTCGGAGAATCTATCTCGATGTCGAAAGAGATTATTGGGGAGCTTGCCGAACTCGCCCGTCAGATCGAAGACCAGTTAAAGTTCTACCGCGAGATCGGAGTCACCGATATTGGAGGGGCGGGCGTCAAGGCAGAAGTGGCTCCTGCAGCTACTCCGGAGGCGGGCAGTCTACCCCGCGCAGCTGACGATTCGGGTCAGCTCAACTACAGCATGACCCCCGTTAGTTCAGAGCCTGCCGCCGCAGAACACCTTCTCGTTCCAGGAGCAGGCGCGGAACAATCGAGCCTGTTTGTGGAACTCGCGGTTCGTCCGGCTTACAGATCAACACCTTTAGCGGGCCCAATCCTGACGTCGAGCGACACATCTCTTGAGGCGATACGACAGGAGATCGGCGACTGTGTGCGATGCAAGCTGCATGTGGCCCGCAACAACATCGTCTTCGGCGAGGGTAACCCGGAGGCAAAACTCGTGTTTGTTGGCGAGGGACCCGGAGCCGATGAAGATGCCACGGGCCGCCCCTTTGTCGGCAGGGCCGGGCAGCTTCTGAATAAGATTATCGAAGCGATCGGACTGAGGCGCGAGGACGTCTACATCTGCAATGTCGTGAAGTGTCGCCCCCCCGGCAACCGAACGCCTGAACGAGATGAGGTGGCAACTTGCGAGCCTTTCCTCTTTCGCCAGCTGGCCTTCATCCGGCCGAAGGTGATTGTCGTGCTTGGGCTGCCGGCGTTTCAGTGCCTGCTCAAATCAAAGGAAAGTATGTCAAGATCGCGTGGCGAATGGCGCGAGTGGAACGGCATCAAGGTCATGCCGACTTTCCATCCTGCCTATCTTCTAAGATCTCCCGAGAAGAAGCGCGAGACATGGGAAGACATGAAGAAGGTGAGAGATTATCTCGCCTCGCAGACTGATTGAATTTTGCTTTCGCTATTGCGCCGGCAAGACGCACCTTTAACTCACCTGACCGGGACATGGTCAGTTATTCAAACCGATGAGAGATTTGCCTGCTAGGTGAGGGGCACATGAGCATGCGCGGTAGAAGCGCGCATCCTCAGGAAACAATCACGACAATACACCGGTCGCCCCTGCGTCGGTCTGAATGGAACAGTCGTTTCGATCGCGCAGAGGGCGCACTTCACAGTCACCTCAACGCGTTCGCGCGGAAAGGCGTGGCCGAAAGTCTGCATGTTGGCTGCGATTCGTTCATTCTTTCTCAGCTTGCACGGCTTGCATCGCTTCGGCTCGTTCTTGAGTCCCTTATCGGCAAAGAACAACTGCTCCCCGGCAGTGAAAATAAACTCCTCATCGCAGTCTATGCACCTCAGTAGCTTATCCTTGTACTCGTACACAATGGGCCTCCTGATTGGCTGCATCTGGGATTCGGCAATTAAGCGGACATCAGGACTGGCGGCAACGAGTTCCTTGCTCTTTCTATCTTGTGAGCTTATTTATTAAGGGGTCCCGGCTTCAAAGCACCCGACGAAACTTGTACCCCCCGATTCTTGTTCGCTGCAACCATGATCGTTTACCCGCTACTTTTAGTACTTCATTTCGACACCTACACATTCCCACCCTGACAATCTGCCTGCCATTATCGCCTTTCTGGGAATACTGTCAAGGCAATTGTGGACAACGTCACAGCCTGTTCGTTTGCCGGCGTGCACCGGACCGGGTCCCCTTCGTCGCCGAACAGCCGCCAGGTTTCCAACGGTATTCGCAGCACGCCTCGAGAATTAATTATTGACTTAGCCGTTGGACTTTGGTAGTTTCCGGACAGACTTGTCGTTGTGCCCCTAGGTGTCGTTTCCTGGTTCCCCTTTCCTAAGTCGTAAGGAGTGGCAATGAGAGAGTCAATCCGTGTCGCCATAGTGCCGACAGTCCTTGTATTTCTGGCATTCTTCAAAACAGCTTCAGCGCAGCAGGGACCCGTGAAGTCCGAACCTGTTGCGAGGGAGGCCGGAATATACTGCACCGGCTACATCTCCGAGGTTTCACCCCGCACTGACCTTCAGGTGGTTGGCGCCGAAAAGGAGAATGAGAGAGACGGCTATAGTCAGGGTGACGTCGTTTATCTGAATAAGGGCCGCGAAAGCGGTGTACAATCCGGAGCGGTCTATTACATAATTCGGCCACTCGGCGCGGTCAAGCATCCGTACACCAAGAAGAAGGTCGGCTATTTCGTTCGAGAGCTCGGTCTGCTGCGAGTAACCGAGGTGCACGAGAAGATCTCAGTAGCTGAGATCACCGTCTCATGCGACCCTATAGAGTTCGGAGATGTACTGAAACCATATGAGCTACAGACAGCTCCAGGCGCTCAGGATTTGCGGCCGCTTCCAAGATACAGCGAAGGTTCTTCGGGACTGACCGGCCGAATAATCATGTCACCGATCGCCAAGGAGTACCTGTCAGTCAACCAGCTTGCCTTCATCGATCTTGGCAACCGTCAGGGCGTCCGCGCCGGCGACCACTTCACCATTTACCGCAAGATCACTCGAGGCGAGGGCATAGCGAAAATTGCCGGAGATGACATAGTACAAGAACGTAGCGGCGGATACGGCAGTGAGCGTTTTCGGGGCGGTGACTTCTCATCCAGCGCGCCGCGAGCGCCCCGCAGTGACGTTCGACGCGCCAGGCCGGCTTTGCCTCGCAAGGTTATGGGTGAGCTTGTCGTGCTAAAGGTGGAAAACACAGCGTGTATCGCGCTCATTACCCGGTCCGTCTCCGAGGTTAATATCGGCGACTTTGTGGAACGGATGAATTATTAGTCTTCCCGTTGGTCTCGAAAGAGCCAGGAGAGCGGGCCGGAGCCCGCTCTCCCTGGATCCCGCTTTCCCCTCCCGATACTCCTTCCTGCACGTTGTCACTTTTCCAGGCGCGGCCCAGCGTCTATAATGTCCTTCGTTCAAACTTTCAGGGGGGAAGATCAAATGCCACTGAAGAGCAAGATGACTTGTGCGCTCGCAGGAACGTGCCTGGTGATTAGCCTGTTCGCACCGTCGGCCTCTGCGTATCGGAACCGGCAGGATGATAAAGGCAAGAGTGCCAAAAAGCAGGATGATAAAGGCAAGAGTCCGAAAAAGCAGGATGGTGACAAGGCCAAAAAAGGAGACTCCGCCAGCGCCAAAGACGCTCATCCGATCTTGTGGCAAGAGCCGGCAGATATCGAAAGCCGCGATCTTTTTTACGGTCCCGGCGGCCGCGACGCTGCGCCGGATCCCTCGGACAAGTTCACATTTGTTCGCCGGTCATCATCCGGCACGTCCGAAAAGATCATCGTCGACGACGGCAAGGGCCGCAGTTGGACGGTGAAGTTTGGGGCTGAGGCGAGGCCCGAGACCGCAGCGTCCCGCATCGTCTGGGCCGTCGGATACCACGTGGACCAGGACTACTTCGTCAAGCGCACCCACATTGAAGGTCGCGGCGGCTTTGACGTCTGGGATGTGAGATTCGAGCGGCGCGATGACGGTTTCAAGGAGATTGGTCTGTGGCTGTGGAACTCGAGCCCATTCAACGGCACTCGAGAGCTTGAGGGACTCAAGGTCTTGATGGCCCTGCTCAACAACTGGGACCTGAAAGATGTCAACAACAAGATCGTACAACCGAACAAGTCGAGCGGAGGTGATCGCAGCGAACGCGTCTTCTACGTGGCCGACCTGGGAGCAACCCTCGGCTCCACCGGCTCCTTCTTCCAAAAACTCCCATTCTTCGGAAGTGCGCCGGCAGGATCCAAAGGCATCCCTGATTCATATTCCAGGCAGGTTTTTATTGACAGCGTGAGCGGAGGACGCGTGCATTTCCATTACGAGGGCAAGAATCCGAAGGTGCTCGAAGGAATCACCGTCGAGAATGCTCGTTGGATGGGTAACCTTCTCGGCCGACTGTCGGATAAGCAACTCTCCGACGCCTTCCGGGCCGGGGGCTTCTCTGACAATGAAACAGCCACCTACGTCCATGCCGCGCGCGGCCGGATTGATCAGCTCAGGGCTTTGAAATAGGTGGTTAATAGGGAGCGATGACCGAGTAGTCGCAACCAGGTTTTCGTCGGATCAGGAACCACTACTCTGCAAAAGGCCTTAGAAACGGCCGGCCGTGCGGCTTGCCACATCAGTCCTCGCCGCTCCGGGCAAACCAAAGATCTCTCGGCGCTACGAATGGCGAGAGAAGGTGCAGGGTCACGCCCTCAAGGACCGGCCTGTGCACAACAAAGCTTCGTCGGTGAGCCAGAAAAGCGCAGGGAGCATCTTCGAGCAGCAGTCGGGTCACCTCCCCATAAATCTCCGCTCTTACATCTCGGTCCATCACAGAGCGAGCCTGATCAGTCAGGCGGTCGAGATCTTCGTTCGAGTAGGTGCCGATGAAGAGATCACGATTTCTGGAATGAAACAGAACATAGGTGAAGTTGTCAGGGTCGGGATAATCCGCAAACCAGTCACGGCCGGCCATCGGAACCATACGCAGCCGTAGCGCCCTTTGCATCTCCTCGGGACCAGAGTAGTGGAACTCCGCCCTCACACCAATCTCAGCCAGATCGTCCTTCAGGCATTCAACCGCGGAGCTTACCGACTGCGGCCACCATATCTCGGTATCAAACCCGCCGGTGTACCCCGCTTCTTCAAGCAGAGAGCGCGCACGTTCCGGGTCGTGGTCGTAGACTCGATACGAAGGATCATAACCCGCGAGACCTGGAGGAATCGGGCCGATTGCCGCCTCTGCCATGTTCCCATAGACCTCACTCAGGAATCGGTTTCGGTCTATGGCGTGACAGATGGCCTGCCGCACCCGTTTGTCCGAGAAGGGTGGCCGTTCGCAATCAAACACCAGCATTCGCGTCTGTAGCTGCATCGCCTCGAGAAAATGGAACTGGCCGGCTCTCCGTTTCAAATCCGCCAGGTCGGTCAACGGCAAGTCATTGACGTAATCGAAATCCTCACGCAGGAATCCATCGAATATCTCCTCGGCGCCGACCCCAAAAGTCACGGTGAGTTTGTCGACGTAGGGTAACTCCGGATTCCAATAGTTTGCGAAGCGTTCCATTTGAACCTGTTTGCCCAGCACCGGCTCAATCACCCTGAACGGACCCGATCCAACCGGCCTGACACAAAAATCTACCGGGGATCGCTCGACCTCCTCGCGCGGCACAACGTAGCCGTAGTCCATGCAGATTGTGGATAGAAAGAACGCGACTGGCTGAATGAGTTCCAATTTCACGATCTGGTCACTCGTTATCTGAATTCCCGAGATCGTGTCGGCTTCGCCCGAGATGAATTCCGCTGCGCCGACCAGGGGTCTGAAGACCCACGCAGCGCCGGCTTCATTCTGCCTGAGCTGCCGCTCGAAGGAATACTTGACATCGTCGGCCCGAACCCGCCGGCCATTATGAAACCGGGCAGTCTCGCGAATGTAGAAGGTGTACGCTCGCCCGTCTGGTGAAACCTCCCAACGCTCGGCGATGGCCGGACGGACTTCGCCTCGCTCCCCGAACTGCACGAGGCCCTCGAAGATATTCGAGGTGACCTCAACTCGCGAGATTGTCGAAACCGATGCGGGGTCGAGCGTTACTTGCGGAGATCGCAAAGCAAAACGGAGATGGCCGCCCCGTTGCGGGGTTGGAAGGCTGAATGCCTCCACTTCGCGATTGAGCAGCTCGGCTTCCCGTACCAGCAGGTCGACCGCGCTGTTGATCCCTGAAATAGAGGTCTGGTTTCTACCGACCACCTCTTTAATTGTCTCGATAGCACGCAGAACCTGATCCGCTCCCGCGGACTGTTCGTCGGACGCGGCCCGAATCTGCTCGACTATTCTCGTGAGCTCTTCCATAGCCTGCGCGATGTACCTCGAACCTTGCGCCTGTTCGCCGGTTGCGAGACGCACCTGTTCGGTCAGTTCCCGCATGTGGAGCGCGCGTTCGCCGATGTGGCGAGACGTTAGGGCCTGCTCGACTGCGGCGCGTTCGATGCCGCGGGCCTGCTGTCGGACCAGGTCGGCCGCTTCGAAGACGGTATGGCTCTCAGATGCCTGAATGGCCGTGGCATCTGCAATCAGGCGGATGCGATCCGAGGAAGCATTGGTCTTGTCTCGTATCTCGGTCAGGAGCACCGAAGCTCGGGATGCCAGGTCTACGCCCTCATCGGCGCGTTGGCCACCCACGGCCACGCGCTCAATCGTTTCGGCGACGTCCTCACGCACAGCCTTGATCATCTCTTCGATTTCGCGAGTTGAAGAAGCGGTGCGCTCACTTAATTCCTTAATCTCGTCGGCCACGATGCGAAATCCCCTGCCCTGGGGCCCGGCCTGGGCAGCCAGGATCGCTGCGTTGAGAGCAAGAAGATGCGTGCGATCGGCGATCTCGTCGATCACATGGGTGACCTCTCCTATCTTTTCAGACTTCTTACCCAGTCGCGTTATCGTTTCAGTGGCGGCGTCGATCGCCTCCTTGATCTTGGACATGCTTGCAGCAGTTTCGCCGACGAGCTGGCTGCCTGCATCAGCAGAAAGTGCTACCTCTTCGGCCAGCACAGTGGTCTCGTTAACAGACTCTCCTATGCTTCGAGTAGAGTTGTCGATGGCCTCCATCGAACGGGCCGTCTTTTCGGCCGACTCCGCAAGCGCTTCGGTTGAATCGGCCACCTTACGCACGCTGATGGCCATCTCTTCTATGGCAGAGGCGGTCTCCTCAACGAAATGGGCGAGTTCGTCGGCGTTCTGGGACACATGATTGATCGAGGTGGCCATCTCCATTATCGACGTCGAGGTCGATTGTGACAGATGCGACAATGTCTGAAGGCTGTGTCCAATCGAGTGCATCGAGGAGTTAATCTCGGAGATTGACTTGGAAGTCTCTTCTACGGATTTTGCTTCGTCGATGACGCCGGCTGATAGCGCCTGCGTCCCTTTCAGCACCTCGCCGATAACGGTGTCGATCGAATCGGCCGCGCGCTGAAGCCTGCCGACGATGTACCGAAGCCGGCGCACCAGACCATCCAGATTGAACAGCAGTTGCCGTTCGTCGCCCGTCCTGTCCGCATTGCCGTTTATTCGGAAATTGAGGTCGCCGCGAGCAATGCTGGCAAGCGTGTCGAAGACCTGCTGGTTAGAGCCGGGGACCTCTCGCTCAGTGGGTGCGCCGTCATCGGAATGATCGTCTCGGGCATTGATTGAGGTTTGAAGCGGATCGTTCATGATGATCCCGGGGTCGCAAGAGGTTCATAGTAGCCGCTCCGGAAGTACGAGTCAATCTTGATGTCAATGCAGAACTCAATGTCAGAGACGGGCGGCACGTGCGCAATTCGACCGAAAAATTCGGCCAACTGCGAGTGAATCGCCTCTGTCATTGCGTGTACTTCCTCTGCCACAGGTCGTGTTAGTTTGTACAAACTATTGCGCCACCCAGCCTTTCAATCTAAAATATGATCGGTGTTGCACCAGCATTGGAATTGCCCCCTCAATCAAATGCCCTCCAAGTGAAGGACAGGTCCGACTAGCAGTCAACATAGTCCGAACCGTACCAGGGAAGCTCAGGTGCAAGGACAACTAGGCGAAAAGCTAATCCCGAGCCTCATACGCGAGATAGCAGAGAAGAAGGTCAGCGGACTCCTGCGACTGTCACGAGGTAAGGCAATCAAGGCGATTTTTTTCGAGGGCGGAAGCCCTATGTTCGCCATTAGCAATCTGACTAACGAGCAGCTCGAGGACAAGCTCGTCAAAGACGGATTGGCAACCTCCGGGCAGATAGAACAGGCAAAGCAGCCTGGCGCGAAAGCCAACCAACTCGGGCCCGCCCTCGTCAGTATGGGGGCTCTTACCGATGACCTGATGCGCAAGACCGTCCGCGATCAAGTCATGGCCATAATACTGTCACTCTTCGAATGGAACGAGGGCGAATACGTGTTCGATGAACGTATTCGCGCAAACCACGAGGTAACTCTGGACTGCTCGCCGGCGGACATATTACTCGAAGGGGCACGCCACGCCGCAAATCTTCCGTTCATAGCGGACACCATCGCGCCGCCCGACAGCGTCGTAATCCGCACCCGAATGAATGGCAGTCGCATGGATACCGGCAAGCTGATGCCCATCGAGAGCTATGTCCTCTCGAGAATCGACTCGCCCACCGCCGTCAGTGAAGTTGGCGCCTTGAGCGGCATTGCCGAAGAAGACGCCCACCGCGCTGTCTGCGCACTGGTCGCTTCGGGCTTGTTAAAACTGGCAAGCGATGAAAGAGACGAAGAAGACGAAGCTGCGCACAAGAGTGAGGCTTCACTTGAAGAGATCCGCGAGGAGGTCACGCGAAGACTCCACTTCTTCGCTACCGCGGACTATTACGAAGTCCTCGAAGTGACCAGGCAATCTACTACAGGCGATATCAAGACAGCCTACTACGGGCTGGCAAAGAAATTTCACCCCGATAAATACCACCAGATTTCTCGAGAGAGTGAACTTCGCCCTCACCTGGAGACAGTGTTCGCGAAGCTTACGCAGGCATACGACACTCTGAAAGAACCTGCGCTGCGCGCGGCCTACGACTCTCAGATCAGAAAGCCATCCGTAGGATCGCGAACGCAGACGCCTCAGGCGCATACCGAGGCAAGAGTCGCCGACGCTAGACCTTCCGCTGAGGACCGGAAACCCTTAACCGGATCGCCGCCAACGCTCGGGGAATCCAAAGCCTCGGCGACCCAGGCCTCAGCTCCGGCCCAGGCAGCACAGGCTCACGTCATTGATACGAGTCAGCCAGGCGGCGCCGCAGTGGGCCGCACCGCGGAGTACTACTTCCAGCAAGGTCGGGCACGCTACGACCGAAAAGAGTACCACGCCGCTATCCACCTCTTGCGTGAAGCCGTGAAATTGGATCCGTCGCGCCCACAGTATCACCTCCACCTCGGCATGGCCCTGATCAACAATCCGCGCACCCGCCGCGAATCCGAACAGCACCTGTCCAGGGCTTCCGAACTCGACCCATACAATGCGCAGCTGCGTGCAAAACTCGGAATGGTCTACAAAGATATCGGCCTAGCCAAGAAAGCCGAGAACTACTTCCGCGAGGCCCTTTCAATCGATGCGGAAAACAAGGTAGCCAAACGCGAACTCGGCGTCGAAAACAAAAAAGACGGCGGACTGTTTAAGTGGTTCAAGAAATAATGGTGAGTGTCAGTAGTCCGTAGCCAGCGTGGCCCGCACCTTACTGGCCGCTTGATCCTTCAGAAGCGTTCCAGGAACATCGATATGCGACGGATGCTGCCAATGATGAGCACGGCAATCGGCGGATAGAGGAAAACGCTCATAGCAGTGCTCAAAGACAGACCCATGCCGGGACTCCTGCCTACGATGTACCCGAGGGCCATCGAAACCAGATAACCCACTATGAGGAAACTCAGTCCCGCCCTTCGGCTAATGGGTTTGTCGCGCGGCACCTCCTCCCTGAAAACCGAGGTCAATTGATCCGGAACGTGATAGGTGTAGCGCGCCAGAACCAGACCGATGTTTCTGATCAGATACACCAATCCATACAAAGCGAGCGCAATGATCAGCAGGCGCCCTATGAGCCTCGACTCTTCAATGAAGGTTGGCTTTGCCACCATCACATAAAAGGTAGAGACGAACAGAGGAACGACGAGCAGAACCGCATGGCTGCGGGCTGCCGCCTCCTGTCGGTCGTGCGCGAGCATCTCATCGACCATACGGTCGAACTCCCTTTGAAGGGAGACCACCTCCGCGTCGCGAGACGCGTAGAAGGTCCTGCGAGACTCGCCGTATCCGCCCCGGTCGTAGGCGGCGCGCAAGCGCGGATCGCTCAACACATGATAAGCCTCATTGATGCGAGCGAAGGTGGCATTTGCGTCGGGCGATGCGGAGACATCAGGATGGCATTTGCGCGCAAGCCGTCTGTAGGCTGATTTTATTTCGGCGCTGCTCGCACGAGGAGAGACTCCCAGAACTCGATAGAGGTCCGTCATGGCCAATAACTCATTCCTAATAATCGGCGCTCTACCTAAGGACCTGCGGCAGCCCATACCTGGGCGGGTTCGGCCAGACCTGGGGGCGGGTCTGCACCTGATCTCGAGAGCGGCTACGCGATCTTCCTGTGGCCGCCGGCCCCATTTGACAATGCCATATTACTACGTAGACGGCGCGGCGCTCAAGTATCCTCTCGTCACTTAGCTCCCATTCGTGAATGAGTCGAGGCTACGTTGACGTGGCAAATGGCCGCGGCCAGGGCATCCGACGCATCCAGGGGAGCAGGCGCTTTCTCAAGACCAAGGAGAACGCGAACCATCTCCTGCACTTGATGCTTCTCGGCGCGGCCGTAGCCGACCAGCGCGGACTTTATCTCGAGGGCAGAGTATTCGAACACCTGAAGGCCGGCTCGGGCGGCACAAACCAGAATGGCGCCGCGCACGTGTCCAAGTTTAAGCGCACTCTGGACGTTTAGTGCGTAGAACGTCTCCTCGACGGCGCAGGCTTCCGGCGTCAGGCGGGCTATGACTTCCTCAAGCCGTTGGCTGACCGTGAGCAGGCGCTCGGCGAAAGTGAGGCCTGGGGAGACGCGGATGGCTGCGTATTCTATGAGGCTGTAGTGGCGGCCGTCGCTATCGATGACGCCGTAGCCCGTGGTTTGGCTGCCCGGATCCACTCCCAGTATCCGGATCCGAGTGGCGCCGGCCTCCCCGCTGGAACGAGTTGAGCCGCCGGGGCGCTGGTTGAGGACAAGCGGTCTCAACCGGCGGCCTCCATCTCCTCCTCAGGTATGTCGAAGTTTGCAGCAACGCTGGCAACGTCGTCCTGGTCTTCGAGCGCCTCCATCAGTCGCAGAACCTGTTGAGCTGCCGACCCCGTAACCTGGACTGAATTGGTCGGACGCATCAGTACTTCGGCCGACAGCGGCGCCATACCGGCGCCCTTGACTGCATCGAGGACTGTGTTGAAGTCTTCGGGGGCGGTCGTGACTTCCCAGGACACTCCATCGTCGCTCACGTCTTCCGCTCCTGCCTCGAGGGCTAACTCCATGATCTTCTCTTCATCTGCTGCGGACTTCTCGAGGATGATCGTGCCCTTCTTCTGAAACATCCAGGCAACAGATCCATTCTCGCCGAGGTTGCCGCCAAACCTTGAGAATACGTGACGAATCTCAGCAACGGTGCGGGTCCGGTTGTCTGTCTGAGCTTCAATGAACACGGCCACGCCTGCCGGGCCGTAGCCTTCATAGGTGATGTCCTCTATTGCCGCGCCGGCGATCTCTCCCGTGCCGCGCTTGATGGCGTTGGTCATGGTGTCCTTAGGCATGTTCATAGCCTTTGCATCATCCACAGCCTTGCGCAGACGCGGGTTTCCGACCGGATCTCCGCCGCCGACCCGGGCTGCGACCGTCAGTTCCTTGATCAACCTCGAGAAGACCTTGCCGCGCTTGGCATCGATGGCTCCCTTTTTATGCTTGATTGAATGCCACTTCGAGTGTCCAGACATAACGATGCCCTCTAGTTCACATTGTTAAATGGTAAAACGCGATTGCAGTATACGCCAGAGGCTTTGCGATCAGCAACGGATCCGGAATGCGAAATGCGAAATCGGACTCTCGTCGAGTTCTCGCGTTTTCGCATTTCGCATTTCGAATTTCTAAGGCTCAGGAATCCAACAATCTGCTCCGCACATGCTCCGTCGTGACGCCCCGAACCCGAATCCTCTTGTCGCGCGATGACTCGCCGTTGACAATCTCGACCGCGTTCAGCCGGACATCGAGAAGATCGGCAAGAAACCGGCGGCAGGCTTCGTTCGCTTTGCCGTCGATCGGCGGAGCAGCGAGCCTTAGCTTTAACGCGCCGGCGTGTTCGCCGGCCAGTTCGGTTCGCGAAGCGCGCGGCTGAACTCGCACTTTGAAAGTCACTGAACCGTTCTTCTCGCCGATTGAAATCACCATCTAGCCACGAGGTCTGCGAGCAGCCCGGTGACTACTCGAACAAGGATCAAAGCCAGGAATGCGCTAAAGTCGAACATGCTGATCACCAGGTAACGGCCAAGCAATCGGCGAATCGGCCTCAGCAGAGGTTCTGTTATCCTGAACGCGAAGCGCAGGACTCTACTCCCATATCCGAGTCCAAACCACGGAAGGATAATTCGCAGGAAAATGGCTGCCTCATACAATACGCCGGACAACAGTATCACCCACACCAGCGCTCGTCGTCCGCTCATAACGTGGTTGGAAGCAGACTCGAAAACATCGTGAAAAATCCCAATGATCCGATCGTATACGTAGCCCGCGAAGAGGCCCGCAAACAATATGGTTGCCGCAGCCACCAGCGGCAGCAAATCGAAGCGCATTGTATAGCCCGAAAACGGTTGGCGCAGCGGACGCACCAGGGGCTCAGTCACGCGCCTCAGATGGAACGGTAGCCACCCAAATGGATTTACCCCTGCCCAGGCGACTATCACCCGCAAAACGAGCAAGCTCGCGATAGCAATCGTCGCGTAAAAAATCACGTATGAAATGTAGCCGAGAACAGTGAAAACGATTTGCAATTGCTCACCTCGGGAACAGAAACCGAAAATTTGAAAAACGGATCACTTGCAAGAACACATCCCTAGCCAGAGTCTCAATCAATGACGCTTCTCTCTCGGCCCAAATATCGCGGTGCCGACCCGAATCATCGTTGCGCCCTCCTCGATTGCCACCTCAAAGTCATGACTCATCCCCATCGATAGTTCGGTAAGGAGGCGATCGGGCGCCCGCCCCCTGTTAAGATTCTCGAGTATCTCTCGAAGCCGCTGAAAGTAGGTGCGGCCCTGTTCCGGTTCATCAAAGAAGGGCGGCATCGTCATCAATCCCCGGAAGTCGAGGTTCTCAGCCGAGCCCAACGCCTCGACGATCTCGGCCAATTCCGGTTCATTGGCTCCGGACTTGGTTGGCTCATGTGAAAGGTCAACCTGAACGAGCACAACCGGTCGCTTCCCTTCCTCGCCTGCGATCCGTTCCAGACGACGAGCCAGGTCCACGGTGTCGACGGTGTGAATGACATCGAAAGTTGCGACCGCCTGCCGAGCCTTGTTCGATTGAAGGTGGCCGATCAAATGCCACCTCAGGCCTTCGGCCTTGACCTGCCGGGCCTTTTCAACCGCCTCCTGTACGCGATTCTCGCCGAGATCGCGAACCCCGATATCGGCGGCAAGCTGAACCACCGAAGGGTCAACCGTCTTCGAAACTGCGATTAGTCTGATCTCTTCGGGGCCACGACCGGCACGTTCCGCGGCACGGGCGACGCGCTCGCGCACACGCGCCAGCCGCTCTGGAATCTCTTCAGGCATCGGGAGGAGATGTTATCAGGGAACTGACTGAGGTGAAAAGGAGAGTGCTGAGTGGTGAGTTCTGAGTTCTGAGTCCTGAGTAGTGAGTAGTGAGCACTCAGAACTCAGCACTCAGGACTCAGAACTCAGCACTCAGAACTCAGAACTCAGCACTCAGCACTTCCCGAAACCGCCTCCACCCGGACTCTCTATCCGGATACGGTCTCCTGTTAGAGCATGCGTGGACTCCTTCCCCGCCACGGCGCGCTCGCCGTTCTTGTCGATCAGCACGGTTCGGCCCGCCGCTCCAGGCCCGCCGCCTTCGAGACCATAGGGACGAGTCTTGCGCCGATCCGACAGCATCGTCACCTGAGCATCGGTTAGCAACTCGATCTCTCGCACGACTCCATCGCCGCCTCGAAATCGGCCATTGCCTCCCGATCCGCGACGTATCGAGTACCGAGTCACTCGCATCGGGTATGCATACTCCAGCGCCTCGGCCGGAGTATTCAGTGAATTGGTCATATGCGTGTGGATCGCATCGATGCCATCGAGGCCGGGTCGCGCTCCCATTCCACCCGCGACCGTCTCATAGTAAGCGAACTGACGGCCCGTGCGCTTGTCGGTTCCACCGATGGTCAAGTTGTTCATCGTACCCTGGCTGGCAGCCGGAACCCTCGCACCTGCATGTGAGAGGGCCAGCAGCAACGTGTCGACGATTCGCTGAGACGTCTCGACGTTGCCGCCTGCAACCGCGGCAGGCGGCAGCGCATTCACAACTGTTCCCAATGGAGCGATGACCTTGATCGGCTCGAGTATGCCCCAGCTTGCGGGCACGTCCGCCAGGATCAAACAGCGGAATACATAGTAGACCGCCGAGACTGTGATCGCTTCTACTGCGTTGACTGGGCCTCGAACCTGCGGCGCGCTTCCGGTGAAATCCACGGTTGCGCGGTCGCCCTTTATCACAATGCGCACCTTGATGCGAACCAACTCGTCGGAATAGCCGTCGTCGTCGAGGAAGTCCTCAGCTTCGTAGGAGCCATCCGGCAAATCTCTTATCACGGCGCGCATCATCTCCGCCGTGTAGCCGACCAGATGCGAGGCATACAGGTTCGCCTCGTTGAAGCCATATCGCTGTACTATCTCGAGCAGCCGCGCCTCGCCCGTTGCGATCGCGCCGAGTTGGGCGGTCAGATCTCCCTCTCGTTCTTCGGGAATCCGAACGTTTGCCGAGATCAGTCGCATCACGTCATCGTTGACCCGTCCCCCGATCATCAGACGGACAGGAGGAATCCTCAGACCTTCCTGGTAGATCTCGTCGGCGCGCCCCATGGATCCGGGCGTCGCGCCCCCTATGTCCGCGTGATGCGCTCGATTGGCAACGTAGAAGAGTCGAGAAGCGGCCCGACGCCGCGACCCAGAGGCATGCCGACGGCGCACGCGTTTCGGCTTGTCCGCATCTGTGTCATACACGGCAGCAACCATCGTGACGTCAGGCAGATGCGTCCCTCCGGCATATGGATCGTTGAGCACGGCGATATCGCCCGGCTCAAGCTGCAGAGTCTCGAGCGCCGCCTTGACTGACATAGGCATCGAGCCGAGGTGCACGGGCATGTGGTCGCCTTGCGCAATCAGCACACCTTCCTTATTGAAAACGGCGCAGGAGTAGTCGCGCCGTTCCTTTATGTTCGGAGAGAATGCCGAGCGCCGAAGACTGACGCCCATCTCTTCGGCTACTGATGAATAGAGCGATTTGAATATCTCGAGCTTGACCGGGTCCCTTCGCATCGACGCTGAGTCTAACACACGCGTGCCAGTCACGGGACGCTACCAGACGTGACCAGAACCTGAGCCAGAGCACATTGTGGCAAGAGCCGAGAACAACTCCACCTCGGGAAGCTAACCGATCGCGGCAGGCGACGAAGCCATTTCAACGCAAAGACGCAAAGGCGCAAAGTCGCCAAGGACTAGAGGAGGGAATTTGAATTGCCCTTCTTCCCCTTTGCGGCTTTGCGCCCTTGCGTCTTTGCGTTAAAACGTTAAAAGACTTCCGTCTCGAAGTGTGCCGTGGGCCTCGCTCTGTTAGAACCTCGAAACTCGATCTGGAACGTTCGGTTCGGATACAACGCCAGAATGTTACGGCTCAAACAGGATCTTCGCGATTCTCGCTCTGAATTGCGGACCGGTGTTGAAGTCATTATTCACAAGAACGGCAATCGTAGTCTTCTGCTCCGGGTATTTCGACAAAGCAGAAGTGGCGCCGGCTGATCCACCGGTATGCTCGACGAGTCGTCTGCCGTCTTCGAGCGCGATTCCCCAACCCAGGCCATACGCCGTCGTCTTGCCATCACGGGTCTTTTGGGCCGTGAACATCTGTGCGATGGTCTCGGGCTTTAGCATCTGTTTGCCATCGTATGAATCGGCATATCGCAGCAGGTCCTCGACGGTGGAAAGCAAGCCGCCCCCTCCCCATTTATTGCTTTGATCGACCTGAGGGGAGTTTTCGAGCGGGCCATTCTGCCTCTTCGTATAGTTGCGAGCTCGCTGCGAGATGATGCGTGGCTGGTCGTCAAGCCAGGTCACCTTCAATCCGAGCGGCGTGAAGATATGCTTAGTCAAATAGTCAGGGAAGGTTTCGCCCGAAGCGGCCTCGACGACGCGGCTGAGGAGAACGTAACCATAGGTTGTGTAGCCGAATTGCGTCCCCGGCTCGAAACCCAATGGATCGTCCTTGAAGATTCCCAGAGCTTCTTCAACAGTGGCGTAGTGTTTGGAGCTCAGGAATTCCTGGCCCTTGTAATGGCGAATTCCGCTTTGATGGCAGAGCAACTGGCGAATCGTGATGGGCGCGGACTTCTTTGGAAACGTCGGCACGTAGACCTGCACTTCATCGTCAAGCTTGATCTTGCCCTGCTCGACCAGTTGCATCACCGACAAAGCAGTAAAGGTCTTTGAGATCGAGCCGATACGCGAGACCGTCTGCGGCGTAAACGGCACCTTGTTCTCGACATCGGCGTAGCCAAAGCCCTTCGAGTAAACGAGCTTACCGTCCTGCTCGATCGCAACCGCGAGGCCCGGCGCGTCACTCTTCTGCATCTCCTGTTGGATCATCTGCTCGATGCGTTTAAGTCTTTCCTGGAGCCCGGCCTTCTGTTGCGCCGGGGCAGGAATCGCGCCGAGCGCGAAGATTAAGAGCATCAGAAAAGATCTTTGTAATTGCTTCATTGGTATCCCTCTTGGATCAGCATCTCGTGGCTTGACGGCAGTAATCTATGGGACAGGAGAGCACGCGTCAATAGCCCGGAGCGGGTGCGCGTCACCATTGATTAAGAACAGGGATCAGAGGCAGCCGCGAGCAAGGTAAGAACGAGAATGACCCGTAAGGCGTTCCACACGGAAGGTTCAATGATAGAATCGTGATCTTTTCACCGATCATTTGAAAGGGGCGTTATGATTCGACGAATAGTGGCATCCTCGCTTGCGTTCACTTTTGCGACAGCCTTTACCTTCGCACAGTCTCCGGGGAATGCGAAGAACGAGTTCCTGCTTATCAAAGCGGGGCGTCTCATCGACACTCGGGCGGGCGCCGTGTTAACCAATCAGGCAATTCTGATCGAGGGCGATCGGATAAAAGAGGTGGGGCCGGCTCCGACAGTGACCGCTCACGCGCCTGCCGGAGCCCGCATAATTGACCTCGGCGGCGCAACCGTGCTGCCGGGCTTGATCGATTGCCACACCCACGTGACCGCGCAGCCGGCAAACTACTACGATGACCTCTTCCGAAAGAGTCCCATCGATCAGGCTGTAGTCGCACATGTTTACGCCCGCCGCACAGTCGAGGCCGGCTTCACGACAATCCGCGACGTGGGCGCCGGCGAGTTCATCGACGTGGCGCTGCGCAATGCAATCAATGCCGGGACGGTCATTGGACCCAGAATGCAGGTTGCGACGCTGACGGTTGGAGCGACCGGAGGACACGGCGACATCAGCGGCTTCTCGCCCTACCTGAAGTTTGGCCAGTTTTCAGGCATTGCCGATGGGGTTGACGAAATTCGCAAACTCATCCGCTTCGAGATCAAGAACGGCGCAGATCTAATCAAGCTGCTGGCAACCGCCGGAGTGCTCTCAGAAGAGGAGTCGGTTGGAGCGCCTCAGTTCTCACAAGAAGAGATGAATGCAGTGGTACAGGAAGCTGCGATGTGGGGCAAGAAAGTCGCCGCCCATGCTCACGGCGCTGAGGGCATCAAGCGGGCGGTGAGGGCAGGAGTCGCCTCAATTGAGCACGGCAGTCTGCTGGACGACGAAGGGATCAGGATGATGAAGGAGCGAGGGACTTATCTTGTGGCCGACATCTACAACGACGACTACATCATTGCCGAATACAAGCGGCTCGGCTATCCGGACAAGATAATCGAGAAGGAGCGTCTGGTCGGCCGATTGCAGCGCGAGAACTTTCAACGCGCGGTAAAGGCCGGGGTGAAGATAGCCTTTGGCACAGATGCGGGCGTGTACCCTCACGGCTGGAATGCAAAGCAGTTTGCGCACATGGTGAAATGGGGGTTGAGTCCGATGCAGGCGCTCCAGGCGGCGACCGTAAATGCGGCGGACTTGTTGAGCTGGTCGGACCGCATCGGGGTACTCGAGACGGGCAAGTTTGCCGATATCATCGCTGTGATCGGCGACCCGCTTGCGGATGTGAGCGTAATGGAGCGCGTGGGCTTCGTGATGAAAGGCGGCGAGATAATCAAGGACAACCTGTCCCAACCAGCGGGGGCATCGAGGTAGGCAGGGGTCAGTGGTCAGAAGTCAGAGATCAGAGGTCAGAAGTCAGGGGCTGGCGCGCGGTGGCTCTATGCCGCAAATCCCATCCTTAGTCGTCGGTCTTCATACATCGATAGCCGGAGGATTACCGAATGCGGTCCTATCAGCTCAAACGAAGGGCTGTGACGCATTTCAAATCTTCGCGCGCAATCCAAGGGGCTGGCTCGAACGTCAGATCGGAGACGACGAGATTCGAAGCTTCAGGGACGCTCGCGAACGCGCCGGGCTGTGGCCGCTCGCTATTCATTCGGTCTACCTGATCAATCTCGCCGCGACAGACCCGTTGCTGCTCGAACGCTCCCGCCTTGCGTTCCGGCAGGAGATCAAGCGCGGCATCGAGCTGGCCGCCGACTATCTTGTCGTGCATCCTGGCAACCCACTCGCAGCGCCTGCCGACGTTGGAATAGCCACCGCAGTCGAGTCGATCAGGGTCGCCTCGAGGGGCTTGAAGCTGGACGGTTCTGCATCGGACGCGAAACGTGCGGGGAAGGCCGGCGGTCTCACCATACTCATCGAGAACACCGCCGGGCAAGGATCGTCAATCGGCTGCACGTTCGAGCAGGTGGCCGACATCATCGCAGCCCTCGATGATCTGCCTGTTGATGTCTGCCTCGACACCCAACACACCTTCGCCTCCGGTTATGATATTTCGACCGAGACCGGAATCAATCGCACCGTTCGAGCCATCAATCGCTCATTCGGGTTCGACCGCATAAAGCTGATCCATTGCAATGACTCTAAGGTAGTTCTCGGCTCGCGAGTTGATCGACATCAGCACATCGGGCTGGGTCACATCGGTGATGAGGGATTTCGCCTTCTGACCCATAACTTGAAGTTTCGGCATGTACCCTTCATTTTAGAAACTCCAGTTGATAAGGAGCACGACGCGAGCTGGAACGTGAATAGGATTCGTTCCCTCAGTGCGCTCTAGCATCACAACTGGTGCTCGCCGAGAAAATCGAAGTCCGGCGCCGTTTTGGAGTTGCCACATTCCTGACCTTCGTTTTATCATATGCCCGATGTTATCCAAGTTGTTACAACTTGAGCTTACCCTTCTGAACCCGCTGCTCGTCTGAGCGTGTTGGGCGATTGGCCAACAAGGTCTCCCAATCCAGCTTTCCAAACCAACTTAAACGGGCCAAAGGACCATGGACGAAAAATACTTTCCACAACAGATCGAAAAGAAGTGGCAGCAGCGGTGGGCCGAACAGGAGACCTTCAAGGTCACTGAAGATCCCACGCGCAAGAAGTTCTATTGCCTCGAAATGCTGGCCTACACTTCCGGTCGCGCGCACATCGGCCACGTAAGCAACTTCGCCATCGGCGACGCGCTGGCCTGGTACAAACGCCTGCGCGGATTCAACGTGCTCCATCCATTTGGATGGGACGCCTTCGGCCAGCCCGCCGAGACCGCGGCCATCAAGGACGGCACCGATCCGGAAAAGTTCACTCGTGATGCAATCGCCTACATGAAGTGGCAGTTCCAACGCATGGGCCTTAGCTATGACTGGTCGCGCGAGTTGGCTACCTGCGATCCCGAGTACTACAAGTGGAACCAGTGGTTCTTCATTCGAATGTGGGAGCGCGGGATGATCTACCGCAAGCTGTCGCCTGTCAACTGGTGCCCCAAAGAGAACATCTCCCTGTCGAACGAGCAAGCCGCGAATGGAGTCTGTTGGCGCGACGGGACGCCCGTTGTTCAAAAAGAGTTGATGCAGTGGTTTGCTCGGATAACCGACTACGCGGGTCAGTTGCTCGACTCTCTCGATCAGCTTGAGTCCGGTTGGCCGGAGCGGGTCGTCGCAATGCAGCGCAACTGGATAGGCCGCAGCTACGGCGCCGAGGTCACCTTCAAAGTCGAAGACTCGGCAAACTCGGCAAACTCCATCACCGTCTTCACCACGCGCATAGACACGATCTTTGGCGCGAATGCCATAATCCTTGCGCCGGAGCATCCGCTGTTAAACAAGCTGGTCGAAGGCAAACCTCAACGCGATGAAGTGCTTGCCTTTGCCGATCGTTTGAAACAGCAACAGCGCAGCGGCCGGGAACTCGAGGAATTGGACAAGGAAGGAATCTTCACCGGAGCCTATGCGATCAATCCGTTCAACGGTGAGCGGCTGCCGATCTGGGTCGCAAATTTCGTGCTGATTCAATATGGCACGGGTGCGATCATGTCGGTGCCCTCGGGCGATCAGCGCGACTTCGAGTTCTCACGTAAGTATGGCTTACCCTTTCGCCAGATCAAGTTAACCTCGGACGGTGTTGAGATCGTCCCCGAAGACATGAAAGCCGCTGATGACGAGTGGACTACGACAGTGAACACTGGAGAGTGGAGCGGCTTGTCTTCGAAACAGGCGAATCGTCGAATGACTGAGTACGCCGAAGCTCAGGGGTTCGGCCGCGGCTCGATCACCTACAAGCTGCGCGATTGGGGCATCTCGCGGCAGCGATACTGGGGAACGCCCGTTCCGATGATCCACTGCGACACCTGCGGCATTGTGCCGGTGCCCGACGACCAATTGCCGGTCGTGCTCCCTCGGAATGTGAACTTGAATGTGGTTGGCGGGTCGCCGCTGGATCACGTACCGGATTATCTGAACGTTTCTTGTCCCAAATGCGGGAGCGCAGCGAGGCGGGACACGGATACGATGGATACATTCGTCGACTCGTGCTGGTACTACTTCCGCTACTGCGATCCGCACAACGACCGGATGCCTTTCGATCCGAAGGTAGTCGAGTATTGGATGCCCGTTGATCAGTACATCGGCGGCGTCGAGCACGCGGTGTTACACCTGATCTACACGCGCTACTGGACGAAAGTTATGCGCGATCTGGGACTGGTGAAGTTCGATGAGCCCGTGACAAGGTTGTTGACTCAGGGGATGGTATGCAAGGAAACATTTCAGTGTCCCAACCCTGACCACGACTGGCTGTTCCCAGAGCAGGTAACCGAGGACAAGAAGTGCAAGCTTTGCGGAAATAGTGTGAAGATCGGCCGCGTCGAAAAGATGTCTAAGTCCCGGAAGAACGCCGTGGATCCCATCGAAATGATCGATATACATGGAGCGGACAGCTTGCGGCTCTTCGTGCTTTTTGCCGGGCCACCCGACAAAGACAAAGAGTGGTCGGACACCGGATTCGAGGGCGCCGCCCGCTACCTGCAGCGTGTGTGGAGGGTCGCTTTCAAGTTGCATTGCCACCTGGACGAATGGGGCGCCGCCCGCGGTGTGTCAGCTCAGCAAGCGCGCGAGACCTTGCGCGTAACCAAAAAAATGTGGGATTCGACTGATCCGGAGAGCTCGGCGGGTCTGAATGAATATCAACGGAGGCTACAGCGACGAATGCACCAGGTCATTCGATCCATCACTGAGAACTTTGAGGAAAGATTGCATCTTAATACCTGCATCTCGTCGCTGATGGAATTGACGAACGAACTCTATGCGTTCGACCAGGCCGTTGAAAAGAATGGCCCAGTCGGAATGACGGATTTGATCATTGGTTATGAAGCCTTAGAGTCCCTGATCCGGATGCTTGCGCCGTTCGCGCCTCACATTGCCGAAGAGCTTTGGGAAGCATTCGGCCACTCGGACAGTGTCGCTCAGGCGAGCTGGCCCGAGTTCAGCGATGAGCTTGCTCGCGAAGAGGAGATCGAAGTCGCCGTGCAGGTGAACGGCAAGTTGCGCAGCAGGCTGTTCGTAGCAGCTGACCTGAGCGACGAAGACTTGCGCGAGGCCGCCTTGATCGACGAAAAGGTTCAAGCCGCGATATCCGGACACGACATCGTGAAGGTAATAGTCGTCCCTCGAAAGCTGGTCAACATAGTGATCAAATGAGCCAGAGTTATTTCGTCGATCCGGCCATCTTCTCGGGCGACCTCGTAGAAGCAATCACCATGCCCTTCTCGCTCGACGGGTCGAAAGTGATTCGCTGCTTCTTCAAGTAAGCCATCTTTCCGAGGTGTGAAGCCAGGGCGGCGCGGTGCCCGCCGACGACGTCGGAATTCGGGGTTTGGCGCGACTTGATGCAGGCGAGAAAATTCTTCGCATGATCCGACTCGAGTCGCGTGGTAGCCTTGGCGACAACCGGTTCGGCGGGAGTGGCCCCTCGAGCCGTCTGCTCCCTGAAGGTGTACCCTGAGCGACTAATCTCCAATCGTCCCCCGGTACCCATAAACTCAATCGACGCTCCGCTGGCTCCTGGCGCGAGGGTGGCTTCGAAGGTCGCCGCCCACTCACCCGGATACTCGAGTTGAATCCCGATTGTATCGGGAGCAGTGCGGCCGTCTTTGTAGTGGTAGACGCCTCCGGCCGCGGTTGCCGAGATCGGCAGATCCTCATTGAGGTACCAGTGCACGACGTCGATCCAGTGCGTGAAGAGATCGGTGATCTGGCCGCCTCCGAAATCCAGATAAGCGCGCCAGTTGTAGAACTGATGAGCGTTGAACTCGCGGTACTTCACCGGCCCCAGGAAGGCCTTCCAGTCCAGACCGGCGGGCTTCTCAGTGAAATTGGGTTTGCGCAGGTGGTAGCCGTTGCCGTGCCACCAGGTCCGAACCAGCGTAATCTTCCCGAGTCTCCCTTTGTCGACGATCTCGCGTTTGGCTTCAAGGTAATGGGCGCCGCTGCGCTGTTGCAGCCCGACCTGGAAGACACGATTGCTGGCCTTAACGGCCTTGATG
>DASYSA010000004.1:0-9297 GCA_036003885.1 Blastocatellia bacterium | reverse complement strand
AGATCAATCAAGGAGAGATGACCGATGCTGAGTCTAACTGAAACCGCCGTTAGTGAGGTTAAGAAATTCCTGGAGGCGGAGAGCGCCGGGAATGAGGCTGGCCTTCGAATTAGAGTTGTGCCTGGAGGCTGCAGCGGATTTTCATATTCCATGCAGATCGAGGATGGGCCCCGTCAGGGCGACGAGATCATCGACCACAGCGGTTTGAGGGTCTTTGTTGATATGTTTTCTCGCCAATACCTTGATGGAGTTCAGGTCGATTACGTGAACTCGGTGATGGGATCAGGTTTCACTTTTAGCAATCCGAACGCAACGGGAAGCTGCGGATGCGGCAGCTCGTTTTCGGTCTAGAATTTGCCCGCGTACCAGGTCTCTACACTTGGGGGCATCTATTGCGGCCCCAATGTATGTTCTTGTCTGTTCAGGCAGACATAGAGGGCATTGCGTAAGGCCGACGGATGCGAGACCTCTCCAATCCACATTGAGCGCAGGTCTGTGATGCCTGCGCTCTCGTTGCTTCAAGAACACGCAGCATTAACTGTCCGAGCAGTTTGTAGTTGACACTCGATTTGGGCGTCTTTATATTGGACGCTCTTGAGCTGACCCAATCCTGGTCCGCGGCTGCTAACGAAGTAAGTCTACCCTTAAGGAGGGCGTATGCTACCAGTGTCAAGCTGTGACCTGCCGATTCTTCTCGCACTGGCGAGAGGAGACGTTTTTCACCCCGACTTGAACACCTCAGAAGTGTATATCACGATGCTTCTTAGAGTGCTGCACATTCTGGCTGGGATCATCTGGATTGGGCACCTGTATTTCTTCAATCTGGTGAACGTCAATCTGATGAAGTCCCTGGATGGGCCGACGAAAGGCAAGGTCATACCGCAATTGATGCCCCGGGCGCTATGGTGGTTTAGATGGGGGGCGCTGGTGACTGTTCTGGTGGGGCTTATGTATTATGCGATGTACATACTGGCTCCGGATATTAAGAACGCCAGGAATATTGGCGGCGTCGAAGCCAACGTTGGCGTTGTGCTCCTTGTCTGGTTTGTGATCCCCATAGTCACATTCGCCATCGGGCTCTTCTGCGTAAAGAGCATCAACAACGGGTGGACACTGGCTGTCGTCATCGGGTTGTTAACCAGCGCGATGTCAATAGTCGTGATCTTCTGGTTGAACAAATCAATGAGCAGTGGGATTGGAAGCTATGCCACCAACAAGAGTCTTTCGATTGGAATCGGAGGCGCGCTTGGAGTGATCATGCTGTTCAATGTCTGGGCAATCATCTGGCCGAACCAGAAGCGGATCATCGCCTGGACGGCAGACAATGCAGAAAAGGGGACGGCCATCCCTGCCGAATCGGCGAAGCTGGCTCGGGTAGCCTTTCTTGCATCGCGAATGAACATGTGGCTTTCAATCCCGATGCTGGTCTTTATGGCGGCTTCGTCGCACTACATCATGCTTGGCAAATGAGGGGGAAGTGATTCCCGGATCGATCCTTCGGATCTGATTCTCGACCTACGAGGTTCGGGCCGGCTCTGGTAATACTGTCGGAGCCGGCCTCCCTTCCTTCTGATCGCAAAGCGCCTGAGCGAAGCCCTCTGGCTGCAATCTTTACAGGCGTTCCAGTTGAGCCTGAGTCAAAATGACCTTGATGCTCTCAAGGTTCATACGCTTGAGTCATTTAGCGGCATTCTTATTTGGCATCCATGGATCGGTTGGGTCAAACCCGTTGAAGGTTCATCCGGCTCCGCTCCAGGCGAGGCGCGAGCTTGCGGTAAATCTTATGTTTGCACGTTTTGTCTGATATGGCGGGCGAGGCTTACAGGGGTATGTCAATTGCTCAGACAGTCAACAGTTTCTTGAGAAATTCCAAATCTTTAGGACGAGGTGAAACGATGTCGACGAACTTTCGCGAGCAAACTCCGGAAGCACCGCCCGCAGGCCTGGTCAACATAACTTCGAAGGAGGAGCTGATCAGGAAGAAACTCGAAGAGGAGCGAGCCCGGTTGGCTCGCGAGATGGGGATAGAGGCTCAACCGAGGGAGCATTTTTTGCGTCCCGTCGAGAACTTTTTCAGCAAGAGCCAGCGCGCCCACACAACGTTGCTCTTCGGGGGGCTGACCTGGAAGCATGAATATCTGATTCATGGAGCTCTCGAGGGACTGGGCTACAAATGCGAGGCGGTTCCCACGCCCAATGTCCAGGCATTCCAGCTGGGCAAGGAGTACGGCAACAACGGCCAGTGCAACCCGACATACTTCACCGTCGGCAATCTCGTTCAGCACCTCCAGACGCTGGAGCAGAAGGGCCTCTCCCGCAGCGAGATCATAGACAACTACGTGTTCTTCACGGCCGGCGCATGCGGACCGTGTCGGTTCGGAATGTACGAATCCGAGTACCGACTCGCCCTCCGAAATTCAGGTTTCGATGGATTCCGAGTGATGCTGTTCCAACAGAGTGGCGGACTGAATCAAGCGGAAGCAGAAGCGGGCCTTGAATTGAATGTTGACTTCTTCCTGGCGGTCCTGAACGCGATGAATATGGGCGACCTCATCTCAGATGTCGGATACCAGATCCGGCCTTATGAGATCAATCAGGGCGAGACCGACGAGGCGATCCGCGAGTGCATGGATTACCTTCATGAAGTACTCAAGACCCACCGCTCGTTCAGTCTTGAGGGCAAGCTGGGAAACTTCATCAAGAATCTGCCCAAGGTTGGCGGCACCGCTGAGTACATCGGGAAGTTCCTCGATCAACTCTACGGTACGGATTACACCGATGCTCTCAAGGCGGTGGGCGATCGGCTCAGCAAGATCAAAGTGGATCGAACGCGTGTCAAACCAACGGTGAAGGTGACCGGCGAGTTCTGGGCGCAGACCACCGAAGGCGATGGCAACTTCAACATGTTCAGGTTCCTGGAGCGCGAGGGTGCGCAGGTAATTGTTGAGCCCATCGGTACCTGGATCATGTATTTGATACACCAGGCCAAGCAGGCCAAGATCGATCGCAAGGGCGTGGATGCGCAGGAGGCGATGCCCAAAACGTGGCGACTCGATAAACGTCTCAAGAACGATTGGAAGATGCGCAAAGGGACGGCGCAACTCACGCTGGCAGAGGGAATCTTCAAGCGTGAATGGAATCGCTTAAGGGAAGCTCTCAACTACCTCCCGCACGAACTGGCAGATCAGTACGAACTTCAGCGCGCTGCCCATCCGTTCTATAACTCTCGCGCTGCGGGCGGAGAGGGACACCTTGAAGTTGCAAAGAATATCTACTACACGAACAAGAAGATCGCTCATATGGTGCTCTCGCTCAAGCCTTTCGGCTGCATGCCTTCAACACAGTCCGATGGTGCTCAGTCCGCCGTGGTGAGCCAGTACAAGGATATGATCTACCTGCCGGTCGAGACTTCGGGAGAAGGGGAGATCAACGCTCACAGCAGAGTCCAGATGGCGTTGGGAGAGGCAAAAGCGAAGTCCAAGCAGGAGCTGGCCAAAGTTCTCGAAGAAGCAGGATTGACTCTCGATCAGGTTCGGCAATATGCATCGGAGCACCCTGAATTGGAGAGCGGGCTGTACAAGGTGCCTCATTACGAGGGCTTGATCGGCAGCGCAGCTAATTTCGTCAAGCACGTCTCCGAGCTGATTGGCAAGGAGAGGCAGCAACGGGTTTCGAGTTACGCCGCCGACTGATTTTGCGGTCACGAGTTTTTTCTTGTGTGAACACAACTGATGAGAGGTCGAGGTAACAGATGAGCCAATTCGAGAAGCTCTATGTAGGTTTGGATGTTGGCTCGACAACGGTAAAGGCGGTCGTTGTCGAGCCAAACAAAGACGAGATCATTTGGAGCGACTACCAGCGCCATGACACCAAGCAGCCGGAGAAGTGTCTTGAGTTCCTCAAGCGAATTGAAGAAGAGTTTCCGGTCGAGCACGACAAGATCCGGATCTTCGTGACCGGTTCGGGAGGCGGCGGCATATCGTCTCTGATCGGAGGGAAGTTCGTTCAGGAGGTGAATGCGGTCTCGATGGCGGTCGAGAAGCTCTACCCCGAAGCCGGTTCGGTTGTCGAGCTTGGCGGGCAAGATGCCAAGATCATAATTTTCAAGGAAGATCCGGAGACCGGCAAGAAGAAGAAGATCCCCTCCATGAATGATAAGTGCGCCGGAGGAACCGGCGCAGTCATAGACAAGATCAACGCGAAGCTCCGGATTCCTTCAGAACAACTCTGCGAAATGGGGTATAACGGCCTGAAGTTACACCCGGTCGCGGGCAAGTGCGGCGTCTTTGCCGAAACGGATATCAACTCGCTTCAGAAGATGGGAGTGCCGCCTGATGAACTGATGGCCTCGCTGTTCGAGGCGATCATCGGGCAAAACCTGGCGGTGCTGACACGAGGCAATACTCTGCGTCCGCATGTTCTGCTGCTCGGCGGACCCAACACCTACATCAGAGGGATGCTGGAGGGATGGAAGCACAATATTCCCAAGATTTGGGAAGAGCGAAACTATCCTCTGCCTGAGGGCGTGGACCCTCAGGACCTGATCAAGGTACCCAAGAACGCACAGTACTTTGCGGCGCTGGGCGCAGTTGAGTTCGGCAAATCCGAGGACGACAACGTCGGAGTTTACCGAGGCTTTGCCGATCTAGAGTATTACATTAACTATGGCAGGCTCGAGGAGAAGCAGAAGGCTGGCGGTAAAGGTCTTTCAGAAGACAAAGATGAACTCAAGGAATTCAAGGAGCGCTATAAGGGCAAGAAGTTCATACCGGCCACTTTTTCGCCGGGCCAGGTCGTAGAAGGTTTCATCGGTCTGGACGGCGGATCGACTTCAACAAAGGCCGTGTTGTTGGACAAGGAGCGGAATGTGCTCGTCAAGACCTATCAACTCTCGAAGGGCAACCCGATAGAAGACACCAAGGAGGTTTTCGAGAAGCTGGAGAGGCAGGTGCTGGATGCGGGCGCGACTCTGAAGGTCCTGGGCGTCGGCACAACGGGCTATGCCAAAGATATTTTGAAGGACACTCTGGCGGCTGATGTCGCGCTGGTCGAAACCGTTGCGCACACCGAGTCCGCGCTGCAGTTCTATCGCGAGGTCGACGTCATTGTGGATGTCGGCGGACAGGACATAAAGCTCATCATCCTGAAGAACCGCCAGGTAAAGGACTTCAAGCTAAATACCCAGTGTTCTGCCGGCAATGGATACTTCCTTCAGTCGACAGCCGAAGGTTTTGGAATGAAGGTCGAAGACTACGCTGATATCGCGTTTGGCGCACAGGCCATGCCCACGTTCGGTTATGGTTGCGCGGTCTTCATGCAGTCGGACATAGTCGATTTTCAGCGACAGGGCTGGAAGCCTGAAGAGATAATGGCCGGGCTGGCTGCCGTTCTTCCAAAGAACATCTGGCTGTATGTTTCGCAGATCCCGAACATCGCGGGGTTGGGCACTAACTTCGTACTTCAGGGTGGGACCCAGCACAATCTTGCGGCGGTGAAGTCACAGGTCGACTTCATCGAATCACGATTCAAAGGGAAGAGCACGCAGCCTCGGATCATCGTTCACGAGCACTGCGGCGAATCCGGGGCGATCGGCGCCGCAATCGAAGCAGTGCGTCTGTGGGAGAATGGGCGGAGGACCTCGTTCATCGGCCTTGAGGCCGTTCAAAAGATCTCCTACATCCAACATCGAAATGAGGACACGCGCTGCTACTTCTGCAAGAACAAGTGCCTCCGCACCTTCATCGACGTGAAGGTTCTGGGATTGGCAGAGGAGGCGCCTCGAAAGTCGAAGATCCCGATCCTGCCTGGGATCAAGCGCCTGATAGTTGGGAACTCATGTGAAAAGGGTCTGGTGGAAGATGTAGCCGATATGAAGGTCATAAAGAAGGGTCTCGACTCGGTAAAGGCCGACAATCCTAACTATGTCGAGATCGCGGCAAAGGCTGCCTGGCGGAGTAGCAACCCGCGGAAGGTTGCCGAAGCGCCCTCGAGATACGCGATTACAAAGACGCAGAAACAGAGGAATGAACTGCTCAAGAAGCGGGAGAGCATGCGGATCGGAATTCCGCGGGTGTTGAACCAGTACTCGGTCAACCCGTTCTTCTCGGCGTATTTTGAGAGTCTCGGCGTCCGGCCGCAGAACCTCGTCTACTCCGAATACACGACCGAGCAGCTCTACAAAGAGGGGGCGAAGCGTGGTGCGATCGACCCTTGTTTCCCGTCTAAGGTGGGAATTCCTCACGTTCACAATCTACTTTATGTTCAGCACAAGAAGAAGCCGCTCGATCTCATCTTCTTCCCGATGATCGACTCGCTGACTTCTGATCTGGTCAATGCGCAAAGCAATCGAGCATGTCCGACGGTGACTGCAACTCCGGAAGCGGTGAAGGCGGCGTTCATCAAGGAAGGAGACCTGTTTGCTCAGATGGGCGTCAGGTATCTGGATCCGCTCTTGAATCTGGATGAGCCGCGAATGCTTGAAAAGCAGATGCACGAAGTCTTTAAGGATATTCTTGGACTTACTCAAGATGAGAACCACGGAGCCATCGAAGAAGGCTACAAGGCGCTCGACGCCTTCAACAATGTTACGTTGCGAGGTTCCGCGCGAGAAGTAATCGATCAGCTCGAGGCGGAGGACAGACTCGGAGTCGTGATGCTGGGTCGTCCATACCACAATGATCCGGGCATCAATCACGAGATACTCGAGGAATTCCAAAAGCTGGGCTACCCGGTATTCACCATGGATTCACTTCCGATGGACGACGACATCATTTGGCGGCTGTTTGGTGACGAGGTGAGAGCGGGCATCATCAGTCATCCAATGGACATTCAGGATGTATGGAAGAACTCCTACTCTGAGAACACCAGTCGTAAGATCTGGGCTGCAAAGTACACCGCGCGCCATCCGAATCTGGTCGCACTCGAACTCTCTTCGTTCAAGTGCGGGCACGATGCGCCGATCTATACCGTCGTTGAAGAGGTGGTTCAGAACTCGGGTACTCCTTACTTCTGCTTTAAGGACATAGATGAGAACAAACCGTCCGGCTCGATCAAGATAAGAGTGGAAACCATAGGATACTTCCTGAAGCGCTATCGCGAAGACATGGTCAGGAACAAGGGCAAGGTGAAGACGCTTGAGGAGAAGATGGCGGACTACGAGCGCTTGTTGCGATCTCAGATCGAGGCTGAAGAGAGTTCCCAATCACGGCGCGGCTCGGGCATCTCTTTGCCCATTCTCTCGGCTAGTGTCCCCGTTCAAACTCAGATCAGCGCGGCCGGGGACTGAACGATTCCAAGAAGGACATATGATGTGAAACGTGAAGTGTCGGGACGCCGACACTTCACGTTTCAGTTTAAGATATGAGGGCAGCTGAAAGGACAATGTTCGAGGTTTACCGGGAAGCGAGCTATAACAGGCGTTATAAAGTCGTATACTTCACCGAACTGAATGACAACAACAAAGAGGCCGAGATCAACCGGGCAATAGCGGGTGATCATTTCTTCGATGGTTTTCTGAATGACCAAGGCAAGGATGAAGCCAAGCTGATCATTGAACGCACACTCGAGCGGCTCAACAAAGGCGAGCAGGTTACTCCCCAGGAACTCGAAAGAGACCTCGCCGACCACCTCGCATGACGCGTCAACAACCGGCACTTTCCGCACAAACAGCACACAGAGGCAGAGCACCTCTCTTGTTGGCGGTCCCGCCCGAATAAGGCCCCCTGCGGCTTTGCGGCCTGTTATATAATGCTTGTTGTCCGTGGTCCGTAGCAGCAGATAGCGCAAGAGCGACAATGACAACGGACTACTGACAACGGACCACTGACAACGGACCACTGACAACTGGAGAGGGTAATCTATGGGAGAGGCAATCGAGGACGTTGCTAAAGCAACCCCGCTTTCTGTGGCCCAAATCGAAAAGGGTGCGCGATTGTCGCCGTTCTTTGGCTGGGAGATGGCTGAATCATTCGGCGATTCTGCAGAAGAACAGCGGGCAGTCAGGAGTTCTGTCGGGCTACTGGATCTCTCCTTCTGCGGTGCAATCCGTATTGGCGGAAAAGAGGGTGCTCAGTTCCTGCAGGGCCTGGTTACCAACGACGTCAAAGCTCTTTCCAAAGGAAAGGGAGTGAGGGCGGCGTTCTTAACCGGCAAGGGCAAGGTCATCGCCCTGTGCCGAATCCTGGGACTGGACGGCGGCGAGTTTCTGATCATCACAGACCCGCAAACTCACGACAAGGTAAACAAGTACATCTTCCCGATGTCTTATGCAGGCGACTTCAAGGTTGAAGACGTCACCGATCTCCACCGGCTCCTGTCGGTGCAGGGACCCAAGTCGCTCCTCGTGATGAAAGAGGTCTGTTTCGACCCGGTGCCGCACCTTGCCGAGCACGAATGGATCAGCACAATCATAGCCGGCCATCACGTATCAGTGACGCGGGCTTCACACACGGGAGAGCCTGGTTACGATATTCTGGCTCCGACCCCCGCACTCAAGGACATCTGGGACTTCGTACTCCTGAAGGGAGACTTCCATTCTATCGCTCCCGTTGGCCAGACCGCGTTGGATGCGCTGCGCATCGAGGCCGGGATCCCGGTGTATGGACGGGACATTGACGAAGGAAACATGATGCTGGAGACGGGAATGGCCGATGCTGTCAGCTTTACAAAGGGCTGCTATACGGGCCAGGAAGCTGTTGCGATGGCGACCTATCGCGGCCACGTGAGTAAGCGCCTGTCCGGGCTCAAGATTTCCGGCGAAATCCCTCCATCGCATGATGGGCGTGTCACAAAAGAGGGCAAGGAGATCGGCGTGGTGACCAGTGCGTTGAAGTCTCAGGTTCTCGGGTCAGTGATTGCGCTGGCGCTCCTGAAGTACGGCTACCTGGATCCCGGTACCAGTGTTGAAGTAGAGTCTGAGGGCATTTCCATTCCGGCGACCGTCGTTGAACTGCCTTTCATAAGAGGAGCTTAGCTGGTGGACATTCAGGCTCCTGATTAATGAATTTTTGCGGCTGCAAATGACAGCGATCATGAGACCCACAGGCAACATCATGGTGGGAGTAATGGGTTCCGCGAGGGATGTTCTGGCGGACGGCGACAAAGGACAACTGAGCACCATGGCGGAGCATCTTGGGGCTGCAATCGCCAAACGGGGATTCGTCCTGCTGACCGGCGCTACGACGGGTCTTCCCGACATGGTCTCTCGAGCAGCCGGAGCGCATGGCGGACTGACCATAGGCATTTCGCCGGCCGCCAACCGAGAGGAACACGTCACCGAATGGGGACTGCCGCCCGACG
>DASYSA010000003.1:0-8687 GCA_036003885.1 Blastocatellia bacterium | reverse complement strand
CGAGGCAGGTGACGGTTGTTCCCGTTGCCAACGAGCAGGGGTTGCGTACGCGTGCATGGGTCGAGCACAACCGCCGACTGGTCGACAAGCTGTCCGACGGCCAGCTGGCCTACGTCTATGTTCCCAACACGGGACAGCCGGGATACACGAGCTTCAACCGCTACTACTTCGCGCAGCAGGAAAAGAAGGGCGCGATCATCGACGAGCGATTCAACGGCGGCGGCTCGGCGGCCGATTACATCATTGACGTACTTCAGCGAGATTTCGACGGCTACTTCAACAACGTGGCGGGCGAGCGATATCCGTTTACGAGTCCATCGGCCGGAATCTGGGGCCCAAAGGTGATGATCATAAATGAAATGGCCGGCTCAGGCGGCGACCTGATGCCATACATGTTCAAGCGCCGGAAGATCGGGTCGCTAGTCGGAAAACGCACGTGGGGAGGGCTGGTCCATACAGCCGATACTCCAACTTTCGTCGATGGGGGATCGATGATTGCTCCGCGCGGAGGCTTCTTCGCGCGCGACGGAAAGTGGGCGGTGGAGAACGAAGGCGTCGCGCCCGACATAGACCAGGAGAACTGGCCAAAGGACGCAATTGCGGGACACGATGCGCAACTCGAGCGAGCGGTGCAGGAGGCAATGCGGCTGCTCAAAGAGCACCCGGTCCAGCGGGATACCAAAGAGCCGCCGCCGCCTACATGGGGTAAACGTCGCGGCCCTAATTAAGGAAGAGAGGTGCCAGATGCCAGGTGCCAGGTGCCAGGTGCCAGGTGCCAGGTGCCAGGTGTGAGGTGTCAGGTGTGAGGTGCCAGGTGGTGAGGTGCCAGGTTGTGAGGTGTGTGGCCAGGTGTCGGGACCTGGTGCCAAGTGCCAAGGGTTCGGGTGCCTCGCAGGCCAGGTCTCGGAGATGCAAGCATCGATGGAATGCTTTCACATCCAGGCTTAGCGTCCTAGGTGGATCTGATGGCCCAGCGGTCTAACACGCGATCCCTACACCCTGCTTGCCCTGACCCCTGGCACCTGGCACCTATACAATAAAGAGCCTCACTGTAATCTATGCGCAGCCGCGAGTGCGCTCTCCAGAGAATTCACCTGGCCATCCAGTTGCAGCTCGTAGACCTTGCGGAGGATTTCGCCCATCTTCGCGCCTTCCTCGAATCCAGCTTCGAGGAGATGGCGGCCCATCAACAGAGGCTCGGGTGGAGCGTGCTCCACTCCCAGCGCTCGAGCCTTCTCCAGAAACCACTCCTGCTTGAACGAAGATGCCATCGAGACGCGCCCCAGCGAGTCCGCCTTTGCCACCCGGTAGAGCAGGTTCATATCCACCTTTCGTGCCAGTCTGCGAAAGGCGCCGTCCGTTATTCGCTCTCGCTCTTCATAGAACTGCCCCGGCCGCAGATGCTCGTGTACCAAAGCCAGAACCTGAGAACGCACGTCATATCCCCCCAGCGTGTATAAACCCAGCTTGTCCAGGAACGATGTTGTCGGTTCGAGTCCCGCCGAGTCGTGACCTAAAGATCTGACGCGGCCGCCGAGCAGTTCGGTCGTGAGCGGCTTACCCAGATCGTGACACAACGTTCCAAGCATTACTGTCACTCGCTTCTCTCTCGTCAGATCGCCGCTGAGCTTCACCGCTTCGTCAAGACAGAGCTTCGTGTGAATGAAGACGTCACCTTCGGGATGCCATTCAGGTTCCTGCGGGCAATCCACCAGCGCGCGAATTTCGGGAAAGAGGTTATCCAAAACGCCCAGATCGAGCGCCGCCTGAAGACCTATCGAAGGACGTGCCGCCAGGGTTAGTAGTTTTTCTATTTCGCCCCAGATGCGCTCGCGAGGGAGGTCTGACAGATCGATCGACCTGCACAGCTCGATAGTCCGATTGTCTATGGTCAGCTCAAAGCGGGCGGCAAGCTGAATGGCGCGCAGGACTCGAAGACTGTCTTCGACGAAAGTCTCCGCGGCAACGGCACGAAGCACTCCGCGCTTGAGGTCCTCGCCCCCTCCATAAGGATCGAAGCGCTCATCTGTCAGCGGATCGTAAAGCACGGCGTTGACTGTGAAGTCGCGCCGCCGCGCGGCCTCCTCGAAGCTCATCGCCGGATCGCCCTCGATCGCGAAGCCTCGATGCCCGCGTCCTGACTTGGACTCGCGCCGAGGAATGGAGACGTCTACCTCGATTCGGTCTTTAATTTCAGCACTCACACCCTGTTGAGTACTGCTTCTCCCGGCAAAGGCAAGCTTGTAGACCGAGAAGCTTCCGCCCACCGTGTTCACCGGAGCGATCGCTTCGAGGGCCTCCCGAAGGCGAGCGGGGTCGACTCGGTAGACCTCGATGTCAAAGTCTTTAGACTCGAGGCCCAACAGGAGGTCGCGTACCGAGCCGCCGACTAACATAGCCCGGCCACCCAACTCCCTCACCGTTTCACATATTCTCAGGACTTCGGGAATCACGCAGACAGAATAGCAGAAGTCAGAGGTCAGAGGTCGGAGATCAGAGGTCGGAAGTCAGAAGTCAGAGGTCCGATCAGACGTCGGAGATCAGAGGTCGGCGGGCTAAGGATTCTGACCTCTGACTTCTGACCTCTGACCTCTGATCGTGTTCACTTGCCCGAGAAAGTGCGTAGATAGACGACCAGGGCCTTGATCTCGCCGTCGTTTAGTTTCGACTCGAAGGCAGGCATCTTAGGCGGTTTGCCCTTCTTGATGTCCTCGGTCAAATCAGCGTCGCTCTCCTTCTTTTGCCAGGCTGCGTCCGTGAAATTAGGAGCGCCTTTCACCTTGCCCTTCCCATCCGGGCCGTGGCAGGTCGCACATTTCTGAGCGACAAACAGCGCTGCCCCGTCAACCTTTGCGGAGGACGAAGACTTGGAATCAGTGGCAGCTTTGTTGGCAGTCGCGGAAGGCTCCGGCTGCGCGCTTGCGTTCGAATTCGATGAGGTCACGGGCGCGGCCTGACTCGTGTTAGCGTTCGACGGCTGGTTCGCGTTCGGAGCGTTCTTGTTGCCCTCTTCAGTTGTGTGACACGCCGTTGAGAACACAACCGCCAGTGATAGAACCACCCCCACCTTGAAAACCTTCATTAGACAGCATCTCCTTTCGGTGTTCGTTGTTTGATCCCTTCCAGGCCGGTTCGATTTATGAAGTTCAACCTTTGTTCGTTCGCAGTTCTGATCGGCCACTGCGGCGCCGTCGGCAAAGCTGCCGAGGCTTACCCGGTAACAGGACTCAGCCTCTTGCCCACTATGGCTTCGATCTCTGCAATGGGCACGCGCTCCTGCAGCATCGAGTCCCGGTCGCGGATCGTCGCCTGACTATCCTCCAGCGATTGATGGTCAACGGTGATGCAAAGCGGGGTGCCAACCTCATCCTGCCGCCGGTACAGCTTGCCTATTCCAGCCGTATCGTCGTAGACCGCGCGCATCGTGCCCGTGCGTTGAAGCCGCGACTTGATCTCTTTTGCGAGGGTGACGATGCCCTCCTTGTTCTTCGCCAGGGGCAGCACCGCAACCTTGATCGGGGCTAGATCGCTATGAAGCTTCAGAACCACGCGCTTTTCGCCGCGCACTTCCTCTTCACTGTACGCATCCATGAGGAACGCGAGCACCGAGCGGCCCACTCCGGCAGACGGCTCGATCACGTACGGGAAGACGTGCTTGTTCGTCTCGTGGTCGAAGTAGGTGAGGTCGGCGGTCGAGTCGGGGTTGATCCGCTTGCCCTCCTCATTCACCGGCTTCTTCGAATGAGATTTCAGGTCGAAGTCGGTCCGATTGGCAATCCCTTCGAGCTCGTCCCACTGTTTCTCCTCGTCGGCGCGCTCCGGGAAGAAGCGATACTGAAGATCGACCGTGCGCTTCGCGTAGTGCGCCAGCTCCGCGCGCGGCTGTTCGTACTTGCGCAGGTTCTCGGGACGCATGCCGAGCGCGACATACCAGTTGTATCGGTCTTCGATCCAGCGCTCGTGCCATTCTTCGTCAGTGGGCTCTCCGGGCTTCAGGATGTCGGGCGGTTTGACGAAGTACTCGATCTCCATCTGCTCAAACTCGCGAGTCCTGAAGATGAAGTTGCCGGGCGTTATCTCATTGCGAAACGCCTTGCCTATCTGGGCGATTCCAAAGGGCAGCTTGCGATTGGTCGAGTCGAGCACGTTCTTGAAGTTCACAAACATGCCCTGCGCTGTCTCGGGCCTGAGATAGGCGAGTCCCGATTCGTCTTCGACGGGCCCAACCGTGGTGCGAAACATCAGATTGAACTGCCGCGGTTCAGTCAGATCGGACGAGCCGCAGACGGGACAGAGCTTTCCCTCGAGCTTATCGGCACGCAATCTCGAGTTACACTTCCGGCAATCGACAAGCGGATCGGAGAACGTCTCCTCGTGGCCGGAGTACTTCCACACCAGCCTGTTCATCAGAATCCCGGCATCGAGTCCAACCATGTCGTCGCGTTCGTATACCACGGCTCGCCACCACGCCCGCATGACGTTGTTCTTGAGCTCGACCCCAAGAGGACCATAATCCCAAACGCTGCCAAGCCCTCCGTAGATGTCGCTCGATTGAAAACCGAAGCCCCGACGCTTAGCCAATGATGTAATCGTCTCGATATCTGCCATGATTAGTTTCTGGTTTTCGGTTTATGGTTTGTGGTTCTAGTTTGAAACATAAACCCAAACCAGAGCTCCTCAGTCAAAATCGCCAAAGAAGGAATCAGGAACTATACATCAGGCGAGCCGAAGCATGGAAGTTTCCGCGGGATCCTGATGGGGTCAGGCCCTCGATTCCTCGATTCCGATTTCAGAGTTGACCTAAAAGCCCGACGTCGCTTTAATGCACGCGCTTCTCGTATCCCCGCCAGTACTGCTCCCTCAACTCCTTCTTCAGAATCTTCCCGGTCCCGCCTTTGGGCAACGATTCGAGGAATTCAATGCTCTTCGGAAGCTTGAAGCCGGGCAATCTCGTTCGGCAGTAATCGATCAGATCCTTCTCGCCGAGAGCCTCCCCCGGCTTGAGTACAACGAGCGCCTTTGGCACCTCTCCCCAGCGATCATCGGGTATCGCTATGACGGCACACTCGAAGACAGCCGGGTGGGAGTAGATCGCTTTCTCGACCTCGATCGAAGAGATGTTTTCGCCGCCCGAAATGATGATGTCCTTCTTGCGATCGACGATCAGGAAGTATCCTTCCTTATCCACCGTCGCCATGTCTCCGGTGTGGAACCAGCCCCCGCGCATCGCATTGGCCGTATCCTCGGGCTGCTTCCAATAGCCCGACATTACGTTGTCAGCCCTGACCACGATCTCGCCCGCGCTCTCTCCGTCGTGAGGCAGAAACCGATCGTTTGCATCTACGATCCTCATCTCGACCCCCGGCATCGGATAGCCGGTCATCGCCTGGCGCCGCCATCGCTCCTCATCGGACAGGGGCTTGAGATTGTCCTTTACGAAGGAGAAGGTAAGCACAGGCGTGGTCTCAGTAAGCCCATAGCCTCCATAAGCCGGGCATCCCAGCTTCTGCTCCACTTCGCGAATCAGATCGACCGGCGATGCGGCGCCGCCCAGACCGACATACTCGAGACTCGAGAGGTCGTACTCGCCGAGCTGGGGATGGTTAATAAGGGCTGTCGCCATCGTCGGCACCATCGAAAAGTGCGTTACTCGCTCCTGCTGGATCAACTCCAGCACCTGCGCAGGATCGAACTTCTTTGCCACGACGTGACGCGCTCCCGAACACGTGATAGTGTGCGGCGTTCCCCAGCCGTTAACGTGAAACAGCGGTATGGTGTGAAGCTGGACGTTCTCGTCCTTGATCCCAAGCCCGGCCATCGCCTGCATCGCATGCAGGTAGAGATTGCGATGAGTCATCATTACACCCTTCGGATTCGCCGTCGTCCCCGATGTGTAGAACAGTTCGGCAAGGTCGTCGTCCTGGATATCGGAAGGAGGCGTGAAATCGGCCGCTGCCGCCTCAAGCAGGGTTTCGTAGCCACCTCCCGCGCTCGCCTCTACCGGAATGTAGTGTCTGATCGTGGGCGATTGATTGCCAACTCCTTCAACGATTGGCGCGAAGTCCCGGTTATAGAACAGCGCAACTGTTTCGGAGTCGTTCAGTATGTAAGCGATCTCCTGGGGCGTGAGGCGAATATTCAAGGGTAACAACACCGCTCCCATCTGTACGACGCCGTAGTATGCCTCGAGCAACTCGTGGCTGTTATATCCCAGCCACGCGACGCGCTCTCCACGCTGGACGCCCAGCCCCGTCAGAGCGTTCGACAGGCGATCCGCGCGCTCCCCGAACTCCCGATAGGTTAGCCGCACCTGGCCATCCACAATTCCAACCTTGTTCGCGTAGAGCGTCTCCGCGCGATCTTTGAATCTGATTGGGCTGAGAGTCAAGTTCATCAGTCATCTCTCCCGAATTGAATTAATGAATCAGGTGCCAGGTATCAGGTGTCAGGTGCCAGGTGTCAGGTGTCAGGGGCCGGCAGTTGACCGCTGGCTCAGCATTCGCTGACACCGAACATCTCGCACCTGGTACCTGACACCAAACGTCTGGCACCTGACACCTCACCCCTGGCCCTCTGTCAGCACCTGCTTAAAACTCTCCACCAACGCCACCGGCGTCGGGTCCACCCCATCGAGAAGCGCTAGCGTGTATGAACACCAGTCCGCAAAGTTAATCGCCGCGAAGATCTTCTGAAGTTTTGTCACTCCGGGGATCTCCCACTCCCGGAATGCCACATTGTGCAGCCCTTCCTGCAGGAACACTTTCTTCATTACATTGAAGCGCTCTCGTATTCGCGGGTGACTCGCCGGGTCGTGGAGATACAATATTCCGAAGTCTCCGAGGCCCTTATTGGAGAAACCGATCATCTCGTTGTGATTTGCCTCGGGTAGACCGTTGAAGAACGCCGGCCGCTTTGAATTCTCGTTGAACTTTATCTTCGCGGTTCGGGCAATGGACATCCGATGTTCTTCATCGGTATAAACCACAGGGATTCGCGGGCCCAGCCACCTTGCAAACTCCTCGGCAGCCGGCCGAATGTTAACCCCGCGTAGGAAGCCGGTCACACTCTCCAGTTCGGCCGTCGGATCATCCAACAGACCGGCTGAACTGAGCACGCGCGCAAAATAGGTCGCGACGTAGCCAACGGCCGATCTCGGCTGAAACCCCTCCGGCTCACGCCGATATGGTATTTCAATCAGCGAGTAACCCCTCTTCTTAGCCAGCGTTGCCAGTTGGCCGCCAGCTGTGATCACAACCAGATTCGGCGCCTTTTCAGGAAAAGGTTCAACAATCGACAGTGTCTCTTCGGTGTTGCCTGAAAAGGAGCTGACGATAACGAGGCACTTCTCGTTCACCGATAATGGAAGGAGATAATGCCTGATAACCCTCAATGGAACCCTTATTCGTTCGGAGAATGCATCGATTACAAGTTCGGCAGGCAACACCGAGCCACCCATACCTGCGATGATAACCTGATCGAATGGTCCTGTAGGAATTGCGGGGAGTTCTTGCTGAAGCGCGATCTCAATGTGTATCGGCGTGCGTTCGATGACGTTGGCCATACCCGAGTGGTCGAGCCGCTCAGCACGAGACGCCAGGGTTTCTCCGGATGGTGACGTTAGAGACCGATTGCCGCCGAAATCTGAGTCAACATCCTTTCCCGTGTCGTCAGAGTGCATTTGCGTTCACCGTTTGGTCAATGTTGCATGGAGCTTGGCAGGCTGCGACAAAATCTTGCACACATGCCGAACAAGCACGAACCGTGACACGTGATGTGCTCCTTGCCCCTTGCCCCTTGCCCCTTGCCCCTTGACTCGGCCACGTCCTTAATAGAAAGCGACGAAGCCCTCAAGAGCACAGACATTCCCCCAGAAACAGACGAAAACGTCAAGGCAGGATTTAGGATTCAGGGTCCAGGGAAGGGATCGCGCGGGCTTCCACAACAAGAAAACGGATCACAAGTTTATTACCTTCGGTGTGGAATAATTCCGGAGAGAAGGAACACACGCGCTCCGACTGAGAATCACCCTTCGGCTAACGCGACCCGACCGAGTAGTTCCAAAAACCTTCATTGGACAGTCGAGTTTCGAGCTCGTTCGCGCTGATCGACTTCCAAGTTGCTGCACACCCGTAGCTTACTCTCGCCTCGCGAGGCAGGGCCGACTGCGGGCCACCCTGACTTGGACAAGGTCATCAAAGGTATTGAAGACTTGGTAAGGTCGTAGAGCGACCATAAAATAATGGTTCGAAGTCCAACGACCTTACTCAGTCTTCACAAGACAGGAGATGTCTGAGTCAACACAAAAGAAGGAGGTGACGAAAGATGAAATCAAATAGAGTCAGGAAGGGAGTCACGAGTGCATTGGTCGCGGTCATCCTCCTGTTCGGTGCGTGGGCTACTACTGCCAGTGCGCAGATCAGAGTGGTTCACAGGCCTAGAGTGGTTGTTGTGAATAGGCCGTTCTTCTTCCCTCACTATTACCCGAACTACTATAGGGTGTACGACCCTATAGCTTATCAGCGAGAGCAGGGCTATAGTGACGGACTTAGTCGAGGAAAGGACGATGCGAAACACGGCAAGGCGAATGACCCCAACAGCCATAAGCATTACAGAAACTCTGACAGCATCAATTACCGAGAGGCGTTCGCGCAGGGCTATGCTGACGGTTATCGCGAACGAATGGGGTA
>DASYSA010000002.1:0-8674 GCA_036003885.1 Blastocatellia bacterium | reverse complement strand
ATCCGAAAAAGATATCTATGTATGCGCTCGTGGTGAAATCAGCTTGAAGCAATCACCAATAACCAGCATTACCATTGCTGCTCGCTAACAACACTACAAGACCAGCGCCATGCTGAAATCAGCTTGAAGCAATCACCAATAACCAGCATTACCATTGCTGCTCGCTAACAACACTACAAGACCAGCGCCATGCTGCTGTGGTGGTGCATGCTGTGACTTTACCCAAATGGTTGCCGCGATAGGAAGCAATACCTTGCCGTGACAATTTCAAAAAGCGCCCTTTCTTGATAGCTCCGAATTCCCGGTACGGGGAAATTGGAAACATCTTTTTGCCGCAGGTGCAATTTGGAAGCCACGCCTTGCCGAAAGTACGAGCAAGAGTCTGCGGTTTTCCCGATTGGCAAATGGAGCCAGCCTCGATTCCGGGCCTTTGTTTTCACACTAAGTTCGCGGACAGATCGCCTGGAAACTTCGCACGTTATTGAACTCCATGCGTCTCTAGAGTGGCGGGAGACTTTCGCAGGTGAAAATCAACGCCGTCGATGATTAAAGAAGCCCAGAACTCTTGAGCGGGAATTCGCGGCGTAGGCGATACCGGCCCTCAATTTCAACCTAATTCTGGTCCCGCTTGTGTCGCCGCGGTTGATATGAAGGACCGCACCAATTTTCCTGGCTCGCTCCTCCATACCCAGTAAGCCCCAGTGTCCATCTTTACTCTTGGTCTCCAGCACCTTATAGGGAATACCGCACCCATTGTCCGTGCACACGAATAGGAAGTACCGCGGCGCAAATTGAATTACGCATTCAATCGCGGTAGCGCTTGCGTGGCGGAACGAGTTCGCTATCGCCTCACGTGCAATCATCAGAATTTCTTCATAAACGACGGGATGGATTTGCCTTGGATTACCTTCCACTGTGAACCGAAATGTCGTTTGGCTCCCTGGACTCAATTCGCGACCGAATTGGGCGAGCTCTACCGCGAGATCATTACCAGATTCGGTTTCTGATCGAAGTGCAACTACCTTATCGCGTCCCTCCTGCAATGTCCGCTCGGCACGAGACAAACTATCCTCCAGCAAACCTCTTGCAGGATTCTCCGGTGAGATCGAGTCAGTAATCACTTGAAATCGCAGCACCAGCATTTGAAATCCCTGAAGAAGAGTATCGTGAAGTTCACGAGCGATCCGGTCGCGCTCCATCAGACGTTCTCCGAGTCGAGCTTCAATTCGCTCGTTGGATCGCCGAAGATGCGCAAGAAAAAACAACCAAACGAAAGTGGCAAGAAGTAGCAGGGCAAGTGTTCGAAACCAGATCGTCTGGAAGAACGTCGGCTGTATTCTGAATGTTATTGAGGCTCCCGTTTCGTTCCACACGCCATCGTTGTTTGCCGCGATGACTTTGAAGGTGTAGGTTCCGGGCGCGAGATTGGTGTAGAAGGCTTGCCTGCGCGTTCCGACGTCTCTCCATTCCTTGTCCACGCCCAAGAGCTGGTAACGGAAACGATTCCGCTCAGATAAGGTGAGGCTTAGCGCCGTATAGTCCAGTGAAATTTCACGTGTGGACTTTGGGAGACTTAGATCATGATAGATCGAATAGATTCGACCATTTGCAGTCAAGCTCCGAATGATGACAGGCGGCGGCTGGTCATTCTTTGCAAGGTGAGTCGGATCGATCATGGCAACCCCGGTGGACACACTGAACCACAGCTTGCCGTCGCCACTTCGCACTGCATCTGTGCCGGATGAAGCCGGGCCGAAACGCGCCAGTGGCGCTACAAAGTCAGTGGCACCATCGAAGATCCGATACCGTACTGCATGGGTATGACCGTGAAAGAAATCTACCAGTTCGTCCTGCGGTATCTGTATAACGCCTTCCGGCCCCTTGAGCCAGAGACCGTCGCGCTCAGTGGGAATAATCGCGCTTACATTTCCGAATAGCGAACCATCCGAAGCGCGGATATTTTGGAAACGCTCTCCATCGAAGAAACCAAGCCCTCTTGTCCCAGAGATCCACACCTGTGTGCCGGACGCCCATCCCACGATCGGACTTCCCAGGTCAAGTCCGTTGTCAGCAGTAAAGAAGGTGCGCTTGACGCCATCGATCATGACGACAGTGTTGCGAGAATAGTATACGAGCCATGCGCGTCCAACTGCGTCGACGAACTGAGCATCCGGAGAGAGGTCATGATCTTTTCCTGTGAAGACGGGAATCCTCTCCCATTTGCGACCCTGTAGGGTGTACTCACCATAGCCTCTTATGGTCATCCATAGGCGTCCGGTGGCGTCGCCAACGATCCCATCGATAAGAGGGCCTTTGATATCCGGGGGAGATGGCACCCTCTCTATTCTGCCGTTTTGGTCCTTCCAGAGTGCCCGGCTCTCCCATCTCATCGGATCTGACTGCATCGCTGCCCAAAGTGTGCCTGTTCGATCCATGTAAAAACTGCGAGTGAACCAGTTGCGAAGGAGGTATGGCTTGCAATCGTGCAAAGGGATCAGATAGGGGGAGGCCTCAAACTGACTGGCCCATACCTCAGAATGTGGTCCGGCGATAAGGTCTGACGCAGCATGGCCTATGGTGAACTGCGTGACGCTGCGATCGCTAAATCTGTCGAGTCCGTTATTTGTTCCGACCCAGATGTTTCCCTCTCGATCTTCAAGGACCGCCTTGACCTCACGGCCGGAGAGACCATCTGCAGTCAGAAACTGGTCCTTCTCGGCCTCTTTTCTTGTTTGCTTTGGTAAAGTGCCGATCGAGGTGGAGAGAATGCGATACAAGCCGTGACCTGTTGCAAGCCAGAGAGAGTGGGCGCTGTCAAAACGGATCGAATTTATATCCTGTAGCGGATCTGCCGTTACCGAAACGTAGTCCACCCCAGATGATTTCCGGAAATTGAAAAGAGTGTGAGCACTCGAGTCAGCGATCCATACCGAGCTATCTATCCCTGTGCAGACTTCAGTCCATGTGCTGACCTTGACCGCGGTTTGCTGAAATCTTCGACTCCCACGAAGAAGGAAATGAACCGACTGTCCGCCTGTTACCCACAAGGTGCCGGCACCATCGACGAGAACTCTTTCAGCTGAATTGGCGGGGTAATTCCAATTGAGCCCGATCCTCTCCCAACCGCCGTTAGAGAAGCGAGCCAGCCCCGCCAGAGGATTTTGGCCACCTTGCACTTTCCCTCCACTTGACAACGTGACCGCCGCCCAGATTGCGCCGTCCTGTGTCTGCGCGAGACTACTCACGCGCCCGTAAGGCAGTCCTTGCTGCTCGGTATAAAAAGAGGCCTTTTCCTGCTTTAAGAAGGCAACGCCGTTACGATAGCCGACCCAGAGACCTCCATCGCTGTCGGGAAGAAGTGCGAGAACCTCCAGGATTGGGTGATCCCCCGCCAGTTCGAGGAATGGTTCAAACTTCACCCCGTCGAAACGATAGAGACCTGTGGAGGTGCCAATCCAGAGAAATCCATCTGTGGTTTGTGCAAGCGAGTACACAACGCCGCTGAGACCCGAAGCCTCATTCCACGACGCATGGCGCATCTGTTTGATGTTTCGATCAGCGGCTATACCGAAGGCCTCGGTGCACGCTAGTGAAGCAATCGCTACAACGCAAATTATTACTCCACAGTCCTTGAAGCGAAAGGCGACTCTCCGAGGCATGGAGGGTACGCTATGGCGAGATATATATCCCGAATTCTGACTTTCGGCGTACATAACAGACCGCAACGAGACGACGGACCACAGTCATCATGCCCCCATGTGATCTGTCAAAGGATCACTCGTCGTCGACCAAAAAGAAGGGCATCTACGGAATATGCTCCTGGACCGAGAATAACGATGGCTACGCCGAGGATCAATGTTGCGACTTGAACAAGCGACGGGTTGGTGTGCGCCCAGAACAGAACCCAGAGGCTAAGAACAGCCGCGATGATTCCGAGAAAAGATGTAAAAAGCCCGAAACACAAGCCGAGGCCAACAAGAAGGCGAATGAGCAACCCTGTATTTGGATTCCTGAAAATTTCAGAACACTCATTCGCTAGCAAGAGGATGCCGGCGGCGATCCTCAGGAGAAGGAATGCGAACCCCACGACACCTCGAGGGTAGCGATATAATGCTTCCACACACGGATTATAGGGAATCGAATTGGTTTGCGGTCACCCTTTCGGGTGATGCTTGACCGGCCTTGTAGTATTATCTTGGGCGCAGCGCTGCGACCATTCGTAAATATCATCGGCTACGATGGCGACCAACGATAAAATTCGAATCCTGTGCGCGGATGACCACCCATTGGTTCACGATGGTGTCTCCTTCGCTTTGCAATTTCAGAGCGACATGGAACTGGTAGGGTCTGCATTCAGTGGTCAAGAGGCCGTTGAGCAGTTCCGAAAACTGTGCCCTGACGTAACACTGATGGATCTTCAAATGCCACGAATGGGTGGACTTGAAGCGTTGGTTGCCATCCGACGGGAATTCCCGAAGGCCCGAATTGTTGTCCTAACGACCTATTCTGGAGATGTACAAGCTGCCCGTGCGATCTCAGGCGGCGCAGTTGGATATCTCCTCAAAAGTTCACTCCGTACCGAGCTTGTACGGACGGTCCGGGAAGTTCACCAAGGGCTTCGTCGAATACCCCCGGAGATTGCTGATATGTTGGCGACACGTTATGACGCCGATGACTTGACCCCACGAGAGGTCGAGATTTTGCGTTTGGTTGCCGCTGGCAATTCTAACAAAGTCGTCGGTGACCGCCTTTCAATCTCCGAAGAAACGGTCAAGAGCCACATGAAAAATGTGATGGAGAAACTCGCCGCCAATGATCGAACTCACGCTGTCTCGATCGCCATGAAGCGCGGCTTTCTCGCGATATAGTAATCTCCCTAGGTAAAAGAGAAACGGAATTATAGCTGCATTCACCTGGGCTTGTCTTCGACGTTAGCGATGCTGCCGCAAGGTTGATATTAAGCCACACGGGTGTCCCCAGCTCTCACAGTGCGCCAGCTAATCTCCCACTTTCGAGTGATGACTGATCATTGGATTTAACTCACACTGATTTGCAGACGGTGTCGAGGATCTTGTGGCGAAGATGGCGGAGGTACTGGGGGATACCGCAGGTTGGCGCTGGTGTGAGCCACAGTCCTCCTCAGAATGCCAAAGCGAGCCAAGTGGGAAAGGTCCCGTCGGACCGCGAGTTAGGTCCATAGCGAGAGGCGAAAGTTTCTATGGAAACACGATGCTTTTCTTTCGGACCTTTTGTGAGCAACGCACAACTTATAAAAGGAGAGGTACGCAATGGAATCAAAGAACGGAGAACATACTGCAAAACCGAGCATTGTCATCTGCCATGGGATCTGGGCTGACGGCTCGTGCTTCAACAAGGTGATCCCCACGCTTCAAGCGGATGGGCACCAGGTGATCGCCGCCCAGTATGGCCTGGACTCAATTGCGAGCGACGTCACCGCGGTGAAGCGTACGCTGGGGCGGGTCAGCAGTCCGGCAATTCTTGTGGGGCACTCTTACGGCGGTAGCGTGATCACGGCGGCGGGAGTTGATGACCGCGTCGTCGGGCTGGTCTACATCGCCGCGCTAGCCCCGGATGCTGACGAAACTTCGCAGGGTCAGCAGGACAAGTTCCCCAGAACCGATGTTTTCTCCTACGTCGAAGTCGCCGACGGTCGAGCCTGGATGCTTCCGAAAGGCGTCGAGTGCTTCGCCGGAGACCTGTCTGAACAGGAGCAGAAGGTCGTCTGGGCCACACATTTTGCGCCGGCCGCGGACATCTTCAACCATGGGGTCGAGGGCACCGCCTGGAAATCGAAGCCGAGTTGGTACATCGTGGCCAAAAACGATCGTACCGTCCATCCCGAACTCGAACGCTTCGCAGCCAAGCGCATGGGTGCCAAAACCTATGAGCTTGAGAGCAGCCACGTGCCGATGCTCTCGCAACCGGAACGGGTGATCGATATAATCCGTACGGCCGCAAAAGGTGTTCAAGGAGCCGCAGCAGTAGCATAAGTGGCCAGGGATCTGGACTTGGCTACAGCAGCCCCGGTAACTGTTCGGCTGGATTGTGATAAGTCCAGCTGAACAGTTACAGGCTTGAGCCCAGGCGTGCTTGCCATCGAAGCCCAGGAACGAGATTCGAGATGATAAACGAAATCCTCTAAACCTTTCGATCAGGTTGTGGCGGCGCTTGATGCCTCTATCGGTCATCCGGACATGGCTGAATTTGCGAGATTAACTCACGCAGCGCGTTCCTTTGCCGAGCTGCAGGCCAAAACTTTGAAGGAAAAAATGCTTGCCGAGATGCTGGAAGAGATGGTCTCAGTCATCGAAGCTAACTCACAGCGCAATGGGTTTGTTTTTGCAAGAAAACTGTGAGGTCAGCATCGTATCGAAACAACACAATTACCTCGTGCGTTGCATCAGCTTCACCATTCGCAATGTAAAACTCCAACCCATCAACAAACTTGATCTCCCTGGGATCATCGGTTTCGAGCGGACTGGCATCTTCGTTATCCCATTCTTCTTCATCGCCTTCGATTGGAACACTGCTGGCTAGTCACTACCGATCTGCCTCTCTCTGTGAAGATTAGAGAAAATCCCCAGTATCTTGTTCTGGGGCTCCCAACTCCATATTTCATCCTCATATCCAACTCCGTCTGCCCAGCATTGAAGAGGTTTTCTGTTGTGGACCAGTGCCGCGTATTCGGATGCTTGCTTAAACCGCGCTTCCTCTTCTTGCTCCTTTATGCAGTATTCCGCGTCGTCACCCATTTCCATCTCCTTTCCAGGACCAAGTCGGGATGTGCAAACCGTCCGGCACGTCCTCCGCTGAATCGTGGTAACGAGACATCGTGGTCGTGGTTGCCCACGCGAAGTAATCGTGCAGCACGCGTCTGAGCCGCTCGTCGCTGTCAAGTCCGACATCTTGCAGGGCTTGATCGAAACAAGCGATCGCTCGCTGGTCCATCTCCTCATGCGGACCGTTGCCGCTGTGAATCCGCACGACGGACGTCTCATCACCGTACCGCTCGGAGTACGTTGTTGGCCCACCGAGCGCCTCCGCCCAGTACGCGGCAAGGCGCTCGGTGTGCTGGGGGTGGTATCCGTGGCTGAACGCATGGCTAACCACTTCGTCCTCTAGCACCCGCGTGTGCCAGGCCTGGGCCAACCTCAGCAGCGCGTCTAGACCGCCCGCGGCTTCATAGACCGTTTGCATGGTTTCAGTGTCCATTCCTAGATTATGCAGCACTCTAACAAAAAGGAAAGCGACCCCATTGCGCAATTCCGCGTTCCGCCGGCTCTGGCTGGGGCAGAGCATCTCGTATCTTGGGGACTAGCGAAGCGTGACTGTCACGATACCGCAATGTGAGACGCGAATACTTATCCCAGCAAGCAGGGGTTCGCGGCCCCTTTGTGCTTTTCAAAACAAAAAGAACCATTAAATTGCCGGACGCTTTTGGAACCAATAGGTTGCCGAGAACTGCTCTCAAAGGAAGCGGGTAACAATTTACGAAGGAATTTAGGGTAGTTTGTACTTTTCCGAAAAGATTGGAACCAATAAATTGCCGGAGGCTATTGGAACCATTAACTTGCCCGAGCGGCAAATTAATGGTTCAAGTTACACATTTCTGGGCGTAAGTTTACTGGAAATGTTTGGCTGGGAGGCAGGGATTCGAACCCCGATAGGCGGATTCAGAGTCCGCAGTCCTACCGTTAGACGACCTCCCAGCAAGAGGAATTTCAATGTAAGTGCATAGGGTTTTCTTGTCAACCGCATGCTGGTGAATGGTGAAAAGGTAAATGGTAAATGGTAAATATGAATGGTTAAACCGTAATGTCGGCGACCTTGTGGGCGAGGCTCGTAGTCAGCAGTATTCGTCGAAGACACAAACGCACATTAGCAATTCATCATTAATATTCACCATTTACTGTTGCCAAATTTACCTATTTACTATTGCCTACAGATCGAGGCACAATAGGTTCACATAATTACCTCCCGCGCTAAGCCGCATTTATGCGAGATCGCTCCCACGGAAATTGAGAGACTATCTTTGGAAACTGGGAGTAACTATGACTGAACCAGACAAACAGGATACGGCTATCAATTCGAATGAGGGCCCTTCACAAAATGGCGCTTCAGCAGAAAGCAATCCGGAGAGCGAAGATTCACCAGAGAAGCTCCGCAAACTCGTTGCAGACTACGAGATAAGAATTGACGAGGTGGCGGAGGTTATTGCTCGGGTGCGCCACGAAATCAACAATCCGCTTACCGGAGTGCTGGGCCAGGCACAGCTGCTATTGCGCGAAGAATTGAGTGAGAAGACGCGGAAGCGGGTGCAAACCATCGAGGAACTGGCAATTCGCCTCCGTGATATCGTGGGCCAGTTACGGCAGGTGCAGAAGATTTCCAGAAGTTGAAGCGCTCAGTTTCTCCAGCCAAGAGCGACTTTCGCTCGCTGGCCTTCAAGGTATTGCATTTGTTTTGACGGTCGAATCCTTTCCACCATAAACAACAAAGCGCCTGCCTTCGCTTAAGACTGCATTTTCGCCGCGCACCGTTTCAAGTGTGATCCTATCGACTAAACTAGTAGAACTTGGGCACTTGCATGGCAAGCAGAATGCCAGCCAAGTGTCTTGAAAGAAAACTGGTAGACGTCCGGTACTACTGTGGT
>DASYSA010000001.1:0-8697 GCA_036003885.1 Blastocatellia bacterium | reverse complement strand
AATGCGGATTACGTAAACCTGGGTGGCCTCAGGCGAGCGCACGGCGGATTTAAGGCAAGAATTTCCGGGCGGGCGGCTTTTCGATCCGAGCAGCGAGATCCTTGTTGGTAGCCAGAATTTCACGAAGCTTGATGAATGTTCGGACGATGACAATGCTCATCTTCACGGCCCGAGGACTATTCAAAATCGCAGAGAGCATAGCCACTCCATGCTCGGTAAATGCCAGTGCGGAGCACATTTGGAGTAGCGTCCTCGGCCTTTCTCTAAGGTCACAAATTGGTAACGGTCCAGACCGGACCGTTACGTGGGAAATGAGGGGCGTCTGCTGGATTTTCGCAGGAGCCTGGCACAGACAGCAAGACTAGGAGTCTTTTCCTACATTGTCTGAATGTTTTCAGCTGTCAATCGCGTTTGTTTTATGGCCGGTTCGCTCACCTCCCCCGCGTTTTACCAGGGTCGTGTTACTTTACATGAGCCATGGACATTCCGACGGATTGCCTCCGCATTCCGGGCAATATCGACAATTAGGATAAGCGCTACGCGTTACTTCGTCGGCTTCCTTCAACTTTGCAGGCGTAGTACCATCGAATGATTTGAACGTTTCGTTGCGAATGTACTTCGGTACTTCGAAGCGAATGTATGCAAGGCTCATTGTCTAGCTGAACCCCAATTCCTTTGAGAATGGGCAACAGCGGCTTCGTTCTAGTGGGCTTATCGAAGATTTGAATTGAAACCGCCTATCGCGAGCCACATTTCCGGGTAGGCCGTTAGAGACCTCTCGAAAAACAGAAGGATCGAAGGATCAACTATGGGCGCGGTCGATCGCTCAACCGAAAGCTTGTCTCGGGAAAAATGGCTGTGATCTACAACCGTGACACGAAACGGGGTCGCTTTGTAAAGCGACCCTTTACTGACGTATGGCAGGGGCCAGAGGGATACTCCAGCCCTAGCAAGCTTTTCAGCAATTGTTATCGCGACACGCGAACTCGACGAATTGTGCCTACACGTGTTGGTTCTTCGCGCTCGACTGCTTCTAAGTTCAACGCATAAAACCCTCGTTCGATGTCGTGTGCCTCCAACCCGTAGAGCAACTGCCAGGAAAGCTTAGACATTGGTCCGAGCGTGCGCGGGTCACTCCAACGTAACCCTTCTAGCATCTTCACAAGAACGTCCCTAGCGAGTTCTCCGTTGACACCGAGGCGTACCACTGTGTTTCGCGTCATGTTGAGCGGAATCCCACCCACACCGACCCTGTAACCAGAAGCCATGGTGACTGCATCACAAATGGTCCGCAGAGTTTCCATCCCGGTGCGCTCAGCTACGGGAAACGAGATCGGAAAATCGAGGGGCGATCGAACCGCGACCATCTTGCCGTTCCGATCACGGGCAGCTGTTGGGACGATGCTGAAGTCCTTGCCTAGTGTCGCCAGTCTAAATTCGCCTGGATTGTTTCGTGTCGAATGCTGATCTATAACGTCTTGCAATAGGCGGCTCGCTGGAGCGATGGGTTGTCTCGTTCTCGGATCAGTCTGGAATCGGATTTGTAATGTACCACCGATAAAGCCGAACGGATTTGCGGCCTTGAACTCCGCGTGATCGTCACCGTACTTTCGGCCCCAAGATGTGTTAGACGCGCGTGCATAGTCGCCACTGTAGACTAGTGGAACATCTTCATAAGAAACTCCTACCCCTAGCTTCAACTCTAGGAGCTTGGCGGCTTCCGCCAACGGTCTGGGGCCTTCCACAGAGACCGCGACCTCGCTATTTGACGCCTGTCCCTGTGAACTTGCGGATCGAAAAACCCCGAGTCCGACAGCCAACGTTGAAACTAGAACCACGAGAACGGATGGTTTTGTGAATGTCATCTCCTTGCTCCTTATGATTAGTAAAGTCTAGTTGCGCAAATGCCATCACGACACGACTGAACTGTCGTAGCGTTAATCGTCGCAGAGTGGACATTCACCTTATAATTTGTCACCGACGACGAAGAGCATGCCATTCTCATCTGTTGATACCGTGTTAAAGTGCACGGAGCGGCTCCCGAGGTCCGATAATAGCTGACATGCTGGGGCAACCAGCCAGTTGCGTCATCATACTGCTGATTCCAGTCTACGATCGAAGAGCCATCCATTCCCTGCCCGGGACCGTAATCCGGATACGGTGAATTCGGATCTTTAACTTTACACTCATCATAACCCGTCTGGGCGGGAATCTCGCTTATGGTGCGCCCGCCCCACATAAGGCCACCACCCGTTGAAAGGGTCGCTCGAAAAACACCAACCGAAGGCCCGAAACCTGCATCGTCCCAGTTATTGAACACATTGCTCTCTGTGGGGGGCACATCGCACGCCTTGCTCCAGGAGTAGGTTCCGCTCCCTTGGTCCGAATTAACCCAAGATCCCGTACCCTCGCGGCAGCCTGGTTGAACAAGCGCGTTGCCAGTATCGTCCCACGAGTCGACGGCGGGACAACCAGTGCCAGTACTGTGCAAGGTGTATGTTCCGTTTTGGTTCAATGTCCCGGTCACGGTCCAGTTCTGAGCGCAGCCACCCGGTAGGGTCACACTTCCGCCAATGTTAGTCCCGGACTGAGTCAGGGTGTAGACATATCCCATATTATCCGTCCACTGGCCGGCAAGACCTTGGCACGCTTGAGAATAAAGCACTACCGGATGTAAGACAAGACTCGAGACAAGCAAAAACAATGTAAGATTCTGCAACTTCTTCAAGCAACACCTCCATCTGAATCGACTGGTTTGGTTCGCATGCAAACTCACGCTACGCCTGTTTCAGCCTTTGCGGGTCTGGCGCGTAGCAGTTCGCCGCAATCACTAGGAATTCCTTATAAACATAGCCTGTGACAGACGTCGATAATCATTGAGTACTCCTACCGAAAGTGGCGAGTGTCGGCGAAGTTCACTCGCTGGCAGTCTTCTCAAAGCTCGACAAGTTGCGAACATGCTCTTTGCAAGATTGAGAAAACATTGCCCGGCATTAAGCAACAAGCAGTCTAGGCCAAACCTCGGGCCTGTAAGTAAGTAGCCGCTTACGTCGAACCTTTCTGAGGGCTTCGTTCTCGGCCAGTTAGCGATTGTGAACTGACCTCGTATTTATACTTGAGCGCCTCAGGAAAATACTCGGCGATTGTTGGGATGTTTCCTGCAATTCTTGGTAAGGTTCAGGCGGTTTTTGCCAGCCATAGGGCTTCAACATGCTTTTTGTAGTCTCGTGGAGTGATGCCTTTAATTCTCTTGAATGCTCGTTCGAAGGTGGTCAGATCATTGAAGCCAGCCTTTAACGCCGCTTCCAGCACAGACGTCTGCACTGTGTCGAAAAAGGAGATTGCGAGTTCAACCCTCCTTACCGTTTCCCAGTGTTTGAAAGAAACACCTATCTTGCGGTGAAAAAACTTAGAGAAGTGCGTCGCTTCCATCGCTGCAATTGTCGCCGCCTTTCGCAAAGTTAAGGGCCGCTCAGGATACCGTTCAACATACGTTTTGATCTTCTTAAGAGCCGGGTAGTATTGAAAGGCTTTGTGGTTGATTGTCAAATCCGAACATTTCGCTACGTGGCATGTCATCCGAATTCTCGCTTTCCCGTCGGAAATTCGGTTGACGTACACAACGGAGCTTCTTGAGGGCGTGCGAGATTCTCGAATTTGACAGCCTTACTCGAGAAGGATAGGCACCCGGTTGATTTCCCATTGACTGCACAAACGAATTTCTCAATCGATCTTTCGCTATTTGACAATCTTCCGATCGATTTTATATGTCTTGCCGGCATCCGATCCAGTTAGATGGGTTTGTTGCTTTATTGTTTTTCTTAAGCATAGCCCCGGGACAGTTTCGGTGCAACCCAAGCCAACTAATACCACCCTTCATTGGTAGTGTCCGCAAGTAGAACATTGCGGACACTACCAAGCGCCTACTACTTCGAGGTGGCATGGGTCAACACGGTGTCCACCGGAGCCCACTGGTTACCGGAGATCTTCTATTCGCTTCGTATAGCTCCAGCTGTCTTCTCCTGTTAGACGGCCCGTGTCGTCATTCGACGAGGTTCCTTCCGTACAAGGACGGCGCCTCCTCGAAGAGCTTCGAATGCGACCGGGCCATCGGCATTGCACAATGGTTCCTGCAGCAGGTACCACATTGACCAGGTCCATCATCATCCTGTGAGCGTCGCACGCGGAATCGTCACGTTCCAGGTAGGTCTTGATTGCCGCAATCAATACATCGAGCTCTCTCCTCCTCACCTCTAATTGTTCCACCCTCCTTAGCAGTCCCTCGTCACACATGTTTTCTCCTACCTGACCGGCCTTGCGAAGACTTAAGGCTTTGGTTATTTGCTTCTCGCCAAGTGTGGAGGAGTTGCCAAACAATTCGATTCGGCTTGCGAAACCACGTCATTTTTAACACTTCAGACTCAGCCGCTTTGCTGTTGACCGGAGTTTTACCTGCAGATTGGCAAGACTCTCCCCTCTGGTACAGAAGACGTAGTTTCTGCCCCGAACCGCCCATGCTAAAAAGTTCTTGCCAGGGCGAACGTCGAGGAAGGAAGCAAGTTCTTGGAAGAGCGGACCGGAAGGCTAAGAATCTCGAACAAATGCAGAGCACTTAATCAGGAATTAGCCGGTGACTGAGGTTTTCGCTACTTCATTCGATCAGTACCCCGATCCAGGCAGTCGCAATACGCTTAGGAGAGTGGATTTCAAGTTCCTTCCTTCGGATTGTCTGTTCCATCCGAATGCACCGACCCGCTAGGGCAGTGCGGTAGCACAGGCGACCGGTTCGCTGTTCAGATGTGATCCTACATTTCTATCCGAGGATTTGTTAGAGCAGAGTTCCCACGAAGGACGACTCAGCGCTCTACGTGGCGTTGGCTCGTCTGCGTTCGGCCCATCGTGTCTTCATGGCGCGCGAGATCTTTTTCCTTTGTGCCGCGCTCATTGGTTTACCTTTGTTCGTCGTTCGTAATTTGCTCGTTCGTTCCCTTGGGCGTGTGATGATGTGTTGCGCGGTTGGTGTGCGGCCCAGTCGCTGGCGAACGTCTACTAACTCTTGCTCAATCCTCGCGCGTTCGGTTTCCAAGCCTAAGAGGGCGAGTTCGAGGACGCGCCGTTCCGATGTGGTCATACGAGAGTTTCCCTTTTCACCGCTCAAGACTGTTAGGTTTGTGCTTAACCCGGTGTGCTTGCCGTGCGCCCCTCCCAACGCAGCATAACTTGGAAGAATCTGGCAGGTGGCCCAGGTTGTGTAATTGCAGCCTCACGGGCATGCGCGATACATCTTACTTTATGACGCCTGTGTTACCAAACACTCTCCACCAGGAAGTGTTGCCAACCTGAGCGGATATCCGGTTACTCTGTTACCTCGTAATGGTGGGTCGTTTTGGTCGGTTCTTATTTCTCAGAACCTAATAGTTTGCTCAGGGAGATGGCGACGCCAGTGTGCGACGAGGATGTCCCACCTTTAGTTGAAAAAGTTTTTTTGATTTTCTTTTAAAAGAAGAAAGGCGACTCTCCAACCAGGAACCCGGTAGGTTTCTGGGAAATCTTGGAAAATTTCGAAAGGAGAATCGCCGTGAAGAAGACTATCAAAAAGTTTGCTAAGGCAGCGAATCGAAAGTTGCAGGAATTGAAAGATCTCGTAAACGTGAATCTGACGTTGCCGATCATGGAGATCTTGAGCGAGACGCAGTGGCAGGTCGAACAACTGGCCTCGGCGGCAGGATTGAGAGTGATCGAGTGCGCGATCGCCGAAGAGGTCCGGCATCGAACGGGCGAGAAGTATCAGCGAGACGGCGGAGACGCCTACCGATGGGGCAGTCAGGGCGGGTACGCGATGTTTGCAGGACGGAAGGTTCCGATCCAGAAGCCACGGATTCAGGATAAAGCGGATAAGCGATTCAAAGGGGGTCGTCCAGTATATCGCCGGCCGATGCTGTCACATAAATGCGGATTACGTAAACCTGGGTGGCCTCAGGCGAGCGCACGGCGGATTTAAGGCAAGAATTTCCGGGCGGGCGACGGATTCAAGAACGAAAATTTCCGGTGGAGCGAAAATTTCCGGTGGAGCGGTGGATTCAAGGCAAGATCCACCATGGCGGAAAACACACCGATCCTGCTGCGTTGTTATGGCAACGTGCAGAACGGGTCCATCTGGGCGGTGAGGTCAGAGACGGCGGGTGCTAGGGGCGGGGCGCGTGATGGCAGCCCCAGACACTCGAGAATTTTTCGTGTCGCGTCGGGCGGATGTATTGCGGCGAGGATTTTCATGGGGCCGCCGCAACGTTGACATTGAAGAACGTCCACCAGGAAAACTCTTTTCATCAGTTCGGCCCAGGTGTAGTTCCGTTTTCGCGCACACGGAATTTGGGCCGCGGGCTCCGCATCGATAACCGGCGCTGTTGGCGCTGTTGATGGTTGCGAGGAGGGCTGCGTGTTCAAAGGCGTTTCGCTGCCATTCTCATCCCCGGTTGGAACGATCAGCGGTCTCCACTTTGCAGCCGGCCCGAGGATCCCGTGATACCTCGTGAGGTGAGCGCGCGGCGCGGGTACCAGGACTGCAAGTTTCGCTATGAAGTCCTGCCGTTCGAAAATGACGGCGCTGGTTCCGTCGCGCCACGAACGCTTCAATCGATAGAGGAGGCGGCCATCGGGCAGCGCTGACAAACGTTCTGTGGCTACGGCGGGACGGGCCGCGTAGCGGATCAATCTTTCCAGGCGCACACGATCGCGGGCTTCGATATAAACGTTCGCATGTACACTGAAGCCGGAAACCATGGCGCAGCGGGGGCCCTGGATAGCATCCATGGTGTCCCCATCGATTTGATCTCCCAGACGCACAACGCCGTGACCGGCATTGGAACCGACCGCAATCCGGCGGCGGACGGAGCTGGCCAGCAGAGCGGCCATCCCAGGATCGTCCTGTGACAAAGGATCCGCTTGTTGAGAATCCGCATCACTACCAATGCCTCGCCGCTCCAATAGCGATTGAACCCGCTGACTCACGAGCGTCGTCAAGCGGAGAACGTCCTCATCCTCGGGCGTCGGCAATTGGTGAAACTCCGGACCGCCATCGCCGTTGGCTGCGTAAACCCCGTCAATGACCAGGCAATGGAAATGTGGGTTGCAATTCAGGGCATCTCCCCAGCGCTGCACGAACGTCACGGCGCCACACTGCGACGAGCGAAGACCCAGCAGTTCGTGAGCGCGCCGCCGCAATTCGCCAAACAGAGCGCGAATAAAAACGGTCAAGACATCGCTGGTGAGGCGCGCGTCGTAGGCCATGCGGTAGCGCAGTGCGAAGGGAAGCGACAAGACCCACTGCCGTACAGGCACCACCGGAAATACGTGGTCCACCAGATGGGCCGCAGTGTCGCTCATGCGCCGCCCACCACACGAAGGACACCAGACCCTTCCTTTACACGAGAAACCAAGTAGGCGATCGTGCCCGCAGGATTGACACCGAAGCCGCAGGAAACCTCGCTCCAAAACTCCACAATCCAAAAAGGAACGGAATTCCCGTTCCACGAATCGCGGGACTGGACGGTCACGCTCCTGTTGCGTCGCAAGGAAAGTTTCCAGTTGCTCAGCGACTACCTGATAGAGGATCGTCGTTTCCGGATGACGTGGAGCGTATTGAAAGGCAGCATCTAGCATGCGCCTGCGCGTAAGGCAGGCGTCAGGCCAACCCAGTCGACGCTTCTAAGGGATTTAGCGGTCAGCCGCGGTGAAAGTCAGAACTCTACGCGACAAATCCAGTCATCTTTTCCGCGTCTTTGTCGATTTTCAGAGCGTAGGAATTTTAAGCGGGTGACACAGACCTTTCCCTTGTAGGTATCGAGCGTGTCGATGTCGTCGGAATCCCAGAGCTGGATGCGCTCTTTCTTATCGACGTCATCGTATGGCTCACAGGGTCCGTGGCCATGCTGTAGGGCGAGTGCTTCCTTGAGGGGTTCGTTATTTTCTTTCTTCAGGACGATGAAGCCACCATATCCGTGGTCGTCCAGTTGAGTCATCAAGGGTCCGTTGGCGTAGAGGGCGTCGAGGACAAAGGCATCGATGAAGGTGCCGTAGGTCGCGTGCAGCGAATCGATGAGACGGTATGCTGCGGTGAGTTCGCCTTCATGTCCGGCGTGCTCGCCCTCCGTGTCGCGGCGAGCCTCATCATTGAGGACAGGCTCGATAGCCAGAATGACGTCAATGTCGGGGCCGAGAAGCATGGCGACGACATAACGGTGGTAGTACTGATTCACCTGTTCGATCTCGCCACCGGCACGTTTGACTTTGACTTGGCGCACCAAGCAGTGCGGACAGTGCCGATCATAGGAGGCGAAGGGCTCCCAGCCGTCCATGGCCACGCAACGCAGTGCGCCATATAAGCCGTCGCGGAACACCTTGTTGCGTTCGGCCTTGTTGATGAGATCGTCGATAGTTTCGCGCACGCCGCCCAAATGCAACTTGTCCAGCACGTTGGCAATAACGTCGGCGCTGAATGCTTTCACGTCTGGCGTGGGGCTCCGATCAATGCACTTTTGCGGCGATCACATCACGCGTGCTTGACGCATGACCGATTCTGCTTTCTGGCGGATTTCCCGGGCGACCTCAAACGGATCACCCTGCTGGAATCTCGGCAGGAAGAGTTCGACCGAGAGAGAACCGGCATATCCCTTGTCGGCGAGCTTGCGAAGAATCCGG